>JAQXAY010000278.1 GCA_029252685.1 Saprospiraceae bacterium | reverse complement strand
GCATATTTACCTAATGATAATGTAATAGGATTATCTAAGATTAATAGAATTGTTGATCATCTTTTATTCCTCGCATTGCAACACACATATGTTTTGATTCAATGTAAACAGCAACATCTTCTGTTCCTAAGACTTGCTTCAGCTCCTGAGCAATCTGTAGAGTCAAACGCTCTTGCACCTGTGGTCTTCTGCAATAATAATCAACAATTCTATTAATCTTAGATAATCCTATTACATTATCATTAGGTATATATGCAACATGCGCCTTACCGAAGAAAGGTAGAAAATGATGCTCACAAGAAGATTGAACCAAGATATCCTTTTCAATCAGCATGTCTTTGTAACCATAAGTATTTGCAAAGACTGACACAGAAGGCTTATTCGCAGGATTAAGACCAGAAAATATCTCCTTAACAAACATCTTCGCCACTCGCTTGGGCGTATCCTGAAGACTGTCATCCTTCAGGTCTAAACCTAATACATCCATAATATCTTTAAAGGATGCCTCTATCTTCTTCATTTTCTCCTCTTCATTCAGATTAAAAGCGTCAGATCTCAAAGGTGTATTGATGTTCCTTTGTTCTTTTTCATCACTTTTATACAAACCTGAATTATTCAAATTTCCTACCATTATCTCATTATTAATACGCCTAAAAAGCTGCTCTAATAAGCCAAAAAGATACACATTTTTATTCTAGCAATCAAAGTTACGAAAAAGTAGCCTTGAGGATTCTATTTTTACCTTGCATATCTTTAATACAAGATACACTTTGAAAAGTTGCAGCTTTAAAATATGAACTTGTTGTTTCGGACCAAAACTCATTTAGTTCACAAAATACAACCCCGTCTTTCTTTAAGTATCTCTTCGCAAACTCTGCTATCGCTATATAAAACTCCTGCCCCTCATCATCCTTGGTAAAAAGAGCTTTACGAGGCTCATACTTAAGCGTTGATTCCCCCATCACTGAAGATTCAGAATCTGGAATGTAAGGAGGGTTAGAAATAATTAAATTCCAATCACCTGATAGCAAAGACCAATTAGCTCTATCTAAAAAATCCAATTCCAGAAACTCAACACCTGTAAGCTTGTGATTTTCAACATTATGCCTTGCTACATCTAAGGCATCACCTGAAACATCTAAAGCTGTAATTTCGGCATTTGGAAATTTACTTTTTAAAACAATAGGAATACAACCACTTCCGGTGCCAATATCTAAAATTTTTATAGCCGTATTCTTTTGATGAAAATACTCAAATACATGATATAGCAACTCTTCCGTTTCCGGTCTAGGAATTAAAACATTCTCATTCACTTTGAGCTCAAAACCATAGAAATTTGTTTTACCTAAAACATATTGAACAGGAATACCAAGTAAAATATCCCCAAGGATCTCTTCAAGTCGCAATACTTCAATTGCTTCATCCATAAATGGATATGGCAAATTAAATCCGTCTTCTAATATTATTCTAGAAATGTTTTTTGCCTCCCTTTCGCCAAAAGACTCAGTTAACTTTTGAATGATAAAATCTATCGCTTGATGTGTTCTCATTAAGCCATTCTATTTTTATAATCCAAATAATCAAAAGATTTAACTGTATGAATATGTTTACCATCCCAATGCAGTATGGAAGGATGCCCAATTCCGTTAAACATTGTAGTTTTTACAGTAGTATAGTGCATCATATCAGCGAATACTATTCGTTGCCCAATAGCTACAGGTTTGTCAAACCAATAGTCTTTTAGGAAATCGCCAGCTAAACATGAGAGGCCACCTAATCTGTACTTAAATGAAGTATCTGAGGCCTTCACCTGCCCTTTAATATGCGGTTGGTATGGCATCTCAAGTGTATCTGGCATATGAGCAGTGAAAGAAACGTCTAGTATTAAAGTTTTAATATCTTTTGCTTCATGTATATCTAAAACCTCAGCGACTAATTCTCCAGTTTGCCAAGCAATAGCAGATCCAGGTTCTAGAATAATATCTAGTTTATACTTAGTTCTGAATGCAGTCAACAATTGAATTAAGTGTTCAGTATCATATTCTTTTGATGTCAGAAGGTGTCCTCCACCCATATTGATCCACTTCAAACGATGCAAATGCCCACCAAACTTTTCCTCAATTACTTGAAGTGTCTTTTCAAGATCATAAGAGTTAGACTCACAGAGCGTATGAAAATGAATGCCATCAACACCCTCCGGCCAACCTGACTGAAATGCCTCTGCCGGTAGACCGAGTCTTGATCCAGGACTTGAAGGATTATACAAGTCTGTATCTACAGTAGAAAACTCAGGATTTACTCGAATGCCTACAGAGACAGGACTATCTGACTCTCCTATTTGATTTTTAAATCGTAAATATTGCTCAATAGAATTGAAGGTAATATGAGAACTAAGCTTTAATACCTGCTCAAATTCCTCCTCCTTGTAAGCCACAAAGTAACTGTGTGCCTTACATCCCATTTCCTCATTGATCAATCTTGCCTCATTTAAAGAACTTGCTGTTGCGCCCTTTAAATAAGAACCAATCAAGGGAAAAGTTTTCCAATTTGCATAAGCCTTTAAGGCAAGTATTATATGAACACCAGCAGCTTCTTGAACCTTCGAGATCAATTCGAGATTTGACTTCAAACGCTCTAAATCCAATACAAATGCCGGGCACGGCACTGTATCGTATGGTATTTTTTTTGAGTACTGCAATATTGTGATTAAAGCAATTAAAATTCAGTTCCTAACTCTATCGATCCATTAATTTCTTCCTGCCATTCAAGACCATATTCACCGAGCTTTTCAAGGAATGGATCTGGATTAAATTCTTCCACATTGAATACGCCAGCACCAGACCACTTATCCGTCAAAACCATCATCGCCCCAATCATAGCGGGAACACCGGTTGTAAAACTAACCCCTTGAGCACCAGTTTCATCAAAGGCCGCTTGATGTGAGCAATTATTCCAAATATAGTATGTTTTTTCTTTCCCGTCCTTTATTCCCCGTATTCTGCAACCTATCGAGGTTTCCCCTGAATAATTTGTACCAAGTGAACCTGGGTCCGGTAAAACAGCTTTTAAGAATTGTAATGGTACAATTTTTTGCCCTTCAAAATCAATAGGCTCAATGTTAGCCATACCTATGTCCTGAATAACTCTAAGGTAATTCAGGTACTGATCGCCAAAGGTCATCCAGAATCTAGCACGCTTAATACTTGGATAATTTTTCACCAATGATTCTAGTTCTTCATGATAAAGCAGGTAAGAGCTACGAGATCCGATATTAGGATATGATAATTCCTTTCTGTATTCATGGGGTTCCGTCTCAATCCATGAACCATTTTCATAGTATTTACCCTTTTGAGTAATTTCTCTAATATTAATCTCTGGATTAAAATTTGTAGCAAATGGGTGCCCATGATCACCACCATTACAATCCACTATATCTAAGTAATGGATTTCATCAAAATGATGTTTAGCGGCTCTAGCTGTAAAAATGCTTGTAACTCCTGGATCAAAGCCACAACCAAGGACAGCCGTCAACCCAGCTTCCTTAAATCTATCTTGATATGCCCATTGCCAAGAATATTCAAACTTAGCCTCATCGATTGGTTCATAATTTGCCGTATCCAAATAGTGTACCCCTGCCTCAAGGCATGCATCCATTATCGTTAAGTCCTGATAAGGAAGCGCGACATGTATAACCAATTTTGGTTTGTAGGCCTTAAATAGTTTCACCAAAGCGGGCACATCGTCCGCATCAATTTGTGCTGTGGTGAAGTTTTCATGCCCAGTATCTCGAATCACATCAGCTGCAATTAGTTCACACTTAGAGACCGTTCTGCTTGCCAGCATAATTTCAGAAAACACCTCAGGGTGCTGTGCGCACTTGTAGGACACCACTCTTCCTACTCCTCCAGCTCCAATAATGATAACCTTAGACATTAATATGCTTTTATTATGTTGATAAAAATTTCGGCAAATATAAGCCAAAAAAGTGATTCACATTTCCTTTTTTATATGCATTTTGTCCTCGGAAAAGAATTGCTAATATATTTGTAGTATGAATAAGGACAATTTACTTAAATCATTTGATCCAAATGGTATTGGACTTGAAAATGGACATTTCATAGGTCTGCCCTTTGAGGAGGAACATGCTGAGTTGATCGTTTTTCCTGTCCCTTGGGATGTAACAGTTTCTTACAGAGCTGGAACTGCCTCTGGACCAGAAAATATTCTACAAGCTTCTACGCAACTTGATCTTTACGATGCTGATTTTCCAGATTTTTGGAAAAAAGGAATCTACTTTATAAAACCAGATCAGCAAATAAAGAATAAATCTGTGCAGGCTAGAACCTTGGCAGAACAACACATTAAATTTTTGGAGGAAGGTGGAAAAACCAACTCAAGTCAAAAACATACTGAGCTGCTTGACCAAATAAACAAAGCGTGTTTGTCTTGTAAAGAATTTGTCTATGCTGAAACTAAAGCGCTCCTTAAAAAAGGTAAAAAAGTAGTCCTTTGCGGTGGATCTCACGCCACTCCTTTAGGCTATTTGGAAGCTTTATCAGAGATACATAGTGAATTTGGGATTCTACAAATAGACGCACATATGGACTTAAGAGAAGCTTATGAAGAATTCACCTTTTCCCATGCATCCATAATGTATAATGCACTAAAATCTCCAAACATTAGCCAACTAACACAAGTTGGAATTAGAGACTACTGTGACGCTGAGCAGGATTTTAGTTCAAAGCAATCAGAGCGAATAACCGTCTTCCATGATGCTACTATCAAAAGATCTCTATTCACAGGAACGAACTTTGATAGCATCGTGGAGAACATTATAAATACATTACCAGAGAAAGTATATGTCAGTTTCGACATTGACGGTCTGTTACCAGATCTATGTCCAAATACAGGAACACCAGTTCCTGGTGGATTAGGTTTCCAAGAAGCTACTTATCTGTTGGTAAAACTTAAAGAATCTGGAAAAACAATCATAGGTGCAGATCTGAATGAAGTGGCAGGACTTGGGCATAAGTGGGATGGAAATGTAGGTGCTCGGATTTTATATAAACTATTGGGTTTATTATCCTACTAAAAAAAAAGGATTAGCATAAGCTAATCCCCTCTTTTTCAATTTTAATCTGACGTTTCTTATATAATGCGCCAATTGCTTTTTTAAAGTTTTTCTTGCTCATCTGCAATTCAGAATAAATCAAGTCGGGTGCACTTTTATCATTGAGTGAAAGTGTTCCTCCCTGCTCACTTAATTTATCCAGGATAGTCTTTTGATGCTCATCAATATGTGCTTTGAAGCCCTGCTTAGTTAGGCTCACATCGATTTTACCATCAGATTCTCTAATATCCTTGATATATGCGCTGAGCTTAGCTCCTATCTCTAATGGTCTGAAGACTTGATTCTTAAACAACATACCTTCAGAAACATCATTTATGATAACTCTGTAACCCATAGGAGTTTTCCTCCAAATCCGGATTAAGACCTCTTCATTAAAGGCATATTCCTGTTCTTCCTCAGAAAGATATTCCAGTAACTTTTCCGATGCAAGCAGTTTTCCATTGAGAGGATCAGTAGAAACATATACTAAACGTTTCTCACCAAGCTCAAACTTTTTATAAATTGCTAGCTTGTTAGGAAGAAAAATATCTTTAGGAAATCCACTATCAAGGAAGACACCATAAGACTCAACTGACTTTACGGTTAAGCAAGCAAAAGAGTCAACCTCCAAATCAGGTAAATGCATTGTAGCAATGCGTTCCTCTATATTATCTACAAAAACGAACACCTCTACCTCTTCTTCTACTTCTAAATCTCTAGTCGTATATTGCTTAGGTAGGAAAACAGTTTCGTTTTCTTGGTCTTCGAGAATGGCACCGTTTTCGTCCCATTCTCTGACCTTGAGTATATTTCTTTTACCTTCTTCTATCATATTAAAAGAGACTAAGGCTTAGTATGAGAATCTTGAAGATCTAGATTTGCCTGAACTCTTACCAGATGCTCCCTTTGAGAATCTACCTCTACCTCTTGAAGAGCCACCGCTACCTCCTCCACTCTTTGATTTATTGAACCTAGCTTTTCTAGGTCTATCATAGTTGGATGATGATGATGAAGATGGCTTTGGCTTAGCCAATTCTATCTCTATCTGCTGACTTTTGTATCTAGCTCCATCTAAAGCTGGGATAACATCCTGCTCTCTGTCGTTAGGTACTTCAAAGAAGGAGAAATTGTTCATGATATCAATCTGACCAACTTCAATATTTCTAAGGTTCCTAGTATCATTTAGAATACCGATAATACCTTTTGGATCTAAGCCTTGCTTTTTACCAACATTGATATGGAATCTTGAATATTTTCCTCCACGAGTCTTCTTACTCCTGTCTTTCGTGTTAAGATCTTGAGAGTTTTTGTAGTAAGAAAGGAATCTGTTGAACTCTGAAGAGACAAACTTTTTGATTAATTCCTCTTTACTTAAAGCTTCCATTTTTTCTTCGATCATAGGAAGGTACTCATTGATATCGTCATTGACATCAGTAGCTACAAACTTATCGACCATAGAAAACAACTGGCGCTGACAAATCTCCTGACCTGTTGGAATCTTCTTCTTGGAAATCTTCTTTCCTATCTTACGCTCCAATTGGGAGATTCTTGAAAGATCGCGACGAGTGATCAAACTCACAGCCATACCTTCTTTTCCAGCACGACCTGTACGACCAGATCTGTGAATGTAAGCCTCCAACTGGTCTGGTAATTCGTAATTGATTACATGTGTAAGATCATTTACATCAATACCTCTAGCAGCAACATCTGTAGCTACCAAAATTTGAATCTGCTTCTTACGGAACTTGTTCATCACATAATCTCGCTGAGCCTGTGACAAGTCACCATGTAATGCATCAGCAGCATATTTATCCGCCATTAGACGATCTGCAACCTCTTTTGTTCCCATTCGGGTTCTACAGAAGACGATTGCATATATATTTGGATTAATATCCGCTACACGCTTTAATACCTCATATTTATCAGAACGATCAGCAACAAGATAAACGTGTTTAACATTCTCTGCACTTACATTTCTTTGACCAGCAGTAATTTCATCTGGTGAATCCATGTACTCGTTAGCAATACGCAATAATTCACGTGGCATAGTTGCAGAAAAACATAAGGTTTGTCTTTCTGATGGACAAGCAGACAATATCTGATCTAACTCATCCTTGAAACCCATAGTCAACATTTCATCCGCCTCATCGAGAACTAGATAATTGATGTTTCCTAATTGCAACCTCTTTCTTCTTATCAAATCACAAACACGACCAGGTGTTCCAACTATAATATTGGGTTTACTTCTAAGTCCTTTAATTTGTCTGTCAATACTTTCTCCTCCGTACACAGCCATAGCCTTTAGGGCTGGAATATACTTTATGAAGGTTTGGATATCTCGCTCAATCTGAAGACACAACTCTCTTGTTGGACAAAGGATAATTGCATTAATATCGTCACTTTTTTCATCTATTCCATGGATCAACGGAAGACTAAATGCAGCCGTTTTACCTGTACCTGTCTGTGCGTATGCCAGAAGGTCTTTGTCTGAATTGATAAGATGTGGAATTGCTTTTGCCTGAATAGGAGTTGGCTTCTCAAACCCAATAGATTCTAGGGCTTGTAGGATTTCAGGTTTCAAACCTGTTTCTACAAATGTTTGCATATCATGTATTTTTGACTTCTCGCAAAGTCATGTTATTTTCCAAAAAAGGATAAAGACCTTTATTTGCAAAATCCCAAATCGCCGTTAAAGAGAAAGCGAAAGCAAACATTAAGTCCTTAATTCGACCACAAAGGTAGCACTATTTTTTAATTTACAAAACTTTTATTTGTTTATATACTTTTTAAAATCGTTTAAAACCAAGCAAAATATCCTGACAACCAAAAAGATACGAGCAAACCAAGGGAATAAATCATTATTGTTCGAATGGGAATATAATCAGAAAATGGAATCCTATATTTTTTTCTGACGAACAAACAAAGAGCTAGCTTCTGGATAAGATTGCCAACTACTGTACCGACAGCAATACCGTATAATCCATATGATTCCACAAGCAATAAACTAACCAATACATTTGCAGTAAATTCTATAGCTCCACAAAGCAGCAAAAAATAATTGTTTTGCCTTGCAGTAATGATCACTTGAGGCATAATCAATCTAGTAATAAGAATCAACATATAAATATTAAAAACCAATGCTGAGTCAATAAAACTAGAATTGTAGAAAAATTTAAATAAAATTGGACTTAGAAACATCAAAAGAATGGAGACAGGAAAAAGAACATGGGATAGACGTCTTGTCTTTTCCTTCAGCATAGCTAAGCCCCCCTGCTCATTAATTGACAGCATTGGAAGTGCGGCAGTACCAACAGCAGTAATCAATGAAATCACAAGCGGAAGTTCTCTAGCACCATATTTGTAAACGGCATAAGCACCTTCTTCAAGAATAAAAAAATCAACAAGAATAGCATCTACATATTCGGGGCTTACACCTATCAACATATGCAGCGATAATGGTATGACAAGCACAAACCACCGCTTTTGCCAACTTCTATATCCATTGCTATAGTCGAATGAAACACCAGAAACTAAAAGAAAAAATATAAATCGTAGACTTGAAAGGACAACTAAAGATTTTATCACGCCAATAAGGCCAAAGCCGAGTGCAGCCGGAATTGCTACAAAAGAAAATTGAGCAATAAAATTAACAGTACCAAACAATAATATAGCCTTAGGCTTGTCTTCTAGTAGGTATTTTATGTGAATGAATAAAGAAGGAATATTCAAAAAAGTATAAAAAGCGAGCCATTTTAAAGCTAATGGATCGATTGTCTCGAAAAGAAAAGGGCCAGCAAAATAAAGTACAATAGAGGCTATCGCTCCAAATATAAAGACGGTGGTCAGCGCATTTTTCAAAAAGCGTAAGCGATGTTCTTCTTCTGTCTTTGGAATGATACTAAGGAGTGCATTCTGAGAACCAGAAATCCAAAAAAAAGTAAAGATCCCAAACAATAGCAACAAATACTCATAAGACTCTATATCAGCCCCGGTCCATCCAAGCTTTACAAGAACCACTCCCGAAAGAAAGGTTGCTATAAAACGTTGAATATTAAAAAGCTGAAGGGCAAATGTAGTATTTACAGCTGCCCATCTTTGACTCAAGAATTTGTTATGAAGTATATTCATCAATAAAATCTATACCATACTTTTTTAACTCCTCCAAAACGGGTTCATAAATTTCTGCCATAACTGGAATATGGACCCCTGTAAGAGACACTTTACCTAATAATAATAATTTCACAAGAATGGCAACAGGTAAACCAACAGTCTTTGCCATAGAGGTATTGACTGAATCCTCCCCTTTTGTCACCATTGATGAAATTAGTTTCTTTGATTCTCCATCCAGCACATATTCAAACTGATGCTGCATTATAATCATATCCTTATCCTCTTTTTTAAGTGCCCATTTGTCCAACAACAAATCTTCTAATGCCTGAGCGGGTGTAGCACGCTTAAGTTTGATTGGACGATCAGAAAATAACTCCGTCCATTCTAATTTACGAATAATTTCATGATCTAAAGGCAAACCAAGGAAGTTTGAAACGCCTGTTTTAATATCAGGATAAGTCCCAAGAATAAAACTTTCAACAAGTTCTCTATAGGTCTTAATAGACTCAAGATCAAGACCATAAGAGTCATCTGTTAAACCTATTTTCACAAGCGTATCCCAAGCATCACAATAGCCATTTGCCCGGATTGTACCTCTAAGAATAGTTGGCACATTTTCAATTCCATACAATTTCCTGTACGGCAGAGAATCTCTATTTGCATAAACATCATAGGGCCCTAATTCAGGGACTTGAATAACTTTTCGTTCACTAAACAATCGATTATATGGGATGTATTTAATTTTCCCTGCATTGAGATATTGAGCAGTCCCCTGTCCAGCAAGAACTACATTTCTTGGATTCCATGTGAACTTGTAAGACCAAGGGTTATCATCAGATTCTGGAGCAATCAAACCACCTGTATTAGAGTAGAATGCTGAAAGTGTAGCACCTTCAGCCTTTATTTCATTAATCTTCTGCATTGCTGACATATGATCAATACCAGGATCTAAGCCCATTTCACCCATAAAAAGCAATCCTTTTGCTAAGGCTTCTTGCTCCATACTTCTTATATCTTCATTAAGGTAGGAAGCTGTCACAAGGTGCTTGGAAAATTCCAAACAATCCTTTGCGACTATAGGGTGCAAAAATGCAGGAAGAAGAGATACTACAACATTTTTATCGCGTATCAAATCTTGACGTTTAGCAACGTCATTAACATCCAATTGAACCCCTAAAGCATTTTTAGAATGTTCTGTTTTGCTTAAAGCTATGTCGAGGTCTGTATCCGCTACGGTGACCATCCATCCATGCTCTTCAGCTGCTTTAATAAGATAATTTATAAGTGTTGTGCTGGATCTACCTGCACCTAATATCAAGATACTTTTCATAAATTCTTTCTGTTCATGTTCACTGGTCGCAAGTTAGGATATTGAAATGAAATTAAATGTGCTCACAGTGATAATTAGCAGTAAAATTGTTTTTTTTTGTTAATTCCCGAAAGTGTAATACCTTTGGCTTCCTTTTACTTGAATGAAAAATTACAACATGAAAAAAGCTGTTTCAAGCTTTGAATATGAAGTATATAAATCTGCTAGTCAATTGACTGAGTCAGATCAAATACTAATTCATGAAGCAAAGGAAGCTTTAAAAAAATCCTATTCACCCTATTCGAAATTTAAGGTAGGAGCATCTGCCTTGGTCAAGGGAGGTGCTATTTTGAGTGGTGCGAACATGGAGAATGCGGCCTATCCTATGTGCATTTGTGCTGAAGGTGTATTACTTTCTAGCGTTGAGGCAACTTTCCCTGGTGAAACCATAGAAACTATTGCGATTACTGCGAAGAGCTCCTCTGTCAAATTACTAAGCCCCCCTACTCCATGTGGTGCTTGTCGTCAACTTATTAGTGAAAAAGAGAATAGACAAGGTAAATCGATACGCGTTATTTTGTTTGCAGAAAACACAGAGATCTACGTTATTGAAACAATAAAGGACATACTACCCTTCTCCTTCGATGGATCTGTCATTTAGAAGCTTTACTAAAGCTTTTAGGTCTTCTGGAGTATCTACACCTTTATTTTCAAATTCTGTTTCTTGCATAAAAATTGAAAGATCATTTTCTAGCCAACGTAATTGCTCCAATGATTCAGTTTTTTCAAGCAAAGACGGGCTTAACTTACAAATACGTTTGAGGGCTTCTGTTTTATATGCGTACAGGCCAATATGTTTTTTTATCCCTGCATTGGTTTCATTCCTAAAGTAAGGCACTGCAGATCGACTGAAATACAAAGCTTTACTATTCAAAGCTGTAACAACTTTTACGCAATTTGGATCTTCGCCAAAACTAAGGTCATTTGTCCTTTTAAATTGACTAGCCAGATCTGCTTTAGGTCTATCTCCTAAAAATCGAATAAGGTCGTCAATTTGAGTTGGATTCAACATAGGTTCATCTCCTTGAATATTAACAATAATATCAAAAGAATGGCCCTTTTGTTCCAATTGATCTAAAACTTCTCCACACCGATCACTACCGCTCTGGTGCGCTTCACTAGTCATAAGAACTTTCCCCCCAAAGGACAAAACGTGATCAAATATTCGCTGATCATCTGTAGCAACAAATAAGGCGTCCAGCTCTTTTGATAAGGCACATTGTTCCCAAACCCTTTGGAGCATGGATTTACCCGCAATATCAGCGAGCGGTTTAGCAGGAAACCGAGTGGAAGCATATCTGGAAGGAATTATTCCTAGAGTTTTCATACATTTAAACCATTAATAACTATAAAACCAAGGCATTGAAATCTTTTCAACTACTAATATCCTTTTTTTTAATTATAAATCTTAATTTCTCCTTAAGCGCACAACAATTTTTTAACTCTTCAGATACGCTAGAAGTAATCGCATCCGGATACGATCAACTCCTAATCAAACATAAGGTTGAGCTGAATCAATCCATAGAAAGCATTGCCCTGCATTATGGAATTGACAAGTATGACCTTTTTGAAATAAATCCCCTTCTTGAAGAAGAAACGAAAATTTCAAATGCTACCATACTTGTTCCTTTACCTTTAGAGTCTTTAAGAAAATTAAGTCCTGCATTTGGAGCTGACTCATTATATCATACGTTACTATACACTGTAAAAGCAGGAGAAAACCTCTATCACATTTCAAATAGGCTATTCAGGCAATCGATGGATAGTATTCAAGTGAGAAATAAATTAGATGAGCTAAATGTTGCAGAGGGCCAAATAATTCATGTTGGATGGCTCGCAAAGTTTGGAATACCGACGACTCTTCAAACAAAAAGATTAAAAATTCAGCTTAAGCAAAATCAAATCAATCAAACGATTTACAAAAAACAAATTAGCAATAAGGAATTGCTTAATACAGATCAAGGTTCGGCTATCAAAATGACCGAAAATAAATCAAAGGATTTAGTATGTTTGCACAGAGATTTAGAAAAAGGTAAAATAATAAGAATTTTGAACCCCATGAATGATAGGGTACTTTATCTAAAAGTCATGGGTCCAATTCCTCAACATTTAGATCCAAAAGTAAAGCTTGTCACTACTCAATATGTAGCCAAACTACTCGGGGTTCTGGATAATTCTTTTTATATAAAAACACAGTATTAAGTAATAAATTATCCGCATGGAATTTTACAATAATATTCTTGAGACAATCGGTAATACACCAATGATAAAGTTGAACAAGGTGGTTAAAGATCTCCCTTGTACAGTATTACTAAAAAATGAGACCTTCAACCCAGGTCATTCCATCAAGGACAGGATGGCATTAAAAATGCTTGAGGATGCAGAAAACCGAGGTGATATAAAACCGGGAGGAACAATCATAGAATGTACCTCTGGTAACACAGGAATGGGACTTGCACTTGCAGCTACTATAAAGGGTTACAAATGTATTTTTACCTCATCTGACAAACAATCAAAGGCAAAATTTGATATGCTTAGAGCATTGGGTGCAGAAGTAATTGTATGCCCTACAAATGTGACACCAACTGACCCACAGTCCTACTATTCTGTTGCAGAAAAACTAAGTAATGAAATACCAAATTCATACTGGGTTAACCAATATGATAATTTATCGAATAGATTGGCGCATTATGAGTCAACAGGTCCTGAAATTTGGAAACAGACAGAAGGTAAAATAACTCATTTAGTTGTTGGTGTAGGTACAGGAGGAACAATTTCCGGAACTGGAAAATACCTCAGGGAGCAAAATGACAGCATCGAAATATTAGGTATTGATACCTATGGTTCTGTTTTCAAGAAATTTCACGAAACAGGGGAATTCGATGAGCAAGAAATATACTCATACATTACTGAAGGTATTGGAGAGGACATCATCCCTAAGAATGTAGACTTTGAAGTGATTACCCACTTCGAAAAGGTAACAGATAAAGATGGTGCTTTAGCAGCTAGAGAACTTGCGAGAGAAGAAGGTATGCTTTTGGGGTATTCTGCGGGGTCTGCGTTGGCTGGTTTAAGACAGATGAAAGATCGTTTAAAGCCGTCAGATGTAGTTGTTTTGCTTATACATGATCATGGATCAAGGTATGTAGAAAAAATCTACAATGACGAATGGATGAAGAATCTAGGCTGGTTATAAAAAATAAAAAGCTCCATTGTTTTCCAATGGAGCTTTTTATTTAAAACATTGTAATTTGCTGAGCTGACTTTCCAAAACCTCCAGAGGGCACAGAAAAATCTAGCGGTGTATCTTCTAAAAGAACCCGTCTGATGATTCTCAATTTATGGCTGTATTTTTGGTCTTCTTTATTGAAGATTCCGTAATGATCAAAATAATCTACACGCACTGTTCCATCTACGTGAATCACCTGCTTTCCGGGCAGGATAATTCCAACATGAACGACCTTCCCTTTTCTCTTCTCAAATAAAGCTAAATCGCCTTCCTTTGCTTCCTCTACAAAGTCAATTCTATTTCCTAATTGCACCAAATCTTCAAAATTACGTTCTATAGTGACACCTGCTGAAGCAAAGACCATTTGAACAAAAGAGGCAGGATCCATACCAACAGGACTCCGGCCACCTGGAAGTTGAGGAGCATGCAAAAACAATTTGGAAACCTTAGATGTCCATTCACCACTAATTCGTTTAGCACGCGTATCGATTGTGCGACCTGAAAATGTATAGCGCTTACCTGCTAAGGTAAACCCTAAGCCATCGAATCCAGGAAGTCTTGCCCCAAAAGGAATATGAAAAGAAGTATTGGTGGAGAATAAAGGATGAAAAAGCTCTACACTAAATTGATTGGATTTTTTGTAGGTATTGAAGTCATCCGCTGTAATTTCGACTATATGATCTTCAAGTATCCAACCTAAGACAGAATCTGAATGTGTAAGTACACGAACCCACTTATTATGTTTTCGATCGATGATAGTCATCACCTCTCCAAATAGTACTTGAGATAGAAGCTCAGAACGCTCTTTAGAGGAACTTCTTAGTGAAGAAATGGCGGTATGGCAGACAGCGTAGGACATAGTTTTAATTAATGATTATTGGCGTTGTTACTATTATACAAAAAATCAATAGAAATAATTCTATGCTGGATCAATGAATTGCTTTTTTAATCAAGACTAATTTACCTATTATTGCAATAAAGAATGAGAAATACATAATAAACATAGTTTAAAGGTGTTTTTCTTCATGTAGAAAACATATTAATGCAATGAAACATTTTACCAACCTGATTCTTTTAGTACTGGTTTTTACCACACTACAAAGCAGTCTTGCACAGGATGCTACTTTCACACAAGCCTTTGCGGCGCCTCTTACTTTGAATCCTGCACTTTCAGGTTCTTTTGATGGTAAATTAAGATTGACGTCTGTATACCACAATCAATGGGCGGATCAGCTTGATAATCCAATCAGCTCATATGCTGCATCTATGGACCTCAGGTTTCCTCTGGGAAGATTTAAGGCAAACAAACAAAACGCACTAGGATTTGGATTGCTTGTGCTTACTGATAGAACTCCAGGAGTTCGAATGAATTCAAATATGCTTAATGTTGGTGGAGCTTTTCATAAAAGTCTGAACCTTAAAAACACACAGTTTTTAAGCGTAGGAATTCAATTTGGAGTACTCCAAAGAAGCATTAGTTATCAGACAATATATTTCCCAGATCAATTCAATGGTACAGATGGTTATAATCAAATATCAGCAGAAGATCTACCTGAAAATAATTTTGCAGTAGGTGACTTTAGTGCAGGTATTGTATACCAGGCAAGTAATAAAAACAATCTTGGACTTTATACAGGCATTTCATTCCATCATATAAACAATCCGAATAGTTCATTCTACAGGTCAGAACAATTTGGAAATGTAAACCTTAGCCTTCCTACAAGATATGGTGCTTTCATTGCAGCAAGATTGCCCTTTGGTAATGCTGTACAAATGCTACCAAGACTAAATCTTGGCTATCAAAACAATAGACTGGATGCCAATATGGGTACAACGTTTAGATTTATCATCGATAAATACAATGGAACAGCGCTACATATCGGATCTTGGCTTCAAGCTGACTTTGACCAAGAATCAAACCCTGATTTCAACTATTTAGTTGGAATGCTAGGTATTGAGTATTCAAACGTGCTATTTGGATTCAGTAGAGATTTTTCCTTACAGCCAATAAATATAGTTCGTAAAACCTGGGAAGTTTCAGTAGCCTATTTAGGAAACTACGATGATGAGTTGGTCTTATGTCCAAAATTTTAAAAAAAAAGGCTTCCAAAT
>JAQXAY010000269.1 GCA_029252685.1 Saprospiraceae bacterium | reverse complement strand
AGTCTATTATTAGAGGATTTTCAGTTAGAAATGCTTTATGCATATGACGAGCAAAAGTCAAGGCTTAAAGAGCACGTACTAGAAATCAATGGTGACTTTGAGCTAGATCTTATACTTCGGACTGCCCAGCGGACTTTGTGGAAGGCAATGCAGTCAGAAGATAAAAAAGTGTGTAGAGAAACTATGGATGCATTATCTGTTCAGCTGAAGGAACAGAGCAGTGCTCATTTGGATTATATTGAAACTTTATGGCTAAGGCAAATGGATCAAGATGGATTTCTATTAGCCGAGATAAATAAGGTGCTTGATACATTGAAATTAGATAAAATCTCTTTTAAGAAATCCTCGAGCGCTGTATTTTTACAAGCAGTTCATCTTGGGACTTTAAAACGGGCAATGGGAGTAGAGCATTTGAAAGCCATTATTGAAGTTCCTGAAATTCTTCAAGGATTTATCCATAATGTCTATGTGAATAATGATAGTGAACATGCCTTTTGGCTGATTCAATCAATTCTTCAAAAAAGGATAGCAATAGATGATCATGTCCTTATTGGGAAGTTAGTATTTGGGCTTAGTGTAGAATCGTATAAAGCATTGTGGACGGAAATTTTAATGGAGGAACTATTGGATGGGAATGAGGCAGTGCTGGTGGACCTCTTTTTGTCAGCTTGGCAAACACTACCTTGGTCTTTAGTAAAACGCATACTTACCATATTGAGTCCTGCCCATGTTCGCTCTAAGGAATTGTTATTTTTGAATCGCTTGACCTATGTTGTTTCACGAGAGGCATCAAATGAAGCGCTAGACTTTTTATCTTCAGTAAATAGTCGTTTTTTAGAGCAAGCTCAGTTAGTTGCAAATATTGGATTTGGTCAGCTGTTCGCGAAACGAAATGGATTTTTACACCTATTGAATAAATACGGTCATTTACCTAAAGGTTAATCAAATGAGCAAGCAAAGTTTTTTACATCAGTATTCAGAAGAAAAGTATAAAAAGGAGTTGGCTGCTTTGCTAAAGGCAGATAAAGCACCGAAGCCAGAAAACTGGAAATTGTCTCCGAAAGCTGTTGTTCACTTCTTGATGGGCGGCCCTTTGGGTGCTAAAATCAAGATCACTCCTAAATATTTTGGGGATCGAAGATTAATGGAAGTAGCTGTAGCTTCTTTGGCAACTGATCGAGCATTATTATTGGTCGGAGTTCCGGGGACAGCAAAGACTTGGGTATCTGAACATATTGCCGCAGGTATTTGTGGAGATTCAAAAATACTAGTGCAGGGTACTGCTGGAATTATGGAGGATGCGCTTCGATATGGATGGAATTATGCAACGCTTCTTAAGGATGGGCCTAGCATGGAGGCTATCGTACCTTCTCCAGTTATGTACGCTATGCAAACTGGAAAAATTGCACGTATTGAAGAGCTGACGCGGATCCCTTCAGATGTTCAGGATTCCCTGCTGACCATTCTTTCAGAAAAGAGCCTCCCGGTGCCTGAACTAAATCAAGAGATTAGAGCTGTCAGTGGATTTAATATCATAGCCACCTCAAACACTCGAGACAAAGGGGTGAATGAATTATCTGCAGCAATGCAACGACGATTCAATGTTGTAGAACTTCCTTTGCCTAAGTACCTTAAGGATGAGGTTAAGATTGTTCAGAATAGATTACAAGCTATGGATATGCAAGTTGAGTTGGAAGTGAATACAATTCCAGAAGCAGCAGTATTAAAGCTTGTTCAGGTGTTTAGAGAACTTAGGAATGGAATAGTTGAAGAGGGGAGTATCAAGTTAAAAAGTCCAAGTGCCGGATTGAGTACAGCTGAAGCAATATCTGTTTTGAATAACGCACAGGTCTTAGCCACACACTTTGGTGATGGAGTCGTTGGAGACAAGGACTTGGCGGTAGGATTGACGAATGCAGTACTCAAGGACCCTCAAAATGACAGAGCTATCTTCAATGAATATCTTGAGGTCGTGATGAAGAATAGGGAGGAAATGAAGAACCTTTACGATGCTTGTAAGGCTTTAATTTTTTAAACTTGGAAATCAGATATATAGGCATAAGGCACCATGGTCCAGGTTCTGCAAAGAATCTGGTGCACCTTTTGAAGGAGTACGAACCTGATTGTATTTTAGTTGAAATGCCTCAGGAAACGGAGGATCTCTTTCAGCATATTGGAAGTAATCTATTAAAGCCTCCTGTTTCTATATTGGTGCACGACAAGAAAGACCCTTCAAGAGTTTCATATCTTCCGTTTACCGTTTTTTCTCCGGAATGGCAAGCAATATCTTGGGCAAATCAGACGGGAAATGCAGTTCGCGCAATTGATCTTCCTTTAGCATATTTTAAAGCTTCAGAAAATTACTCCAAAGGACTATTGAGTGATTTTACTAAATTAAAATTCAGTAATCCTTTGGGCAAGATCGCTCGTCTGGCGGGCTTTAATGATCCTGAGCAATGGTGGAATGAGACTTTTGAGCAGCATACAGCCATTGGAGATTATTTTCCACTTATTGAATATATGATGGATAATCTTCGTGATCTAGATGAGCCAAGTAATAAGGAAACTTTAGTTCGGGAGGCCTTTATGCGAAAGCAAATCCGGATAGCTGCAAAAGAATCCTTTGAGAGGATATTGGTTCTTGTAGGTGCTTGGCACTTGCCTGCAGTAAAAAAGTGGTCAGAATGGAAGGCAAGTGCTGATCAGGCGCTATTAAAACCATTAAAGAAAATTAAGGTAGAGCAGTTCTTTATTCCCTGGTCTTATGAACAGATTAGTGTGTCTTCCGGATATAGAGCAGGTGTGTTTTCACCGGCATGGTACGAGCATTTATTCAAATACAATGAAGAGGCGGTGGATCGTTGGTTGATTCTTGCTGGTCGATTATTAAGGCAAAAGGGTTTTGTGATTTCGCCTGCTCAGATTAGTGATGCTGCAGTGCTTGCGAGGCAACTTGCACAAATGCGTTCGAGGAGAATTGCAGGTATTGGAGAATGTTGGGATGCTATTCAAGCTGTAATTGGACAAGGACATCGCTCTATATTGAATGTGGTTTGGTCTGAACTTGTGGTAGGAAATGAAGTTGGTAAGGTTGATCGAAGTATATTGGCTGCTCCTTTGTATAAGGACTTAGAGAAGCAATTGAAATCCGCAAGGATGGGGGCTTTACTAAATTCTTCTGATCGCTTGAAGAAAGAACTCGATCTCCGTAAAGATTCAAATCTAAATGCATCTCGATTGTTCCATAGACTTAATATATTGGAAGTTTCCTTGGCTACCTTGAAGCAGTCTCCTGAAACTAAGCGAGGGACATTTTCAGAATTGTGGTCCGTAAAGTGGACTGCATCCCTGATGATTAAGTTGAGCGAAGCAGGTGTTTGGGGGAATAGTATTGAGATTGCTTCCTGTAAAAAATTAATAGACCAAGCAGGGAAAACAAAAGACATCAAAGTACTTGCTAGTATGCTGGGGCTTGCACAGAAAGCAAATCTTCCAGGTGTTTTCGAATCCATCATTGATCACTTGTTCGATATCCTTGTCGTCAATGAATCTAGTATGGTACTGTTGGAGGTTATTCCAGGGCTCGTTAACTTGATACGCTATGGAGATTTAAGACAGACCAATCAATCAAGTATCCTCGAACTATTAGAGCGTCTAATTCCAAATGTATCTAGTTATCTGCCTGATTTTGCGAATGGTATTTCTGACGAAGAGGCTTCCCTATTTACAGATACATTGTTGGATTATAATCATGCTTTGGATGTGTTGGGGAATGCTGACTATGAGAAATTATTTGATCAAGCTTTATTGGTTATGATAAGGTCTCAAGTACTGTCTGCTGAGATTCAGGCTGCGAGTCTTCGGCTTTTATTTGATAAAAAAGTGTTGGATATAAAACTAGTTTCAGGGTTTATGCGCAAAGCCTTGAGTAGATCATTAGACTGGGAAAAAACAGCCCTTTGGCTAAAGGGTTTCTTGCGCTCTAATCCGGACCTTTTTATTTATAACCGTTCATTTCGAAACCTTGTTGATGAATGGGTAGATCAGCTTGATGAACAAGATTTTAAAGTGGCTTTACCAACTTTGAGAAAAGCATTTTCCGGAATGGGAAGAAAGGCAGTTGCTGAACTTATGGAGCGCTTAGACAGTACAGAGGATGCTGTGGAAGTTGAAAAAGAAAAATGGGTTGATGGAGATCCTGACTTGGAAGACCTGCTAAACTTTATCCTTAGTGATTAATTCCGAATTGATTTTGTCCTCAGGTTCCTTAGCAATGTCTTCATGAGGTACTAGCCAAAAGTTATTGATTCCCTCGCCAAGCACAATTCCAATCTGTTGAAGATTCAATAGTTCTAAGAGACCAAGGAAGGTTACTACTGCCTGAATTCTGTTTTCCATTTTTTCAAATACATCGACAAAAGAAGCTCTTTCGCTGCGTTCAATTATATTGAAGATATAGTCTTGTTGACCTTGTATAGTGTAGCCATAATTTTGAATCTTATGAACAGTTTTTGTACTGCTGCGATCTTCAAATCTTGCCATTACCCGTTCAAATGTCTTTAGCAGTTTGAATAAATTAAGAGATTCAAGTTCAGAGTCTACAAGTGCTTTTGTAGCAATATCCTCAAGTTCTTTAATGGTATTACCTCGGAGTACTTTGCTTGCTCGTTCGGCTTCCAGTGTTCGAAGTTCTTCGATTACAGATTTGTACCTTTTATATTCGATGAGTCTATTGATCAGTTCTTCCCTAGGATCAATTTCATTTCCTTCCTCATCTACTTGCTTTCTTGGAATTAACATTTTAGCTTTGATTCTGCAAAGCGTTGCTGCTACTAATATAAACTCTGAGGCGAGATCTATATTGAGCGCATCCATCTGTTTGATGTAGGCCAAGAAGTCTTCGGTGATTGTGGCAATAGGTATATCATTGATATCCAATTCGTCCCTTTCAATGAAAAAGAGGAGCAGGTCAAATGGACCACTGAATTGTTCGATCTCTATTTTATAGGTTTGACTCATTGGAGCTTTCTTGCCAAAAGATTATATTTATAAAAATAGGAATTTCTTAAGATACAATTTCTATTTGGGATCAGGGTCATAGCTGATCTCAAATTTAAAACAATAAAATTGAAGGATAAATTTCAAAAAATCCGTGTTGATCTGCAATATTTTTTTCTGGTTATTTCCAGAATGACCTTCAGAAGGTTTTTGAACTTCTTTTTGACCTGGCTTTCATTTTATGTTTCAAAATATAGTGGTAAAGTTATTCATTGGGGTAGACCTTTTGGTGTCTGTATCGAGCCGACCACGGCATGCAATCTTAAATGTCCGGAGTGTCCAAGTGGCCTTCGTTCTTTTACTCGAAAGACCGGTAATCTAAAACAGGATTTTTTTAGAAATACTGTGGATCAAATTTCTAGAGATACTTCTTTTATAACTTTTTATTTTCAGGGAGAGCCCTTTATCAATCCTCGCTTTCTAGATATGGTACGTTATGCAGCAGATCGTAAGATGATTTGTTCAACCTCTACGAATGGGCATTTTCTTACAGAGGATGTCTGTAACCAGGTTATAGATTCTGGGCTGCATCATCTGATTGTATCTGTGGATGGTACTACTCAGGAAGTTTATGAACAATATCGTATTGCTGGACATCTTGAGCAGGTTCTTGATGGTATGCGAACTATGGTCCGTGTCAAAAAAGAACGAAAGAGCAGTCTTCCCATAATTAGTATGCAATTCTTGGTCGTACAGCCTAATGAACATCAGATCGAAGACGCTAGATCTCTTTCAAAGGAAATTGGAGTGGATAATATTTTATACAAGACCGCACAGATTTATGATTATAAAAATGGCTCTGATCTGATACCGAGTTTAAATGAATATTCGAGGTATGAAGAATACAAAACAGGGAAGTGGCGTATAAAGAATCGACTGTCAAATCATTGTTGGAGATTGTGGAATGATGCGGTTATAACCTGGGACGGAAAAATTGTTCCATGTTGTTTTGATAAGGATGCAAGCTATGTAATGGGTGATTTAAAAGAAAAATCTTTCTCGGAAGTCTGGAATAGTGAAAATTATAATTCGTTCAGAAATAAGGTTTTACATTCAAGAGCAAGTATTGATATTTGTCAGAATTGCACAGAAGGTTGTACGGTTTGGGGGAATTAAAAAATAAAATATTGTAAAAAGTATTTTTTGTGAAATTTTCACGTGAAGTGGTGCATCTTTGCGGAAGAATCACTATCTTTATAAGCCTACAAAATTTTAATGCATCTATTCAGAATTAGACATTTCAAATTTTGCTAGTTCGAATTATTTTCTCCAATTTTGACGTTCGAACCACGTTAAATATCCTATTTAAAAAATATTCTACAAATGTTTCAAAACATAGAAGTTTTGTCTCGTTGTATGTTTGTTAAAGTTCAATTTATATACGCAATATTATAATGGAATTCTACAAGACAATATTTTCTGGACGTTTAGAATTTGGAACTCAAAGATCCTATGAAAAGGTATATAATCTTTACTTGCACAGAGTAGAGAATTATTACCGTAATAGTATTTTATTGGAGGCAGAAGAGATCTTTAATGAGGAATCTTATTGTTTGGATATTCCAAGGAAAATCGTTCAGAGTTCAGAGAAGAATTGGAAGAATACTACCAATATGCTAAACTACATTGTGCAATATGCAATTGCTGGTAGTCTACGTGCATGGAGGACTCAGGAAGGAACTTTAATCGATGAATTGTTGGTAGAGCCAGATAGTGAAAAGCTTGCAACTATGGCCTATATTAAGGGTAGAACATTGTTGTCAAGTGAGGGGAAGATGGAGGATGCTAAAACAGCATTTGATCGTGCCATCAATAAATTTGAGCGTCATGCCATGGCCTATGAGCGTAGAGGTAAGGTAAATATGAAGCTCAATAATTTGGATGATGCCATCTATGATTATAAGAAAAGTATCAAAATAAATCCGAATGCGGCGGAGCCATACATTGGCTTGGCCAAGGTGCACTTTTTAAAAGGGGACCTTTCGGAATCAATAAGCTTCTTTGAAATAGCAACCAAAAAATGTATTCCGCACCAGCCTATATATTACAAGGCGAAACGGATGAAAGGGGAATGCCACATGAGTCTTAAAGAATACGATAAGGCTATGTTGGAATTTAAGCTATTTCTAAAGCGTAACTTTAATCCGGGTAATTCCAATATCGAATGGATTTCAAATGTGTATAACAGTTATGGGAAATGCCTACTAAGCATGTCAGAAGCTGAAGATGCTATTGAAGCTTTCGATAATGCATTGAAGACACAGACTTCTAAATCTGTTGCATTTGATAAAACTGAAACGCTTATCCTTAGAGGTATGGCGAGACAAAAAGCAGGTATCAAAGGCTATGCGACCGATTGGAAAGAAGCTGCCGGTATGGGATCAGAAAAGGCTGCAGAATTATTGCAGTTACACAAATAAAATAACGATCTTTTCGTTTAAAGATGACTCTGAGTTTATAATTCAGAGTCATTTTTTATTTAAATTATCTCTATGCGTGTATTACTTACATTTAGTTTACTGTTCTTTCTGTCCATTTCACTGAAGGGGCAAGGCTTTCATAAGAAGGCTGATGTTTCATCAGCAGTGCTCAAGAAATATGAAAGAGCGGGTGATTTAGCACGAGTAAAGAAATACACAGAGGCTTTAGAATCTTATGCAAGCTGTCAAAAAAAGGATCCCTTGTTCTATGATGCCTTTTATCAGTCTGGACTGATCTACGGCACCCTTGGCCAATTCGAAGAGGCTGAATTAGCTTTTATGAAATGTTTGGCTCTTTCAACTTCTTACCGAAGGGACCTACAACTTCTTATTGGGCAGGTTAATAGTGAACAAAAGAAATATGCTGAAGCTATAGAATACTATGAAGCTTATCTTGCGAGTAGTCCGAGAAATGAAAAGCAAATAAAGCTTGTTCAGAAGTTTATAGAGGATACAAAATTTTTGTTATCCGTAGAACAAGACATTCCTTTTGACCCTAGAGCCATGGAAGCTTTTAATACAAAACGAGACGAGTATTTTCCTTCTATAAGTATCGAAGGAGATGAATTTGTTTTTACAAGAAGGATAATAGTAGGCGATAATTTTAACGAAGACTTTTATCGTTCGGTAAAAGATCCTAAGGCCACAGAATGGCCCGAAGCGATACCATTTTATGCGATGAATACAACGCTAGATGAAGGAGCTCGGTCGATCTCTGCAGACGGAAAGACTGTTATTGTAACTTATTGTAATCAGTCAGGGGCTCTGGGAAGTTGTGATCTGTATATATCCACTTTTAAAGCTGGAGAATGGTCCAAATATCGAAACCTAGGAAAGCCTATTAACTCTTCCAAATGGGAGTCACAGCCCGCTATTTCTGCAAATGGAGATCAACTTATATTTTGCAGTAATCGTCTCGGAGGCTACGGGGGGAAAGATTTATGGATATCCAAGTTGAATCGAGATAATACTTGGTCTGAACCTGTCAATCTTGGTCCAGCTGTCAATACGAGCATGGATGATAAGACACCCTTTTTGCATTCAGATGGGAGAACGCTCTATTTTATGTCGAACGGGCATCCTGGATTTGGTGGATTTGATTTGTTTATAAGTAGACTAGATGACGAAGGGAATTGGTCTAAGCCTACTAATCTTGGAAGCCCATTGAATACTAAAAGCGATGAGGGCCTGATGATTGTTAATTTTCAAGGCGATAAAGCATATTTTGCTACTGATCGTAGATTTTCAGAAACCACAAACTCCTCCAGATCCAATTACGATCTTTATGAATTTGACCTATATGAAGCGGCAAGACCACAAAAAGCTGTTTTTGTCAGAGGAATTGTTCGAGATGCCGAGACTCTTGAACCCATAAAAGCATCTCTTGAACTTGTAGATATAAGAAGAAATGATTCTGGAATCTTCAAGGAAACCGATACGGATGGTGAATTTTTATTCGTGCTGGAGGACCAAAGAGAATTTGGCTTGTTTGCCCAAGCAACAAATTACGGGATGCATTCTATGAACTTTAATCTTTTAGAGGACAACTTGGAGTCTGAGCGAGGACTTGAGATCTTTCTTCAACCTCTGCGATCAGAGTCAGAGGAACATCAGACAATTCTTGAGAATGTATTCTTTCAAACTGGATCTGCTGCTCTCCAGGAAAAATCGTACCGAGAATTGGACAGACTAGCAGAGTTAATTTTATCCAATAAACTAGGCATTCGAATTATCGGACATACAGATGATGTTGGTAATGAAGAATCCAACCAGAAACTTTCAGAGGATCGGGCAGAGGCCGTAGTTAAATATCTTTTGACTAAAGGAGTTTCTAAATCAAGTTTATTCTTTGAAGGTAGAGGAGAAGAAGAGCCTCTCGCCGATAATGAAACAGCTTCTGGCAGAAAGAAGAATCGCAGAACCAGCTTTGTTGTTGTGGACTAAATCAAGCCTCTAGATTTTAATTCAAGATATTTATTGATACTATTTATGGTAAGGTTTTGAGGTGTGGTAAACACAGTTTGAATTCCATAATTCCTGAGGATTTGTATCATGTTTTTCTTCTCAAGGATGTACTTGTTTGCTATTGTCTTCATGTACACATCCTTTGTGTTTCTGACAACAGAATGTTGAAGGGCTTTAACCTCTGTGTTCTCAAAAACGATTAAGACCAACAAATGCCTTTTATTGATTCTTCGAATATGTGGAAGTGCATTAGTAAGAGCTGTAAGTGTTTCAAAATTGGAGAACAAGAATATCAAGCTTCTTCGATTGATCAGTTTTCTTGAAATCTGGAATAACAACTCATAGTTCGCCTCTGTATTTCGGTAGCGTTCATTATAAAGGGCATTCATAACCTTGCGCATTTGAGCGGGATTATTGTTTGCCTTAAGTGTGGATCCAATCTTATCTGAAAAACTAATCAAGCCCGCCTTGTCTTGTTTTTGAAGCGCAATATTGGTTAGTACAAGACTTGAGTTTATAGCATAATCTACCAAGCTTAAACCTTCAAATGGCATGTTCATCGGTCGGCTCTTGTCGATGAGGAAATAGACCTGCTGAGACTTTTCATCTTGGTAGTGATTGACCATTAGTGTGCTTAGCCTAGAGGTAGCTTTCCAGTTGATGGTTCGAACATCATCTCCAGAAACGTAATTCTTGATTTGTTCGAATTCATAGGAGTGTCCAATTTTCCGAAGTTTTTTCACACCCAATTCCGTTTGGATTTTCTTCAGTGACAGGAGTGAATAGCGCTTCATTTGATAGATCGAAGGAAAAACCTTGATCTTAG
>JAQXAY010000248.1 GCA_029252685.1 Saprospiraceae bacterium | reverse complement strand
GTTAGACTTGGAGCTTGACGAGCTTGGTCTTTTATACCCAGAGTTAGACTTGGAGCTTGACGTGCTTGGTCTTTTATACCCAGAGTTATTCTTAGGCGTTGAAGGATTCGTTCTTCCATTATACCCAGAGTTGTTCTTAGGTGTTGAAGGATTCATTCTTCCATTATACCCAGAATTGTTCTTAGGTGTTGAAGGATTCGTTCTTCCTTTGTATCCAGAGTTAGACTTAGGTGTTGTAGGATTTGAGTTACCATATCCTTTATTCACTTTTGGACTTACTGGAGCACCTTTAGTTATATTCCCTTTTCCAGGCGACGTAGGATATGTTTTTCCTGTTCCAATCTTCGTATTACCGGATTGTACTGTTCCTGAATTATTAATTTGAGGGTTCGTATTTTTAACAGAATTCCCAGGATTAACAGTCGTATTTATTCCACCTGTTCCTGTACTTCCATTTATACCTGCCTGTGTATTATTCTTTCCTTTGGTACTGCCAATGCTTCCAGCTCCTACAGATCCGACACCCGTGTTACCAGATTGATAGCCTGGTCTTGAGGTTGTTCTCCCCTGTTTAGTAGAGCCATTATGTCTTGATCCATAGTGACTACCCTGGTGATTGTTATGATTGTTATACTGGTCATTGTAATAGTTGCCAGTATAATAGTTGTTACCATTTCCAAAACCTGGGCAGTAATTACCATAGTAGTTGTTTATAAAAACATTATTACCTCCCCAGCCATTACCGTAGTAACCCCAGTTATTACCTCCCCAGTTATTGTAGCCCCAGTTGTTACCACCCCAGCCTCCAAAACCTCCGTAGAAGTTATTCACGCTGTAGTAATCAAATCTTCTATATGGATTATAAAAACCTCCTCCATAATAAAAGTTTCTTCTATTGAATCGTCTCCAACGTCTGTAATTCCATGTATCTCCATAGATTAGGACAGTTACGCCAGGATTATATCCATAATAGTCATAGCCTCCGTAATAGTAGGTGTCTACATAGCATGGATCATAGTAATCGAAGCCATTATACGATCTGTGAAATCTTCTTATTCTAGATGAATAGAAATAAGGTTCTTCCTCATAAAAGTATTCATCCTGTTCATAGTCATAGAATTCAGAATCATAATCCGAATTATACTGACCATCTGTATTGTTTTCTGAATAGTAGTCATTACTAGATGGGCTAAAATCTGTATCTGGATCATAATAAAGATCGTCGAACTGAGCTAAAACAGGAGAAATGCCTGTAAGAAGGAAGATCGACATTAAAAAGAGATAGAAAGTCCTGTTTTTCATACATTATATTTTTAAGCAATTACCTGACGCTTATTTCATCTTTACATTCGCTAATTTATTACTTTTGTTACTTTCATACTGTTAATATGCTTTAAAAGATGAATAGGGAATTGTTAAAATTTTCATTTTTTACTAAAACAGTAGAATTTTATTGACTTAATCTTAAGATTTCGCAAAATATGGCTAAGGAAATAACACCAAGAGAAGAAGATTATTCTAAGTGGTATATAGATATTGTTAAAAAAGCAGGCCTTGCAGATAATTCTGCGGTAAGGGGCTGTATGGTTATCAAACCATATGGTTTTGCTATTTGGGAAAACATGCAACGAGAGTTGGATCGTATGTTTAAGGAAACTGGGCATCAAAATGCATACTTTCCCCTTTTCATTCCTAAAAGTTTCTTGTCTAAGGAAGCAGAGCACGTAGAGGGCTTTGCGAAGGAATGTGCAGTAGTAACACACCACAGATTGATGAATGATCCCGATGGGAAGGGTGTTGTTGTTGATCCGAGTGCTAAGCTAGAAGAAGAGCTGATAGTACGTCCAACATCGGAGACGATTATTTGGAATACCTATAAAGACTGGATCAAGTCTTACAGAGATTTACCTCTATTGATCAATCAGTGGGCCAATGTGGTTCGTTGGGAAATGCGTACACGTTTATTTCTCCGTACAGCTGAATTTTTGTGGCAGGAAGGGCATACAGCTCATGCTACGAGACAAGAAGCTATAGAAGAAGCTCAGCAAATGCAGCGCGTTTATGCAACTTTTGCAGAGGAGTTTATGGCAATGCCCGTGATACAGGGTGCTAAATCTGCCAATGAGCGTTTTGCAGGAGCAGAGGACACCTTAACAATAGAAGCACTGATGCAAGATGGAAAAGCGCTTCAAGCGGGAACATCCCACTTCTTAGGTCAAAATTTTGCCAAGGCATTTGATGTGAAATTTTCGAATCAGAATAATAAAGAGGAGTATGTATGGGCCACTTCATGGGGAGTATCTACAAGACTTGTTGGTGGCTTGATTATGACGCACTCGGATGATGATGGATTGGTGTTACCTCCAAGACTAGCACCGATTCAGGTAGTAATTGTGCCTATTCCAAAGCCAAATGGTGAAATCAATGAGGTTGCTGAATCTCTTATGGATGAACTTAAGGCAAAAGGAATTAGTGTCAAGTACGACCAAGACAAGAAGAAGCGTCCAGGCTTCAAGTTTGCGGAGTATGAGATGATGGGTGTACCTGTACGAGTAGGTATTGGTAAGAGAGATTTGGAGAATGGAGTAGTAGAGGTTGCTCGCCGGGACACAAAAGAAAAGTCACAAGTTGCATTGGAAGGTTTAGCAGATAATATCCAGCAACTTCTTGAAGATATTCAGAATAACCTACTTTCAAGGGCTAAAGCTTACAGAGCTGAGCATACGACGGAAGTGAACACTTTTGATGAGTTTAAGGATGTTTTAGCAAACAAAGGTGGTTTTATCTCAGCACACTGGGATGGAACTTCTGAGACGGAGCAAAAGATCAAGGAATTGACCAAAGCAACTATTCGTTGTATTCCTAATGATGCTGTTGAAGAAGCAGGGAAATGTGTTTTCTCTGGAAATCCATCCACAAAACGGGTTTTGTTCGCAATGGCTTATTAATAGCTTCAAAAAAGGCAGACTTTTAAGTCTGCCTTTTTTAATTTCTATGGAAAGAAAAAGATCTTAGTAATTGCAGCAATCACAGCCAATATTAGCATACGATGTGCGATTATATTTGCTTTTGGTGCATCAGATGCATATTTCGCAGTGGCCCAGCCTCCGACGATCTGACCGCTCGCAACAATGGCTCCAAGTTTCCAGTCTACTAATCCATTAAAGTGAAATATAAAAATGGCAGGAAGGGAGTAAAGTCCAATGACTAGAGACTTTAGGGCATTGGCTTCGAGCAACCGGTATTTTGCAAGAAGCACAGAGATTGCTAGAAAGAATACACCCATGCCCATTTGAATAAATCCACCATATACACCTACTGCAAAGTAGAGCGGTACATCTAGAAAGTAAGGTAGTTTTATAGGTTTTTCGTTTTCATGAATCCAACGGGATGGCTTGAGTATGATTACGAAAAGCATGAAGATCAATAAGAACTTAAATACATTTTTGAATTGCTCATTAGAAACCTGAGTTGCTAGGTAGATTCCAACAAAAGCACCTAAAATTGTCCCTATCAGTAATCGCTGCGAAAGTCTAACATCTAATTTTCCTTTTTTATGGAAGACATAAGCACCCGTTAGGCATTGGGTTGTTACCCCGATTCTGTTTGATCCATTTGCCATGTTTGGAGGTAGTCCCAATACTTCTGTAAGTATAGTAAGCGTAATAAGTGACCCACTTCCTGCAAGGGTGTTAATTGACCCTGCAAAGGCACCGCCTATCACAGCGATCAAAATTTGAACCAAGGTAATATCCATATTTAGTTTAAGGCTGTTTAAGTTTTACTTTATTGATTGACAAAGCTCTACCAGCACTCCATTGGCTGATTTTGGATGAATAAAGCAAACCAACTTATTATCAGCACCTTTTTTTGGCTTTTCGTTTAGTACTTTGAATCCTTTAGCGCTCATTTCTTCCATAGCTTTGTAGATGTCTTCCACCTCAAAGGCAATATGGTGAATACCCTCTCCCTTTTTATCTATATATTTTGCGATGGCACTATCTTCATGTGTCGCTTGTAGCAGTTCGATCTTGGAGTCACCAACCTGGAAAAAAGAGGTTAATACATGCTCAGATGTTACTTCTTCTACTTTGTAGGGAGCTTTTCCAAGAAGGCTTTCATAGATATCATTTCCACTTTTTAGATCTTTCACTGCAATTCCTATGTGTTCTATTCTTTTCATCTATTAAATTTTAGCATATTTAGGATAGTGCAAAAATAATCAAATATTAGACTATGGAGGAGATCGTTCAGCAATATGGTGTTTTATCGCTTGTACCTTCTGTTTTGGCAATTGCACTCGCGATTGCTACAAAGCGAGTTTATTTGTCACTTCTATTAGGAATTTTCAGTGGCTGGCTAATCATCAATGATTTTAATTTCTTTAAAGGCTTTTTGGCTACTTTACAGGCATTTGTTGATGTCTTTAAGGATTCTGGAAACACACGAACGATTATGTTTTGTGCCCTTGTAGGTGCACTAATACTATTCATTCAAAGGTCTGGTGGAGTAGAAGGCTTTATCTATTTTATTCAAGGTCGCTTGGAAAAGATGGAAGCAAAAAGCTCCGGTCGATCTAGAGTAATGGTTCAGGTGTTTGCCTGGCTAACTGGTATGTTGATTTTTGTGGAAAGCAGCATATCCGCACTAACTGTAGGTACTTTATACAGACCTATATTTGATAAAATGGGAATTTCGAGAGAGAAACTCGCTTATATAACAGATTCCTCTTCCTCTCCATCTTCCATATTGATACCTCTGAATGCATGGGGAGCATTTATTATGACCTTGCTCCTGAGTAACGGTTTTGAAGATCCATTGGCAATGATGTTAACTGTCATGCCTTATAATTTTTATCCCATTTTTGCATTAGCGCTTGTGTTGATTATTATTCTATCCAAAAAGGATTTTGGACCAATGAAAAAGGCGGAGGCTCGTGTTCGTGAGACAGGAAAGTTATTGGCCGAAGGGGCAACACCTATGATTGCGGATGAATTGACTAATGAGCCTGTAAAGGAGGGCGTAACTCCTAGAGCTATAAACATGGTTGTTCCCATTATTATAATGGTTTTATTCATGCCGCTTATGCTTGCTTATACAGGATGGGAATTTGCAGAAACTGAACGAGCTACATCAGGATTTATGGGTAAATTCTTTTATGCAATCGGTCAGGGGTCTGGATCTACAGCTGTATTGGTTGCTGTTTGCTGTTCCTTGATTGTATCAATGCTATTTTATAAGGCACAGGGTATTATGGGAATTCGCGAGATGATAGACCTTACTCTGAAGGGTATCTCCGGTTTGATGCCTCTAGCACTGTTGATGATGTTTGCATTCGCGATCAGTACTTTGTGTAAGGAACATTTACATACAGGACAATATGTTGCTGATATAACTTCCTCTTGGTTATCTCCAGCTCTATTGCCAGCAATTATATTTTTAATTAGCTGTTTCATTGCTTTCGCAACTGGAACTTCTTGGGGGACATTTGGGATCATGTTGAGTATTGGGATTCCTATGGCTCAAACAATGGGCGCTCCAATGGCAATCACAATAGCAGCAGTGCTAGGTGGTGGTGTTTTTGGTGATCACTGTTCACCTATCTCAGATACTACAATAATAAGTTCTATGTCCTC
>JAQXAY010000225.1 GCA_029252685.1 Saprospiraceae bacterium | reverse complement strand
GTTATAAACAATTCTTGGGGTTGTCCAGAATCAGAAGGATGTAATCCGACGAACTTTCTTATCCTTGAAACAGCAATCAACAACCTTAAAGCCGCTGGTGTAGTTGTTGTTGCCTCTGCTGGAAATAGTGGATCGGAATGTAGCACTATTTCGAATCCTCCAGCGATCTACGAAAATAGTTTTGCTGTTGGAGCAACAAATGAAAATGATAACATCACTGGATTCTCAAGTAGAGGTCCAGTAACAGTAGATAATTCAAACAGGCTTAAACCAAATGTATCTGCTCCAGGAAGAAATGTAAACTCTTGTATTAGAGACGGTGGGTATGCGTCCTATAGTGGTACATCTATGGCAGGACCACATGTCGCAGGTGCAGTGGCTTTGATTATCTCTGCAAGACCGGCACTTGCTGGTCAAGTGGATTTGATAGAAGATATCCTTGAACAAACTGCAATCAATAAAACTACAGATCAAGAATGTGGTGATGTCTCAGGATTATCGATTCCGAACAATACTTATGGTTTCGGAAGAATTGATGTGATGGAGGCAGTTGAAATGGCCCTGAACATTGACATAACCAACACACGAACTGTTATCAAAAAAGATATTGAAGTTTACCCAAATCCCACCCAAGGTAGACTGTACTTTAAAATCGGTATGGAACTAGAGGATGCCGAACTTAGAATTTTGAGTTTAAACGGAACTGTTTTAGTGAGAGAAACATTAAAAGGTAACATGCATTCGGTTGACCTAGGAGAATTCCCGACAGGTCTGTTTATCTATCAAGTTCAATCTGAAGAAGTCGTTCTAAGTGGAAGAGTAGTAGTGAACAACTAGAACGTAATTTGTTGGATAAATAAAAAAGAGGGGAAAGACCAAATGGTTTGATTCCTCTTTTTTATTTAAATTAATAATCCCTAATTTACCTTTTACCTGTTTTTCAATAAATAACCATTAGCTTTGTAAGAATTAAAGATCAGTATGGCAGATTTTCCCAGAAATACAAATAGGGCATCATCCGGCAAGTCGGCTAAGAGTGAACTTTCTGAATACGTTTTCGGAAAGGTTCAGCCTCAGGCCACAGCATTAGAGGAAGCAGTCCTCGGTGCACTTATGCTAGATAGAGATGCTCTGTCTACTGTATTGGATATCATCAGCCCTGGAAGTTTTTATATAGATGCCCACAAGCATATCTACGAAGCAATGATTGCTTTATTTAATGCATCACATCCTATTGACCTACTTACGGTAACAGAGGAGCTTAAAAAACTGGACAAACTTTCTGAAGTTGGAGGTCCAGGATATCTTGTAAAATTAACCAACAAGGTTGCCTCTGCGGCAAATATAGAATACCACTCTAGGATTATCGCTCAAAAGTATATTCAGCGAGAACTGATCCGAGTATCTACCAAAATCATAAAGGATTCTTACGAAGATAGCACCGATGTTTTCTCGCTTTTGGATGATGCAGAAAAAGGACTTTTCGATATCACTCAAAAGAATATGAGCCGTGGAGTTGAAACCATGAGTTCGGTTACCGCTAAATTCAGACAGCAACTTGAAGAACTAAAAGATAAAGAAGACGGACTTACAGGTGTACCTACCGGTTTTATTGGCTTGGATAGGCTTACCTCAGGTTGGCAGCCTTCAGATCTTGTAATACTTGCCGCAAGACCCGGTATGGGTAAGACCTCATTTGTATTAGCACTAGCCAAAAATGCGGCTATGGATTTCAATAAAGGTGTGGCCTTATTCTCTCTTGAGATGTCTGATGTGCAGCTTGTGCAACGTTTCATTTCCTTAGAGGCTGAAATATCTGGCCACAAGATGAGAAAAGGAAACTTGGAAGAATACGAGTGGCAACAATTATATACAGCCATAGAAAAAATGGCTGATATTCCGATTTTCATTGATGATACACCCGGTATCAATATTTTTGAGCTTCGCGCAAAGTGCCGTCGTCTAAAAGCCCAATATGATATCCAGATGGTGATCATCGATTACCTTCAACTGATGAGTGGAGGGGGCGACAACAAAGGTAACCGTGAGCAAGAAGTATCGGCAATCTCTCGTGGACTTAAGGCTCTAGCTAAGGAATTGAACGTTCCTGTAATTGCCTTATCACAGTTAAGCCGTGCCGTAGAATCTAGAGGAGGAACCAAAAAGCCAATGCTTTCTGACCTTAGAGAGTCTGGATCTATTGAGCAAGATGCCGATATGGTTATGTTTATCTATCGAGGTGAATACTATCAAATCTTAGAGGACGAAGAAGGAGAATCACTTAAAGGGATTGGAGAGATCGTGGTAGCCAAAAACAGACACGGTGCACTAGAAAATATAAAGCTTAGATTTATCAGTGAGTTTGCTAAATTTGCAGACTTGGACGATATGGACTTCGATAATCTTCCTGAGGGGACATTCGAAACAAATGGTGAGGGTGCAGATATTATCACCCGCCCATCCAGAATGAATGAAGACGAGGACATCCCATTCTAAAATTATTTCTAAATATTATATATGGACAACGAAGGGGTCAGATTAAATAAATTTGTGGCAAATGCTGGTGTATGTTCCAGACGAAAAGCTGCAGATCTAGTGAAGGCAGGAAAGGTAAAAGTAAATGGTAAAGTAGTGCTTGAACCCTATTATCTCGTTCAAGACGTTGACGAAGTTGTTTATAATGAAAGAGCTTTAAGGCAGGAGACAAATAAAGTCTATCTGTTGATGAACAAACCTAAGAATACCATAACCTCTCTTTCTGATGAAAAAGGAAGAAAGACTGTAATGGACCTCTTGAAGAATACTATCAAAGAACGAGTATTCCCTGTGGGTAGATTAGATTTTCCAACTACAGGACTTCTTTTGATCACCAATGATGGAGACCTTGCCAAAAAACTAGCACACCCTAGCCATGAGGTCAAGAAATTTTATGAAGTACATTTAGACAAGGAAATAACGCCGCAAGACCTAGACAAAATCAGAAAAGGATTAACCTTAGAAGATGGCTTTGCTCCCGTGCTTGGAGTAGACTATGTAAAAGGTAAAACCAAAAAGGATGTAGGTATCGAAATTCACATCGGACGTAACCGAATTGTAAGAAGGATATTTGATCACCTAGGCTATACAGTTGAAAAACTGGATCGAGCATATTATGCCGGACTTACCAAGAAAGATTTGCCTAGAGGGAAATTCAGACATCTTAAAAAACAAGAAATAATAATGCTTAAGCATTTTATCTAATAGCTTATTGAAATATAAAAAAGGAACTTCAAAATTGAAGTTCCTTTTTTATTTATCCCTTTGTATATAAGCCTCCTGTTAGATTCAAAAGAGCGATCTGTGAGTTGATCAAATTAAATCTTGCCTCAAGCCTGGATTGAGAGGCATTGAGATAACCCAATTGAATAGTCCTATAGTCAAAGCTGCTAATCAAACCATTTTCAAATCTGTCCTTTGCTATCTCCAAGTTCCTAGAAGCATTCTCCAGTTGTTCCGCACTCATATTAAGAACTCGTTGATTGGTCTCCATCTGCAGGTAGGTGTTTTCAAACTGAGTAGAAATATTTTGTTCCATATTCTGCAAAAGATCCTTGTTTGCCATCCACTGAATCTCGGCATTCTGAATTCTAGTCTTCCTTAAACCAGAATCAAATAACCTATGTGTTGCAGAAATGCTTAAGAAAGGATTGACACCTGTAGAAGTATTTGAACCAATAATCTCATTTGTTATTGGATTTTCTGCATCTAAATATGAGCTATTTAAATTCCCACTCACACCAAGACCAAGACCAATAGATGGTTTTAAGGTCGTTTTTTGAATATCGATATTATTCAAAGCAAGCTCATCTGAAAGTCTTAAGTTTAGGAGATCTGTATTGCTGTCCAGCATACGTTGCTGCAAAGCTTCCTTCTCTAACAATGGAATGACAGATTCCAAATTATCAATTAGCACATATTCATCGCCGCTATCAGCAAGTCCCATCACCAACTTTAAGTTATTATGTAAGGCTGCAATTTGATTCTCCAATTGAATAAAGGCAATAGAATCATTCAGATACGCATCTTTTGCTTGAATGACATCAAAAGTACTGGCAGAGCCATAGGTTTTTCTAAGCTCTTGAAAATCAAATCGATCTTTTGACAATAACTTCACCTCTTCTAATACTGTTTCTTGCTCCTCCACTAACAACACCTGGTAGTAGGCTAACATCACCTGTTCCGTCAGGTCCTCAACTGCCATACGCATATTTAATGCAGCTTGCTCTTTTTGGAGCCCTAGTCCAGACTTTGCATATTTCACTCTTCCCCCATTGTATAGAACAAGGTTCATTTCCATGCTTCCACTCAGACCAGTGCTGTAAGACAACTGTTCAGGTAGAATAACATTAGCGGGGTTGATCTGTTGGCTTATCGCACTTTGATTGGTCGCTGCAATATCGATAGTAGGCGTTCGCCCGGCATTTGCCCAAGTATCGTTATTTTCGCTGATCGTGATTTGCTTTTCCTGAAAACGAACCTGCAGGTTGTTTGCAAGACTAATTTCTAAAGCTTGGGACAGGCTGAGCTCAGTCTGACCGTTCAAGAAACTAAATTGGACCAACATTAACAGAATTATAGAGATGCGCAACATAGGCTTAATTTTTATCTAACTTAAATGCTCCCATAATTGGGACTCCCTGTCGTTCAATAAGAACAACAGGATTATTGAATCTTCCGTTTTTCGCTTTGTAATCTCTTCGCTCTTCCTTCGATCTAAAATTTGTTATGTAATAATCGCTGTCCCTAGAACTATACCCTAGGCAAAGCTTTGCTTTTGTCTCCTCATCTAAAAATTTGTGGTTCGCAATACCCGGATATGAAAAGGCGTAGAATTTTATACAATCCCCTTCCTCTGCCAATTCCGCCAATTGCTTCAATCCACTTCGATAAGATATCCCCCAATAATCCAGCTCAAAACGACTAAACTGATCTCTTGAAGCAAGTAGATTGAAATATGTCTGCTGATAAGGATGTATTGTCACCATTAAAAATAACAAGTAGGCTATATTCAAACCTGCAAATGCTTTTGCCAGTATAAACACCTTGCCTCTTTTTTTCTTTGCCCATCTAAACAAACGCAATAATCCAACAAATGCTACCAAAGCAAATCCAGCATATGTAAAGTGAAGCTGCCTCCATCCATCATAAAGGGTAGAATGTTTTAAAATAACTAATAGTAAAGGCAATAGGAAAAAACTAAATGCAATGGCTGTAAATCGCTGCTCCCTATCTCTGAACCAACTTAAGTCCCCCTGTGCTAGACTTCTGAGCCAATTAAAAACGGGCTTAGCAAAACCTAATACAAACAAGAACCAATAAAACAGTGGAATGCTTATCAACATCCATGCTGGAGCATAATACCATGGCAAGTCGGGGGCATAAAGATATTCATTAAATAAAAGGACATTTCCTCTCCAATCAAACTTACCCATTGCTTTAAAAGACTCCAAGAAATTATGGATGGGCTGCTCCCAAAGATAAGGCCAGAAAATATAAATAAACACTGGTGTAGCTAAGGTGAAAACCAATAGGCTTTTTTTCCACTTGCCCCAAAAGTCCTTTCTATTTTCAGCGGCTAAAAAATAAAAGATGATCCATGCGGCACTTAGCACCGGAAGAATAATACCAACAATTCTAATATTCACACAGAGGCCACAAATAAATGCATGAAGAAGTCCATTTCGAACAGAAGGATTATCCAAATACCTAAAGAAGCTTGCCAGACCAAAGACAAAGAAAGACAAGAGTACTGAATCTTTAATATTAAAGAAAGCATGCCCGAATGTACGCGGCGATAAAATAAAAATCAACGCGCCTAATAAAGCAAGATACCTGTTACCAAATTGCCTATAAAGAATCCTATAGAAGGCAATACTCGCCAAAAAGAATAGGATAAATACCAATTGGTGCCTGAGCATATATCTTTCAAAGTAGCTACTCAATCCAAAAATTCGTTCTAAGTACAAGGAAGAAACCTGGAATATCACGCCATAATATTTGTATTCATAAGCATGTAATTGCTCGCCATTAGGAGCAATAGGTCCCTTCTCTATTCCAAAAGTTTTATTAATATAATCGTAACTAACTCTTCCGTGTCGCTCTTGAATCTCGTCATCAAAACCCAGTCCGAAATCATGGACCACATTCATCCCAATGATGAAGAAGCCCATAAAGAATATAAACGCACAAAGTCGTGATATAAAATTAGGATTGTTCATCCGTGTTATTAGCTTTTTTTCCTAAAAAACGATCCTCAAAAGCGAAGCGTTTTAGATAAAAATTGTAAAAAAAGATCGTTCCTGTCGCTACAAGTTTCGCTACAAGCTTAAATGCTTCAAAGAATTCAACATGCTGAACTAGGAGCTTGATGATGGTACTTCCAAGGACCACTCCCCCAAGAGAAATAAGAACAGACATAACAAACACTAGGTATACATTTCGTTTCAATTCAAAAACAAACCGTTTTTGCAAGACGAAATTTATAAGCATACCAACAGAAGCTGATAACATATTGCCCCAAAACTCCTCAAAAATACCACCCTGAAAAACAACTAGTCCCCAGAAAAGACCGTAGTCAACAAGGGTAGCTACAATAGATGACATTCCAAACTTCAATTTTTGGACAATACTGGTTCTATATTTCTCAATTAGATTCCTCACATTTAAGCTTTAACTATAAAACATTACTCTTCATCATCTAAGCCATCCAAATTCAGTGCAGATGGCTCTACGGATTCATAGCTTACCGTTTTACCAAAGAAACTAGCAACATAATATTTGACTCTATTGACAATTACCAAAAATACAGGAAGCATTAATAGAATGATTACTGTAATCAACAAAAGTCCAAAAGAAACTGATACTGCCATAGGCTTCAAAAACTGAGCCTGCAGACTTTTTTCCAATAATAATGGGAAAAGCCCTGCAAATGTAGTTATTGATGTTAGAATAATTGGCCTAAACCTACTTAATCCAGCATCTACAAGAGCATCCATCTGTTTTTGACCATCCTGTAAGTTATTGTTGTAGGTAGCAACGAAAACCAACGCATCATTTACTAAAATACCTATCAAGGCAATAATACCTAAAACAGAAAACAAACTTATAGGAATTCCAACAGCCCAGTGCCCCCAGGCTACTCCAATGAATGCAAAAGGAATAAGCAAGAAAACAGCAAGTGTTTGCATAATTGATCTAAAAGTCAATGCAATACAAAAGACCATCAAACCAAGCAGGATCGGCATAATCTTTGCCATTGAATTCTGCGATTTCTCCTGTTCCCTATTCTGCCCTTCAAAAAGTGCAGAAACACTAGGATATTCCTCAAGTATCTCTGGAATTATGTCATTCTTTAAACTTGCTGTAATATCACTAACGGATACATTATCATTGGATATTTCTGATTCAATTCGAATCTCACGTTTACCATTTAGGTGATTGATAGAAACGACTCCCCTGCCGATTGACACATCTGCTAACTCAGAAAGTGGATATTCCACCCCATTCCCCAGTCGAATGCGCATATTCAAAAGATTGGAAATATCCGAGCGATCAGCCTCTGCATAACGCACCCACACTTTTACTTCATCTCTTCCACGCTGAATGCGTTGCACCTCAGCACCAAAGAATCCCTGACGTACCTGATTGAGAATAAACTGTGTATTCAATCCCAAAAAGGCGCCTTTCTCACTAAGCTCTAGATTGATTTCCTTTAATCCTTCTTGGTTATTATCCGTTACGTCTATCAACTCTTCTAACTTGGACATCCTTTGCTTTACTGTTCGGGTTGCCGCATTCAACTCTTCATAGTCCTCCCCTACCAGAGATATAGACACTGGTTTTCCAAAAGCAGATTGTGAGCCAAAAACCAATTCTTCAGCATTATCAATATCTCCTGTGAACTCTCTTATTGTATTAAGAATCTTCCGCAATCGAAGGCTATCTCGATTTTCACCTGGCAACAAAGCAATGTTAATACTTCCTTGATACGTGCTAGGCCCTAAATTCCGCTCTATACGTTCTATAGGCTGTTTTTCTCCATTGAAAAATTGTTGCGTGAGGCTGTCATTTGCTCTCCAGGCTGACTGCTCAATATGCTGTAACCACTGCATAGTGATATCGGGGTTGGTTCCCGATGGCATCTTAAGATTTATAGTAACATTATCCCGTTCAATATTTGGGAAGAAAGTCCCTTTTATCAATCCCCCATTGATTGCTCCAAATGTTAGCATAAGCAAACAAACCATAAAGGCGATACTCAAAAACTTATTGTGAAGGGTAAACTTAAGGACTGGTGCATAGATTTTATCTCTCAAGCCATCCATCAATCGATCAAAAAACAATCTTAAACGACTCAAAGCACCCTTCGGTTCAGCCTCATTTTTCTTAGTCAATGCTTTTGAGTGAGCAACGTGTGTAGGTAGAATAATAGCTCCCTCAATCAGTGAAAACACAAGCGAGAAAATAACGACTATAGACATTTCAACAAAGAAATCACCAAGCGTACCGTCTATGAAGAAGAAGGCTGAAAAGGCTATTATCGTAGTTATAATCGCAGTAAATATTGCTGGTAAGACTTCTAATGTCCCTTCTACAGCTGCCCGAACTCTCGAATACCCCTTTTCATACTTTTGGTAAATATTTTCAGCAATCACAATGCCATCATCAACCAAAATTCCAATCACAACGATCATACCAAATAAAGAAACTACATTGATAGTTACATCTAGATAGTTTGCAAAAATGAACATCCCTCCAAAACAAATAGGAATAGCCAAAGCCACCCAAAATGCTATTCTCCAGTGCAAAAACATAGCTAAAAGGACAATCACTAGGGCAAAACCAAGTAAGCCATTTTCTGTTAAAAGATTTATTCTTTGTTTTAGAGTAATAGAACCATCCCTAACAACGGTCGCTTCGAGCAAGTCTTCACGCTCATTAAAGTCTGCAACATAGGATTTGACCATATCTGTAATAGTGATCATATCCTCCGTCTTGGGCGTATTGCTAATATTGATAACAACTGAAGGCGCTCCGTCTAAAAAAGACCTGGACGGATTATCTTCCACCCATTGATCTCTAACATCTGCAACTTGGTGCAAATATATCTTACCACCGTTTGCATCTTTTTTGACTACTATATTTCGAAGGTCATTTGCATAGTATTCCTTTTGACGTGCTCTAAGTAATATCTCTTCCTTTGCAGCCTTCACTTTTCCTCCTGTGATATCAATATTAGCTGCTCGAACTGCGGCACTAATCTCTGCAAAAGTCAATTGATAAGCTCTTAAATCTCGCTCTCTACACTCTACAACAATCTCTTCATCGGGAAAACCACTGAGTCTTACCTTAGAAATTCCATCCATAGCAAGAAGATCATCTTCTGCTTTTCGAGCAACCTCCTTTAATTTTTGAAGATTCTCCGCTCCACTGATTGCAAAACTTATCGCAAAGCCAAGGTTTTCATTGACAAATACTTTTGGAGGCTCCATCCCTGCTGGAAACGAAGGAATACTATTCACTGCGTTTTTTACATCCTCAACAACAATGTATGCATCTGCCTTCTTCTTTACCTCTATGGTAACACTTCCCGTATTTTCATTACTTACAGATGTGATCTGCTCAATCCCTGTTATACCTTTCAGCTTTTCTTCAATCTTATTGATTATTCCTTCCTCTATTTCCTCAGGAGAAGCACCAGGCAAGACAGTCTGAACAAAGATTATTCGATCCGGAATATCTGGAAAGAATGTAGACTTCATTTGCATACCACTTATAATACCTATAATCAGCAGACCGATCATAATCGCATTAGCAGCAAATGAGTTTTTTATAAAGTAGTTTATTATACCTCTCATATTTAGTCGATTGATGGTTCGCTAACATTCACTTCCATACCCTCAAATGCGCCTGATATTTGTTTGTCAAGCATCCTTGTACCATTTGGGATATCACGAACTAGAATGCCCGAATCAGAAATCCGAACTATATCAAGTTTCATCTTCTCAAGAACCCCATCTTTGACAGCGAAAGCCTCGTCCTGACCAACTAGAAGTGCATTATCCAATAAGAATACATCCTCTACTGGTTTGGAGACAACCAAACCAGACAAGAATAAACCTTCTTTCAATTCCTTTCCTCTAAGCTGTATATAGACATCTAAAGTTTGTGATTGTGGGTTGATCTTGTCTGAAACCCTTACAACCTTTCCCTTCCATGAACGACCCATATCCTCGGAGTAGAACTCCGCTTCCTGGCCGCGTTGAAGGTATTTTATATCAGAGGCCAATACAGATACAATCAATTCGAAATTACCGCGCTCCATGAATTCTCCAAGCATCTGCCCAGGTTGTACCATGGCTCCTTTATTTGCATTAGTCATCGTAAGCACTCCTGAAAATGGAGCTCTGATCACATATTTTTCTAATCGGTTCTCTGCACTTCGAATGGAGTACAAAGAAGTAGATAGGTTCTTAGCTGCTATAAAACTTTTCTCTCTACTAGTTTTAGCTGCAGGAAAATCGCTGATTACTTGCTCCACATCAAAGCTATCTACATAATCTCGCCATTCTTGAAATCGATCCTCAAAGTCAAGCTTGATATCGGGCAATAGCCCAACCACTCGACTGAGTAATTCACTCTTTTGAGCTAGCAAAGCAAGTGTTGCTTCTTCGTTATTAACACGAAACAGAGCATCTCCCTTACTGAAGTAATTTCCGACCTTAAAAGGAGCACTACCTTGCTCTAATAAACCAGGAACCTCCGAAAAAATAGAAACTTTGTTATAGGCCATTAAGGTGCCTTCAAGATTAATCTTAAAAGAAGCCGTTTCATTTGCAACTTCCTGAATACGAGCTACTGGACGAGTGTCGGATTTCGCTTTTACTTTAGGAGGTTCTTTCTTAGACGCTAAATAATTGGAGCCTTGAATACCAACAATGATTAAAACCAAGCCAATTAGTGTGCTTAGGATTATTCTATTTCTCTTACTCATGTTTTCAATTTTTGGCATAATCGTACTTGAATATACCTAATATTATTAATGGCTCTTGAATCGCAAGGTTTAACAAAGCCAAATCTATTTATTCAAAGATAATATCTATGTTAATAAATCAAACACTAAAACTAAGTCTGCGCTCTATGGGATGAAAATCTATAAAAAATTGTTGCTAAACTTGAACAAGAGCATCACTTGGGCAAAAAAAAACGAACCATAATACGTTATTTCACTTATATTTAATGTTTACAATACATAAACCCACATCAGGAACAATTTGAAATCCAAACTATATCTTATGACAAAAAAGGGTCTTTTCATTTTAATAAGCTGTATTTGCATTTCCTTATTTGCAAGTGCACAGGAGGTAACCGTTTACAAAGTATCCCTTGGCAACTTCAGCGGAGTCAAAGTTTTTGACTTTCCAGGAATCGCAAACAATGGCCTTCTGTATGGTCAAAAGCTGAATCAAGGTCTAGAACAAATTAATATTGGTGATTATACGGATTACACGCAAGCACTCGAATTAACAAAGAATGCAAAAAAAGGAGGATTCATCAATGCCCGCGTTGAAGAGATGGCCTTTAGCAATCAAAGTACTCATTACGTGCAGATCGCTTCCTTCGATTACTTCAAACAACTCAGTTTAGACCTCTCTCACATTGGCAAACAAAGAAATCTGACTGGTGTGGATGGGATCATCCGAATCCTTGAAGGGCCCTACGATAGCAGGGAGCAAGCTGCTGCTGCGCTGCAAGTGATTAAGGCGGAGTACTCTGGTGCTTTTATTGCTAAGTTTCCAAAAGAGCTAGTACATCCTTTAGGTGATTTTTATTTCAATCAGGATGCAATTACACAGCCTCAACTCACAGGATACAGCACGAAGGATCAGGAGATGGGATTAGACCTGCTTATAAATGAGGAAATATATACCTTCTGGGAATTACACTTCTCCACACAGCTCAAGCAAATCGAAAGACCATCAATCCGGGGAAATAAAAAAAGAACAGCTTCTATTGAATTACAAAAGCTTTTAAAGAAGGATGGCATATATACTTCTTCCCTAGATGGATATTATGGAAAAGGGACAAAATCAGCCTTTAAAAGTGCGTACGAAAATGATCCCATAATTCAGTTTACCAAGACTACGATTGTCAAAAAAGATAAAAACATTGTAGCTCTTGAGATAGAAAACATCAATGACTGCCTACTTAATATTCCTTTTGAACCAAAGGTATGCGAGGAAAAACTTAGGACAATGTCAGACCCCCTAGCTGGTGCTTATATTGCCTACCTAGAAATGATCGCAAGTGGTCCTTCAAGCAACTTGAATAAAACCATGAATATGGCCATTCAATTAGCTTTCAAAGAGGGATCAATAAATTCCAATATGCGATTTGACCCAAATGCAAATTATGATTACCAAAACTTGGAGCAGATTATACAGCATCTTCTTTACATCCACATGAATGCAGAAGAAAAGATTCCAGCTCCTTGCTGGTTGTATGATTACCACATCAAAGAAATATCTTCATTCTCCGCCAAGGATCCTGTATCGTTTTCTAAGATACAATGGAATAATTGCGCAAGCATGTACAATTGGGAAGAGATGAATGTGCTCCTGCATTTAGCTAAACAAATTAGCCTAGGAACAACCAATGCTTTTGAATCAGCAAATGGGTGGAATGAACAGATAGAGCTCATTTATAATGCTAAAATCATTTCAGAAAATGACGCAACTGCAAATGCAGCATGGAGTAATAATGTCATCACTAACCTTTATAAATGGGGTCAAAAAGACCCTTACCTCGAGCGATTATCTTACAGTATAAGATTGTTGTACTTCCAGAATTTAGTACTGCTTGAAGATATGTTTATGGATAGAGGACACAATGCAAAGACAAGTAAAAACATGGCGCTCTCTGCGATGAACAGCATGGTCGGACCATACTTCGGTTCATTCAATTAGCGAGCTATAAATTGTAGATTAAGGATCAGATTAAGCTCTTGGAGCGTTGTAGATCTTAATTGACTAAACTTGACCTTTATAACGACATCTCCGGATTCCAATAATTCTGAGATGTCGTTTTCATTCGCCCAAAGATTGGAAGGCGTAGTCTCATCAAAATCTGTAGGATTTTTCCAAAAAATCTCCATTCCACAATTTGGGTCCGTCTCTCCATCCAAGCAAATTGTTACAGAAATATCTCTTGCAAATGAAAGATCTTGCTGCAAGGCTAATGATTGTATAACAGCAACATTTGGGACTATCTCACTATAAGACTGACCTTGACTAACAAAATCAAGAATGGTCTGAGCATCCATAGGGATTGTAAACTGATGATAGTTCAAAACCGATACACCTGGAGGCACTGAAAACTCCAAAGGACCATACGGTATTTCAAATATGAATGTATCATCTGTTTTACAAGCTGCGAAACAAAAGACAATAAACAGAGCTGTAAATAATCTTCTCATACCCAAAACAACGATATTTTATGCAAAAATAATACTCAATAGATTGTATTTAATTATATTACTTATGAAAAATCCCCCTTTCCAACCTAAAGTTTACCAAAGATGGGCGAACAAAATGTGTCTCTAGCTAATAATAAAGCTCAATTACAGTCCTTCGTAAGAAATTTACTTAAAGATATTCAAGCCTTAGAGCTTATGCTCAAGGATGAAGTCTTTGAAAATAATATTAGAAGAATTGGAGCAGAACAGGAAATGTGCCTTGTGAATACAAAGAACCACAAACCTGCCCCAATCTGTATGGAGGTCATTGAGGCAATGGGAGAAAACTGTTCTTGGCTTGAAACAGAACTAGCAAAGTTCAACTTAGAAACCAACCTTAACCCACGTGTTTTTGAAAATTCATGTTTAAACGACATGGAAAATGAAATCCGTGAATACTTAGGAAAAATTGATAAGACTTTAGAGCAATTTGATGCCAAGGTAGCACTAACAGGTATCCTACCCACTATCCAAAAGTTTAATCTGGAATTAGAAAGTCTAACTCCTAAAAAGCGTTACCGAGCTTTGATGGATTCTATTATAGATCAATTAGAGGGAAACACTTTTGAACTTAAGTTAGAAGGTATTGACGAGTTACATATCCGACATAATTCACCGATGATTGAAGCGGCAAACACCTCTTTTCAGGTTCATCTTCAAGTCAATCAATACGAATTTGTCAAAATGTATAATATTGCCCAGGCAATATCAGGGCCAGTATTAGCCATATCAACCAATTCACCATTAGTCTTTGGAAGAAGACTCTGGCATGAATCTAGGATTGCACTTTTCCAACAAGCTTTGGATACCCGTATTACCAAAAATCACTTGAGAGAAAAATCCCCACGTGTACAATTTGGAAAGGATTGGCTTCAAGAATCTTTACTTGAATTGTATCAGGAAGATATTTCTAGGTTTAGGGTATTGATGACTGCTGTGGAGGAACAAGACTCCTTGGAGACTTATAAAAATGGTGAGATTCCAAAGCTAAAAGCTTTACAAGTTCATAATTCGACAGTATACAGATGGAATAGGGCTTGTTACGGAATAAGTGGAAATGGTATGCCACACCTACGGATTGAATGTCGCATACTACCTGCTGGACCAACACCACAGGATGAAATTGCGAATGCTGCTTTCTGGCTTGGACTGATGGTCGGTATGAGCGAACAGGTAGAAGACATCAGAGATCATTTATCCTTTGCGGATGTAAACGACAACTTCAAGAAAGCTGCTAAATTTGGGATTGATACAAAATTCAATTGGACAGAGGATCGAAAGATTTCTGCCCCTCAACTGATCCTTGAAGAACTACTTCCAATCGCCAAAAAAGGCCTTGAGAAGCAGGGTATCAACAAAGAAGACATAGAGAAGTATCTAGGTATTATCGAACAGCGCACCCAAAAACATATGACTGGTGCTCGATGGATTCTAAGAAGCTTTACCAACCTTAAAAAAGGCTATTCTAGGGAAGAGGCAGGGGTTATCTTAACTTCGCATATACTGAAAAACCAAAACAGTGGGATGCCTATCCATGAATGGCCTGAGCTAACTCTATCCGAAAAGATAGACTACAAGCCTTCAAATCTTGTAATTTCAGAGTTCATGAACACTGATTTCCTGACGGTTTACCAAGAGGATATTATCGAGATGGTGGTTCAGATCATGAAATGGAAAGACTTAGAATATATTCCGGTTGAAAATAAATCTGGGCATCTAGTTGGAGTAGTTACAAAAACTCAAATCCTTCATTTTTTAAGCAACAAAGACATGTATGATGATACGGTATGTGTTGAGGACATTATGGAGAAGAATCCAGCTTACATCAATTCCACAGCAACCCTCAAAGATGCCAATCAACTCATGCAAGAAAAAGGAGTTAATTTCCTCCCTGTTGTTAATGATAAAGAGCTAATAGGAGTATTGAGTAAAAAAGAGTTCCAATGGATCACAAAGCGACTAATTGCTGATTTAGAATCCTAATAGGTAAAAGAAAGCAAATAGTCATAGATTGACCTCCAGTTAAAAGCAACTATCAGCGCTAAAAAGATGAAGACGAATAGAAACATAATTCTGTATCGCCTCATGCTGTTTTTTAATCGCTCCCTTCTTGGAGTATATCTTTTTCTGCCAGAATAAGCCATAATAATCTATACTTTTGAATGTCTTTCCCAATAGTTTTGGTCTTCAACCTCCTCTAGGATTGACAGGTAATTTAAATATCTCAACTCATTGATTAGACCGGTTTCTATACCATCTTTTACTGCGCAATTAGGCTCATCTCGATGTTTACAATCTCCACCAAATTTACATCCTTTGGATGCTTTGAACATCTCTTTAAAATTATGAGATACGTCTAAAGGCTCCAAATAATTAAAACTCAATGTTTTTATACCTGGTGTATCAATGATCTTGCCTCCAAACTCCAGCTCAAACATCTCGGCAAAGGTAGTAGTATGTTGACCTTTTCCGGTATAATCTGAAATTTCACCTGTTCTTAATTCTAGTTCAGGATCAATCATATTTATCAAAGAAGATTTACCAACACCAGACTGCCCCGCAAGTAATGTTTTTTTACCCTTAAGTGCTGCCTTGAGTTCGTCTTGGCCATAGCCTGATACAGCAGAAGCTATAATCACCTTGTAGCCAATTTCTTCATAAATCATCTTCAACCCCTCCATGATCTCTAGATCCTCCTCTTCATAAATATCTACTTTGTTTAAAACAATGCAAGTAGGAATATCAAAAGGCTCCGTCATCAACAAAAAACGGTCTATAAAGGCTGGCTTTAGGCTTGGATGTGCAATTGTTGTGATCAGCATAGCCTGATCAATATTACTAGCAAGTAGATGAAGAAAGTGTTTTTTTCTAGGACTTTGTCGAACGACATAATTGTTGCGAGGCCGTATCTTTTTGATAATACCTGTCCCCTCTTCGTGATCATGTTCAAACTCCACAACATCCCCTACTGCCACCGGATTCGTTAGCTTGTGAGTTCCCAGCCTAAATTTCCCTATAATTCTGCAGGCGAATATAGTGCCATTCGTGGACTCAACTGTGTACAAACTTCCCGTCGACTTTACTACTATACCTTCTTCCACAATCAATTATTAATTAATAAATCTCTATATCAGCTCTTTGTTTTATCGCCGAAAAGACTTCTAAGGAACCGCTCGGATCACGCTCAAAAAGACTTCCCACAACTACAAGATCAGCTCCAGCTTCAAAGATAGTCTTTATCTCCTCAATTTTCCGCAATCCACCACCCACTATGATAGGACAATCTACCTTAGAACGCACTGCCTGTACCATCGCAGGATCTATTGCATTCAAGGCACCGCTGCCTGCATCCATAAATACCAGCTTCATACCCATCATCTCTGCAGTCATAGCTGTAACAGCAGCTATGTCAGGCTTATCTCTTGGTATTGGTAGCGTATTACTTATGTAACTAACTGAGGTTGGTTTACCCCCATCTATCAACATATAGCCAGTAGGACAAACATCAAGACCACTTGCCTTAACCTTAGGTGCTGCAAGTAGTTGCTGTCCAATCAAAAACTCTGGATTTCTTCCAGATACCAAGGATAAAAATAAAATGGAATCCGCATGACTACTTACATGAAAAGAAGCTCCTGGGAATATGACAACAGGAAGCTCAGAGAATGATTTTAAAGATCGGACTGTATTATCCAGATCACCCTCCGATATTAAAGAACCACCGACGAATAAATAATCAACCAAATCCGAACACAAAAGAGAGCGGGTATTTTCCAATATTGATGGCCCAGCTTTATCTGGATCAATCAATAAAGCGATTTTCTTCTCACCTTTAGCCTTGGCTTCGCATAATGTGCTTAGGAAGCTGGATTTATTCATAAATTGGTTTTTTTCTTCAATGTTTTAGCCGAATCAATTGTAAAATTAAATATTGTAAACGGTAATGCATTAATATATTCAAATTTTAATGCCAAATGACTTTATTTGCCTTTCTTAAATTATGCTTTCTTAACTAAAACTGCGATTTTTGGGCTGCATAAACAAAATATTAGAGTTAATTCATATTAAAAAACCATAAAGCAATGTATCGATCACATAATTGCGGAGAATTAAGAATGGATCATGTGGGGCAAACAGCTGTCCTGAGTGGTTGGGTACAGTCGAACAGAGATTTTGGCGGACTGACCTTTATAGATCTAAGAGACAGATACGGTATTACTCAAGTGGTATTCAACATGGATGACAATGTCGCTTTATGTGAAGAGGCTAGAAAACTAGGTAGAGAGTTCGTGGTGAAGATTGAGGGCTTAGTTAGAGAGCGTTCCAACAAGAATCCTAACAGAGCAACTGGAGATATAGAGTTAGAGGTAAAAAGCTTAGAGATCCTAAATGCATCTAAGACACCTCCATTTACTATAGAAGAGGATACCGATGGTGGGGAGGAGCTAAGAATGAAATATCGCTACCTAGATCTTAGAAGAAATAGCACGCAGGAAAAGATAATCTTCCGTTCACAAGTTGGTATTGAAACGAGAAAATATCTATCCGGAAAATCATTTGTTGAGATAGAAACACCTTTTCTGATCAAATCAACTCCTGAAGGTGCACGTGACTTTGTAGTACCATCAAGGATGAATCCAGGAGAATTCTATGCTTTACCGCAGTCACCTCAGACCTTCAAGCAGGTTTTGATGGTTTCTGGTTTTGATAAATATTTCCAGATCGTAAAGTGTTTTCGAGATGAAGATCTAAGAGCAGATCGTCAACCGGAATTCACGCAGATTGATTGCGAAATGTCTTTTGTAACTAGAGAAGACATCCTCAATAACTTTGAAGGATTGACCAAGCACTTGTTCAAAACATGTATCAATGAGACATTGCCGGACTTCCCAAGAATGTCTTACGATGATGCATTGAGATTATATGGTTCGGACAAACCAGATCTTCGTTTTGATATGCAGTTCGTAGAGTTGAATGACCTAGCAAAGGGCAAAGACTTCCCTGTTTTCAATGATGCAGAATTGATAGTAGGTATCAATGCAAAAGCATGTGCAGATAGCTTCTCAAACAAAGATATCAAGAAACTTACCGAGTGGATGCAACGTCCTCAGGTTGGTGCAAAAGGTCTTGTTTATGTTAAATATAATGCTGACGGAAGCTTCAAATCTTCAATAGGCAAGTTCTACGATGACAGTGATTTCAAAGCATGGGCAGATAAATTTGGTGCAGAGCCAGGCGATATGATGCTTATCCTCTCTGGAGAAACAGACAAGGTGCGAAAGCAATTGAATGAACTTCGTCTAGAAATGGGCCAAAGACTTGATCTAATCAAGCCTGGTGACTTCAAACCTTTGTGGGTGCTAGACTTCCCTCTTTTGGAATGGGACGAAGATGCTGAACGTTTTCACGCAATGCACCACCCGTTTACAGCACCAAAGAAAGAAGACGAAGCTCGCATGTTGAATGGTGATTTCGAAACTATGAAAGCATTGAAAGCAGATGCTTATGATCTCGTTATTAACGGTTCTGAAATCGGCGGAGGTTCTATTCGTATACACGATAGAGCTTTGCAGGAGAAGAACTTCAAATTACTTGGATTCACACAAGAGGAAGCGGAAGAGCAATTCGGATTCCTACTGGGAGCATTTGATTATGGTGCACCTCCACACGGTGGCCTTGCTTTTGGCTTTGATCGTATTTGTGCAGTAATGAAAGGACAGAGCTCAATCAGAGATTTCATTGCTTTCCCTAAGAACAATCAAGGTAGAGATATGATGATCGATGCGCCATCAAAAATTGATAACACACAATTGGATGAATTAAATCTAGAACTTAATCTTCCAAAGGATAAATAAAAAAAGGGGCCTGGATTTTTCCAGGCCCTTTTTTATTTAACTATTCTGTTGTAATCTAGAAAGTAAATCAACTTAAACGATAAGGTATTATAGACAGGGAAATCGCTCAGGTAAGCAAAATTATCTCCATAGTCATAAGGCAACCTATCCTGATCCGTTTGATAGGCATCAATTGAATTCTTCCACACAATAAAAATATCCGATCCTGGTGCAAAGCGCCATTGAAAGACAGCATCCACTAAAAAAGAAGTGAAACTTCTGTCAAAAGTGTTCTCAACAACCACGTCGCTTAAATATCCGTCTTGGTCTAAGTTTGCGAAACCATAATAATCAGCTATACTCCAGTAATGGCGTGCTCTTAAGTTCAATGTCATATTTGAAGTAAAAGAATAACGAAGCCTCAAACTATTTTCCAGAGCTTTCCTGTCCCTAATCCCAAAAAGTATTTGATCTACTCCATCAGCATCGGTATAATTATCAACGAAACCACGCTCCTTTAGATAGTACTCTAGGTCAATATCCCATTCTAAAAATACCCGATCATTAACCCTGAACCTAGGTCCAAAATTAACATCAAAGTTCATAGCATCTTCCCACTCTGAAATGTATCGGAAGCCACCATAAAGATCCATACTTAATCTTTTTCTGTAGTCCGTAGAAATATATGGACCCGTGGCAATGTCTGAAGGTTTTTTAAATACACGACCCGGTGTACGTGCTTCAAAATAGTCATTACTTTCTGTTGCAAATCCATTGAACCACCACCCAAAAACGTTGAAGTTTTTATTGATCACATTACCCCATGTTCTAAAATAAAGATCTGAAAATGCATTGGGTTCAAAGACGCGTGCATATTTCAAGGATCCTGTAAATCTCCAGCTTGTCAGATTTTCATTCTTGGGATTAAATTCCCTATAAAAGAAACGCCCAAACAATTCTCTAGAATTATTATTGTATAAAAAGCCCAAGTCATTTGGGTCGTAAGTATCACTTTCTGAGGTGTAAGTAAGCTCATAGATTAGATTGCCTGTGGGCTTCTCAAAACGAATCTCCCCAGAATGCCCAAGCGCAGTACTATCGGCATAATACTTTTGTGAAAGCTTATAAAAACCTCCAAGATTATAGGTTGTATTCTTTGTAAACAGGTTAAACAAACCCGCCGTTACATTGGCATCATAATCCATTCCGGCCCGATATACATTTGTATTAACCAGAGAAATAGACGAATTATTTTTTAAGTTCTGATCCAAAACCAACACATTGTAATTGGTCAGTGGATTAGTCATCTCTTCTCGAACAACTCCCTCTTCATCAACTACCTCAGCAAGAATCCTGCCTGAAACAGCATTAAAAACTCCAATTCCCAAGCCATTTGAGTTTCGTCCTGATATCTTCGTAGCATTTATCAATTGTGTTTCCGAAGGGTTGGACAAAATAGAATCTCCTTCAGAAAGCCTCGAGTCTAAATCATAATAATTCAAGGGTGTACTACCAATCCTTCTTGAATAAAAGAGATTCCCTTTATTGAAGAGCTCAATTCCTTCTTTAAAAAATTGTCGATTTTCATTGAAGCGAACCTCAAATGGAGATAAATTCAGGACTTGATTATCCGAAATAGCCTCTCCAAAATCAGGAATCAATGTCATGTCTAAAGTAAAAGCGTCATTGATACCATATCGAATATCCATCCCTCCATTAAACGAACTACCCCACTGAGTTTCTCCTCCATCTTTTACATTATTGACATAAGACGTAACATAAGGAGTTGCCTGTAGTCTAACCGGTGATTTAATTGATTCTATGCCATGAACAGTACCTGACTGATTGACCAAACCAAAAACTTCAGGGTTTACAGGATTCCAAAATATATCCTCTCTGTTCCTTCTAAAGTGTCTGTAAAAATTAATATTCCAACTTTGAATCTCCTTAGTAGGAAACCTCAAGGCTGCTAATGGAATTTCAAACTCAGCAATCCAACCGTCTTCTACAATTTTAGATTTTGCATTCCAGACTGCGTCCCAAGACTTATCACCGTCCATGATCGGACTGTAGCCCCCTCCATCTGCGTCGGCAGAATACTTTATATCATATTGAACGTCTGTAGGTGTTATATAAAACCCTAAAGCATTTATACCATCTTGATAAGAATCAATCAGAAAACCGAAAAAATCTGTATTTCCTAACTGATCGCGTTTTGTTATCTCCTTAAGGATCTGCTGTGGTTCCTCATCTTTCAGATAAGCAGAAATATAAACAGCTTGATCGGTGTAGAACATTTTTACCTCAGTCTGGTATGTTCCACTGTCCCCATAATTGGGTGTACTCACCACAAAATCATCAATCTTCTGCGCAGAAAGCCATTGAGGTTCATCAAGAACACCGTCTACTTTTACACCCTCTGCTGATTTATTTATCTGAAAAGATTTACTGCCACCTGGGTCATACTGAGCAGATGAATAAATAACAGAACTAAAGATTGCAAGAATTATTATTACGATTCTTTTCATGGAATAATTTAGCATAAAGACTTATTCTTAAAAATCTGGGGTTTGAAAGAAGGTCAAATGTCCTAACTTTTACCATTATCTCAATTTTTTATTAGACGAATGGTCTTTTTTTTACCATGAGATTGTTTTTAGCACCCACAAACAACTTGTTATGCTAATACAAAACAAATTAATCCATATGCGCTTTATCACAATCTGTAACTAATAAAAAGAGAAGCGATACTCATGCTTTGAGCCTAAATTTGTATCTTGCTTTTTTAATTTTCCCACACACAAGAGACTTTTGAAGCATTTAGTACCAACATTCATTTTAGAGCATTTTGAATCTCAGCAGCAAGAAGGTGAGTTGGTAGCTGGCACTATGTTCTTAGACCTATCCGGATTTACTCCGCTTACAGAAAGTCTAATGAAAGAAGGTAGTGCAGGTGCTGAACGATTATCTGATATCTTGAATAAAATCTTTGGACCTATGGTAAAACTGGTCCATGATAACGGGGGATTCATACCCTATTTTGCGGGGGATGCCTTTACAGCGATTTTTCCCGAATCAGATGATCAAAACATAAGTCGCCTTTTACATGCTGCCAATGACATTCGAAACCTATTTGGAAAAAATAACTTTCAGTTTGATCAATTCAAATTTGGCTTAAAAATTGGGCTCTCCTATGGAAAAGTAGAATGGGGTATAATCGGTAAAAACCAAAAATCCTTTTATTTCAGAGGACCAGCAATAGAGAACAGTGCAGAAAGTCAGATCAGAGCATCACATCAAGAAATCGTACTCGATAAACATCTAAATAAATTATTGCCAAAAGGGGTATCTACTTCAAGTCTGGTAAAAGGCTTTTATCTACTAACATCAAATAGCCTCAAGAAGCCTGAAGTTGTCAAACAAAAGAAATCCTCCCCTGAAATTCAAAAACTAACTTACCAATTTCTTCCTGATGCTGTAATTAACTTTATAGGAAAGGGCGAATTCCGTTCGATAATCTCCGTATTTTGTTCCTTTGAGGGCGTAGAATCACACGAAGAACTGAATGCCTTTGCCTCCATCTTCATTGAAGATATTTACAATTTTTCGGGATATTTCAAAGAGGTTGATTTTGGGGATAAAGGCGGTGTACTGGTCGCTTTATTCGGAGCACCAATCAGTTTTGAAAACAATATTGAACGGACATTAGAATTTGTAGATTCCCTAAGGGCCAAGCTGTCCGGCAAAGAAAATCTAAAATTTAGATTAGGAATCACATCAGGCCAAGCTTTCACTGGAACTGTTGGTGGAAAAAATATGAGTCAGTTCGCAGCAGTAGGTAATCGTGTCAACCTGGCAGCTCGACTTATGACTTATGCAGATTGGGGTGAAATATTTGTAGATGAAGAGATTGCTGGATATCCCAATTTTAATTTTGAGAATAAAGGGGAGATTCGATACAAGGGTATAGAGGGACTAATTCAAACTTTCGCACTTAGAGAACGAAAAGAAAATCAAAACACAGAATATAAAGGCAAACTGATAAGTCGAGATAAGGAACTTATAAAGATGCTTAGCTATATCAGAAAACATCAGCATGCAAGTAGACCTGGCCTATGCTTTCTAACAGGAGAGGCTGGTGTTGGTAAGTCAAGACTAAGTTACGAATTACAAAAAAAACTAGACCATTCTCAAAAAATTAATTGGATATCTACAGAAGCCGATCAGATTCTTAAAAAGCCACTGAATCCATTTGTTAAATACCTTAGGAAACATTTTAATTGTAGACTAAACCAAGACGAAAAAACAGCATTGCGCAATTTTGAAAATGGTTTCAATGCAATTTTAGAACAGTCTAAAATATATTGGCCGGAAATCAAAGAAGAGCTTGGACGACTTCATTCAACATTCAAAGCAATACTAGACTTTAAGACCTCTAATGATTCTATCTATTCACGGTTGAATGCAGAAGAAAAGAACAAAAGTGTAATCAAAGCATTTACAACATTCTTCCACTTACAAACAAAAATAAATCCAACAATTCTATTTTTGGACGATGCACAATGGTTAGACAATAACTCTAAATACCTTATTGTTAATCTACTTCGTGAAGTTTCAGACCATACATTGATAATATTCTTTGCACTCAGACCAGATGGAATTGACAAACCAAAGGAATTCCTTAACCTACAAAATCTATCCAAGCCAGTAGCAATACTTGATATAAACCTTGATCCACTAACTACGTCTGGGACAATTGCTTTCAGTAGTGAAATACTAGGCGGACAACTATCAAAAGAAAGTTTAGACCTACTGCAACAAACCTCTAATGGAAACCCCTTCTACATTGAGCAACTGATTGAATACTATAGATCAAACCAATTACTTAATTATAAAAATGATACTTGGCACGTTCAAGAAGGTGCTATCAAACTCAATAATAATATCAACTCCTTATTAGTTGCCAAGGTGGATAATCTAGGTGCCTATTCTAGAGAGATGCTCAAAGCAGCTGCAGTAATCGGTAGAGAATTCGAGTATTCAGTACTCGAAGAAGTTCTAAAAAATAAATCCTTGTTTGAGGATAACGAGACTTTTGATAACCTAAAAGCAAGCTTGAAAGAAGCTGAAAAGAATAATATTATCCGAAATGTAAGCAAAGGACGATATCTATTCAAGCATTCTATGCAGCATGAAGTCATCTATGAAATGCAGTTGCATACTCGTCTCAAAGCCTTGCACGAGGTCATCGCAGACTCGATAGAACGAATTTTTCAGAATCGTCTGCAACAACGTTATGTCGACTTAGTATTCCACTATGAACGCGCAGAAATAACAGAAAAAACAAAAGAATATCTATTAAGATCCGGAGACTTCTTCAAAGATAATTTCCAGAATAATCAAGCCTATCAATATTACAAGCGCTTACTTGATATTGTAATCATAGACGAAGATTATGCCGCACACTTCAAAGCTTTGATTCGAATCGGAGAGATCCTCCAGGTTACTGGAAAATGGGAAGAAGCAGGGGAAACGTATGGTGAGGCACTTCATTTATCTAAGAAATTAAATTCTAAGACCCTAATGGGTCGTGCAAATAACTCCTTAGGTTATCTACATCTCCTTTTAGGGAATTATAGAGATGCTGAGTTCTACTTCGACAAAGCCATTGAATTATTTAGCTTGATCAACGATAAGGTCGGCGCCTCAAAAGTATCTGGGAACCTTGGCCTACTTTACTTCAGAAAAGCAGAGTATAAGGAAGCAGAAATACACTTTATCAACAGCCTTAAAAGAAGTAAAGAAGTTGGCTATCGAGATAAAAATGCTCAGATCGTCGCAAACCTAGCCTTGACCTATATGAATCTAGGCGACTATGATCGAGGGATCACCTACCTAGATGAACAAATTGTCGAATGCTCAGCAATTGGAGATAAAACAGGCATTGCCAATCTATCCATAAATAAAGGAATACTACTAACCGAAAAAGGTGAAAATGAACGCGCCCAAGAGTCTCTAGAGGTTGGAATTAAATTAGCAGAAGAGCTCGACAACAAACGCCTAAAAGCAATTGCAACAGGTAGCCTTGGAAGTTTACACGAACAGAAAGGCTATTACAAAATGGCCATGGACTTTTATCTGAAGGATTTACAACTCACCGAAGAATTAGGTGACAAACAAGGTATTTCGATTGCCCTAAATCTTATTGGTAATTTGCAAAGTAAGATGGGTGAATTCGACGAAGCAATATCAACATTGGAAAAGGCTATTACCTTGTCAGAAAAACTAGATTACAAAAAAGGGAAGGCTAAAGCTGTAAATACCCTTGGTGATGTCTATTACTTCCTGAAGGAATACCCAAAATCTCTAAACTATTATGATCAAGCTATTCAACTTACTAAAGTCACACAAAATCAATTAGTTTTAGGACAAAGCCTATATGAAAAAGCATTGGTATTATTGGAAACAAAACAATACCAAGAAATGCCTTCAATACTAGAAGAAGCTACCTCTATAGCCTACAAATTAGACAACACACAGTTACTCTTTCAATTAAGCTTAACCAAAGCAACATACCTTATTCAAATCGAGCAGAAAGAGGATGCAATCAAGATCATTGACGAACTAGATAAAGAAGCATTGAAAGCGGAAAATAAAGGTCATTTGCTTTACGTTAAATATCTGATCTATGGAGCAGAAGAATTAAAAGCGGAAGCGCTGTCCATACTTCAGACCCTATACAAGGTAACCCCAGATTACAGTATTAAAATCAAAATTGATGCCTTGAAATCCAAAGCAACTATTTAATTATGACAAAACAACTCCTCCTCTTTCCGATTCTCTCTAGTATACTTTTCTCCTGCAAAAGTCAGCCGAACTTTAACTACCCTATAGATTATACACTCAACCAACCTGAATTGAAACTAATCCTCGAAGAGGAGTTAAATGAAATATCTGGAATCTGCATTGATTCAGAAAATCAACAGTTTATAGGTATCGCTGATGAAAAAGGGATTATTTACTTAATCGATAGTAATACTGGAAAAATTCTAAACAGAATAACATTCCACAAAGACGGAGATTATGAAGATGTAGAAATGATAGGAAAAGACCTATATATCCTGAAAAGCTCAGGCACCCTATATCTAATAAAAGATGTCTTGAATGCAAAGTCCATCGAGTTTGAAAAATTCAATACAGCACTTGAAGTTAGCAATGATGTTGAAGGACTCTGCTATGATAAAAAACAAAACAGTCTTTTACTTGCTTGTAAAGCGTCATCTAAACTCAATACAGAGATCACTGATGAAGAACAAGAAAGAGCCATTTACCGCTTTGACCTCAAAACCCAAACACTAGAGGAAAAACCAATACTGATCAAAAAGGACTCCTTTTTTAGTTTTGTAAAGGCACATCCCGAATTACCTAAATCAAAAAAATGGTTAGAACGATTCGGTCCAAGCGCAAAGAATTTCTCATTTGAACCATCAGCAATTGCCATTCAAGAATCTACTGGTCGGTATTATGTCCTTTCTTCCGTTGGGAAAATGCTAGCTGTTTTCAAGCCTGACTGGCAGTTACATACACTTATTAAACTCGATAAAGAAAAATTCATCCAACCGGAAGGAATCTGTTTTGACAAAGCAGAAAATCTATATATTTGCAATGAAGGCAAGACACAAGAAGCTATTATCTATAAATTTGAAAGAAAATAAAGCAGAAGGAAGATTATTATGCCTTTGTTTTTGTTTATTTCATAGATAATATTGAATATTTGCCTAATTGTTAGTTCGATAATAAATAGTATTCAAATACTACATATCAATATGAGCATAGTTGAAATGAAAGTCCCTGTAATCGGGGAATCAATTACTGAGGTTACCCTTTCGCAATGGTTAAAAGAGGAGGGCGAATATGTTGAATTGGATGAGCCGATCTGTGAGTTCGAATCAGACAAAGCAACACTTGAATTTCCTGCAGAAGCTGCAGGTATCTTAAGATACGTTGCTGCGGAAGGAGACGACCTAGAAATCGGAGCACTTGTGGCTAAGATTGAAGCTACAGGTGAAAAACCTGCTGCTAAGGCGGAAGCCAAAGAAACAGCTAAAGCGGAAGAAGCAGTTGTAGAAACTCCTGCAGTACAAACAGCGAACTATGCAACAGGACATCCATCTCCTGCAGCTGGAAAGATTTTATCTGAAGCTAATATCGACCCAGCAGCTGTCAACGGAACAGGTAAAGATGGCCGAATAACAAAGGCAGATGCAGAAAAAGCGGTAGCTAATAAGCCTGCTAGTCCAGCTCCAGCTCCTAAAAAAGAAACTACAGAAGCACCTGCTGCTAAACCAGTAGCTTTTGCACGTACAGAGAATAGAAAGAAAATGAGTCGTATGCGTCGAACCATCGCTAAGCGATTGGTATCGGCAAAAAACAATACGGCAATGCTAACCACCTTCAACGAGGTAGACCTTAGCGAAATCATGAAGCTTCGTAAGAAGTATCAAGACAAGTTTGTAGAGAAGAACGGTATCAAATTAGGCTTTATGTCCTTGTTTGCAAAAGCTTGTGCAAAAGTATTGATGGAAATGCCTGATGTGAATGCACAAATCGATGGTAATGAAATCATTTACCACGATTATGCAGATATCTCATTTGCAATATCAACACCAACAGGACTTGTTGTTCCACCGATCAGAAACATTGAATCTAAAACCTTTGCAGATGTTGAAAAGCAACTGAAAGCTTTGGCTGGTAAAGCTAGAGCAGGTTCACTGACACTGGAAGAAATGTCCGGTGGTACATTTACAATCACCAATGGTGGCGTATTTGGGTCTATGATGAGTACACCAATCATCAATGAACCTCAATCAGCAATCCTTGGTATGCATACGATCAAAGAAAGACCGGTTGCAGTAAATGGAGAAGTTGTTATACGACCAATGATGTACCTAGCACTTTCTTATGATCACAGAGTCATTGACGGAAGCACATCTGTTACCTTCCTTGTAAAAGTGAAAGAATTACTAGAAGATCCTATAACATTGTTCATGGATTTATAAATAAAAAAAGCCCCAATCAATATTGACTGGGGCTTTTTTTTATATAACGCTTTTAGAATAAACTTTCAATAACTTGCTCCTCTGTAACCCCTTCGGCTTCTGCCTGGAAGTTGCGAACAATCCTATGGCGAAGTACATACTTAGCAACTGCTTGTACGTCAGAAATATCTGGGGAATACTTACCTCGAATGGCTGCATGACATTTTGCACCGATTACTAGATATTGTGAGGCCCTAGGACCTGCTCCCCAACTGATATACTTGTTGACCATATCTGTAGCTCGGTCTGTACCTGGCCTTGTTTTTACTACTAGACCAACAGCATACTCCATTACATTATCAGAAACAGGAATCTTTCGAACCAACTGCTGATAGAACATAATCTGTTCTGCAGTAAGCACATTACTTGTTTTTTCTTTAGCTACTCCTGTCGTTCCTTTTACAACCTGAATCTCTTCCTCATAACTTGGATAATCCAAAGGAATATTAAACATAAAACGATCCAACTGTGCCTCTGGCAAAGGATAAGTACCTTCCTGTTCTATCGGGTTCTGAGTTGCCAACACGAAGAATGGAGAAGGAAGAATATGTCTAGTACCAGAAACCGTTACACTACGCTCTTGCATTGCTTCAAGCAAAGCTGCCTGCGTTTTAGGAGGCGTACGGTTAATCTCATCCGCAAGAACGATATTAGCAAATACTGGTCCTTTATTAAACTTGAACTGCCTGTCATCCCCAAGTACCTCAGATCCCATTATGTCCGAAGGCATAAGGTCTGGCGTAAATTGAATGCGCTTGAAATCAAGATCGAGTACTTCAGATATAGTACTTACTAGAAGTGTCTTCGCTAATCCGGGCACACCCACCAAAAGACTATGTCCATTACTGAATAAGGAAATTATAACAGCCTCTACGACTTGCTCCTGTCCAATGATCTTTTTTCCAATCTCTTGCTTCAATCTCTGAAAATCACTGGCTAATCCATCGATAGCAGCAGCGTCATTTTTGTATGTTGTCTCCATATTAGGTTTACTTCTTTTAGCGTTGAAAATACTTTCCCTGAACGGACTGGTTCAAAAAAAATTTAGTTGTTAAGTAATTCCCAGTCTGCACCATCTTTACCATCTTTGATCTGCACTCCTGCCTCTTTAAGACTGTCACGGATCTTGTCAGCGGTACCCCAATCTTTATTTGTTCTTGCATCTTTGCGCATATCGATAACTAGATTCATAACGCCATCCAGAACCTTAATTCCTTCTGAGCCGCCTTCTTCCATTTGATCCATAAAGCCAAATATATCAAAAACAAATACTCTAAAACTATGTTTAAGACGCTCAAGAGTTTCTGCGCCAATTTTATCTAATCCTATCTTACCCTCTTTAAATGAATTGATTTTTGGTACTATCTCGAATAATCGAGCTAAAGCCTTTGGTGTATTGAAATCATCATTCATCTCTGCAAAAGCAGCATCAATCATACCATTGATTTCCTTATCCAAAGCTCCTTCCGTGGCATCCGTTTTCAAGTTCTGTAGAACTCTGTTACCATCCATCAAACGCTTAAATCCTTTCTCTGCAGCAAGCAAAGCATCATCCGTAAGATCTAATGTACTTCGATAATGTGATTGAATCATAAAAAAGCGAATAACCATCGGGCTATAAGCCTTTGATATATGAGAGCTGTCTCCTGTAAATAATTCTGTCGGCGTAATTGAGTTACCATCACTCTTCGACATTTTCTTACCATTCATCAACAGCATATTGGTATGCAACCAATATTTTGAAGGACTACACGAGCAAGCTCCAATATTCTGAGCAACCTCATTCTCATGGTGAGGGAATTTCAAATCGTTTCCACCTCCATGTATATCAAAATGCTTGCCTAAGTACTTTGTACTCATTGCTGAACACTCCAAGTGCCACCCTGGAAAACCAACAGACCACGGAGAATTCCATCGCATTAAGTGGTTCTCATCTGCCTTGATCCAGATTGCAAAGTCAGAAGGATTTTCCTTCTCGCTCTGCTTCTTCAAACCTGTACGTGTTTCCGATAAAAGGTCTTCGATTTTTCTACCCGAAAGATCTCCATATCCTTTACCTTCTTCAACAAGCTTTTTTGTATTAAAATATACAGAGCCATTTTTCACATAAGCATAACCGTTATCAATGATCTTCTGCACCATTTCAATCTGCTCAATTATGTGTCCAGTTGCTCTAGGCTCTATACTAGGACTTTTAGTATTAAATATGCGCATCATGTCATGAAACCCTTCTGTATATTTGTGGGCTACTTCCATAGGTTCAAGTTGCTCGAGCCTTGCGCGCTTTGCCATTTTGTCTTCAGCTCCTATATCTGCATCTCCTTCCAAGTGACCAACATCCGTAATATTTCGAACATATCTTACCTTAAAGCCCATGTTAAGCAAATATCTATAAATGATATCGAAGCTTACAAAAGTCCTACAGTTTCCTAAGTGTACATCACTGTATACTGTAGGTCCACAGACATACATTCCTACATAACCTTGAGTAATAGGTTCAAAAACCTCCTTCTCCCCCTTCATGCTGTTGTAAACATGCAAAGACTGTTCCATGAATATGAGCTTTATGATATTAAAAATGAATAGTTACAAATGTAAACATAAACCATACAATCATTCTACCTGTAACTTAGAAAAAACAGCAAAATGATCGGAAAAAGTCGGTTTTACCCGCTTATACGTCAATTGTTTCAATCCTTTGTCTGCTAAAATATAATCAATTCGCAACGCAGGTATCACTCCATTGTAACTTGTGCCTATCCCCGAGCCACGTTCGACAAAGCCGTCATTCACCTTTTTTGAATCCAAAAGGTGCTTATATACATAGGACATAGGCTGATCGTTAAAGTCTCCACAGACGATAACAGGATGTGGGCAAGCATCAATATGTCTCCTCAATAGCTTAACCTGTTCAGACCGAATCACTACAGCATGTTTATATCGAGAAAGAATTTTTTTCATTAGTGTCTTATCCGAAAATCTATTTTCATTGACAACCACTTCTGCATCTGTTGAGATCTTGTTGGATTGAAAATGAACATTATACACTCTGTATATTGATTCACCAATCTTAAGATCAAGATATATGCAACTGTTAGATGTTTTACCAAAATCTAATTCTCCCTTTCCAACAACATCATACTTGCTCAATATAACTGTATTGCCTCTATTGCTAATCCAGCGTTTTTTCATACCTAAGAGCTCAGAGATGGTTTTCCAATCTCTATTTCCCCCCTCCTGAAAACAGTAAATATCAGCTGATAAGTCCTGGGCATTAAAATAATCTTTTAGCGCTGGTGGTAATTTTTGTCTAGATTGACTTAAACCTTTAAAAGCTTGCACGTTAAAGCTTAATGCTGAGATCTGTGTCTTGTCACCATCAGAGTCTAAACTTCCCTTAAAAGAAAATACACGCTCTACTGAAGACCACACAACTAAAAGGCAAAACAAAGAGAGTAGGCCGTACCACTTTTTCCTGTAGGACCACAAAATTGCTATGACAAGGTTACCAACAATAACGAAAGGCCAGAATAAGCCAAGAAAGGCTGCAGGCCAAAATTTTGCTGGATCTATAGAACTGAAAACATAGATGACAAGAGTAAATACAATCAAACCCAGATTCATCCAACGCAATAGCTTTTCCATCGGTAAAACTTAGGTATCTTTTTTGGACGCGATAAACAAGGTCTCTTTCTCCTCTTCCGTAAGTTTATCATAGCCTTCTGCTTTGATTTTGTCTAAAATACGGTCTACCTCATCTTGTAGGTCGGCATCTGAATTAATATTTCCAGAACCTCGCTTTGTAGGCTTTTTAATCCCTGCTTTATTATAAATAACTTTAGCCTTAAAAGACTCTTTACGCTTTTTTTCTTTGCTTGGAGCATTTAGATTATCAACCCAATTGATAATGGGTCTTGCAAGATCTAAACCTCGACTTTGCATCAAATAAATATACAATATACCGAAGGCTGCACCCCCAAGGTGACCAACACTTCCACCCCAATTGCTACCTCCTTGGGCTACTGATAATAAATCAATCAAAATAAAAGCGAGAACAATATATTTGAGTCTAACTTCACCCAAAAGAATCAACCTAATTTGAAAATCTGGTGCTACCATACCCGCTGCTGCCACAACGCCCATTATAGCCCCCGATGCCCCAAGTGCAATGCCACCCATACCAACTAAATTCGTTGCTAATAAGTAGAATATTGCAGAACATAGTCCAGCCATTAGGTATAGAGGGAAAACCCTAGAATCACCTAAGAGATCACCTGTAATCCTTCCTAAAAAGAACAGGATTAACATATTGAATAGAATATGGAAAAAGCCTTGGTGGAAAAACATATGCGTTACAAAGACCCAAGGATGTCTCAGATCAAAAATAAAGTCAGCGTTCAAGGCAACATAGCTCTTTACTAGGGCCTCTGATATAGCACCATCAGGACCAACCGAAAGGTTGAAAATCGAAATCCCTAAAAACACTAGAAAAAAGAATATGTATACAGCAACATTCACTATGATAATTTTATCGAGTGAATTTCCTGTACGGATATAATATTCTATGTCCTTGTATATTGATTTAAACATCTATTTTTAATTAAAACGCGATCCGTATTTTCTCCAGTATAATATAAGTAAGTATCCGAATAATGCGCCTCCTAAATGCGCAAAATGTGCTACACCGTCATTGGCATTACCAAGACCCATAAACAACTCTAAACCAGCATATATGAGCACGAAATATTTTGCACGTATAGGAATAGGAGGTATCAAAAGCATGATTTGCATGTTTGGATACAAATAGGCAAAGCCCACAAGTATACCAAATACTGCTCCTGATGCGCCTAATACAGGAAGTGGATACCCGCCTCCTAAATAGTTGTACTGAATATAACAAACTATAAAATGGGTTAATAAGGCACCAAACCCAGCGAACATGTAAAAGAAAAAGAATTTCTTCTGACCCCAGACGCGCTCAATATGTGGACCAAACATAAAGACAGCAAACATGTTAAAAAACAAGTGCGTAAAATCACCATGCATAAACATATGCGTAATTATCTGAAACGGCTGGAACAAATTTCCTTCCCCCAAGGGATACCAAAAAGCTAGTGCTACGCGACCACCCCCAGAAAAAGCCGCATATGCTGATGGCACAAGAATCTCCTGAAATACAATCTGAGTCCCGAAATACATCAGGATATTTATTATCAACAGGTGCGATACTATTCTAGTAATATTTAACATGCCTTGAATTCATTTATTATAATTACCCTTTCCGAGTGAAAAGGTTTAAATTTTTGGACAAGTTTATCGAATTAAAAGACCTACATAGGAATTTTACCAGATTCGAACAAAGCTGCAATCTCATCCATATCAAAGGAGATCACACAGGTATTACCTCTTGGACTTTTAAAAGGCATGGAGCATGCAAATAGCTGATCTACTAATCCTTTCATCTCCTCGATACTTAATCGCTTACCTTTTTTTATGCTGGAAGAATAAGCCATTGAAATGGCGATATTCTCTCTGTACTCAACACTCAAATCTTGATTCTCCTTAAACTGATCGATTAGTCCGTGTACTAAATCTTCTTCATTAACAGCAGCATCCATATCTGCAGGGATACCATGAATAACAAATGCATTATTGCCCAGGTCACTAATCTCAAAACCTAATAGATTAATTTCGTGTAGAATACTTTTCAAAACCTCAGCATCACCCTGGTTCAACTCTATGGTCGTGGTAAACAATTTTTTCTGTATACTAAGCTCCTGCTCTTCCAACAAATCTAGATAGCGCTCAAACATGATACGTTCTGATGCTGCTTGTTGGTCAATAAGCATAAATCCTGATTTTGTCTGGCAACCTATATATCTACTGTGAAGCTGAAATAATTTTTTAGATTGATTCTCGTCTTTTGCAGGGGCATCATCATTACTCGCTGAGGAGAGTGTTATTGGCTCTTGATCTTGATCTTCCTCAGAATTTTCTGATTCTGAAAACACCGAGGTCAGACTCATAGGATCATTAGCATCAAAACCAAAGTCTAACTCATGATTCTCTGAGGACTGTTCACCCATAAATTCACTTCCTGCGCCTGAAGGATTAACAACTGGCCCCTCATCGCCAAACAAGCCCTGATAAATCTTTTCCCAATTCTCTAAATTGTTCTCATCCCGCTCTGAAGTAAACTCATTAGCAATATGACTTTGATCTTTTTCCATAGATTCTGGAAAACCTGTTGGAGCTTTGCTAGACGGCTGACCTGCTTCAAAAGCAAAAGCACTATCACGTTCAAAGTCTAAAGATGGAGTTATGCTGTTTTGACCTAAAGCATGTCTAATTGATACTTTCATATAATTATAAACAAGCTTCTCGTCTTCAAATTTTATCTCCTGCTTAGTAGGGTGCACATTGACATCAATATGCTGAGGGTCGATATCTATGAAAATACAGTAAAATGGAAAGTAATCCTTTGGCAATAAATTATCATAAGCCGAAAGGATAGAGTGATTGAGATAACTAGATTTGATGAATCTATCATTTACAAAAATATATTGATCTCCTCTCGATTTTTTTGAAAAATCAGGTTTACCGATAAATCCTGATATTTTTAAAATATCTGTTTCTTCACCTACTGGCACAAGTTTTCCATTGGAGGCAGCTCCAAATATTCCAACCAATCTTTGTCTTAGATTACCACCTGTAAGATGGTACTGCTCTAAATTGTTGTGATGTAGAGAGAAAAAGACATCTGGATTAGCTATTGCAATCCTCAAAAATTCATCAATAATATGGCGCATTTCCACATTATTGGTTTTAAGAAAATTTCGTCTTACGGGTACATTGTAAAAAAGGTTTTTAACCATTGTATTCGTACCCACTACACATTGACAAGGGTCTGTAGACTTTAATTCTGAACCTTCTACCACAAGCTTGTTGCCAAGCTCATCTGCATGTCTTCTGGTTTTAAGTTCAACCTGTGCGACGGCAGCAATAGATGCCATGGCCTCACCTCTGAAACCCATTGTTCTGATATATGACAGATCCTCCGTTTGTCTAATCTTAGAAGTTGCATGACGCTCAAATGCCATCCTTGCATCTGTAACAGACATACCACTTCCATTATCAATAACCTGGATGAGGCTCTTTCCCGCATCTTTAATTATGACTTTAATACCCATAGCTCCCGCATCAATGGAATTCTCCATCAACTCCTTAACCACAGACGCAGGACGCTGAACGACCTCTCCAGCAGCGATTTGGTTAATTATTGCATCCGGTAAAAGCTGTATCAAATCAGCCATATATGTTATATATCGTTTAAAGCTTTAATTAAGCATTGTATTTGTTTCCATCATCTCCGTCAATTTCGGAAGATATTTTACCAATATAAGGTAAGTAATCAAAAGCAGAACTATTAAGAGCACTAACATGCGCATAAAATATTTTCGCATTGCCTTTTGGCGAATCGTGCGCCTCAATTCACCGTCACCTCTACGCTTCATCTTGTAAGCCATTCTCTTTTTGAGTGACTCTGTGTCCGATCCTTGCATGCCTTCTAGCTCTTGGACACGTTTTAGAACGTCCTCTTTCACCGGATCATAATATCTGGTATGTATACTAAACTTCTGGTGCTGCGCTGATTTAAAAAAGTTGAATATTGCCATTTGATTCTAAATTTACATACTAGATGCAGAAATTAAAACTCTTGGTTGAAATTAATACAAACTAGTTTTTCTCATTTCTCAGTTTAATCAGACAAAAGTCCGTAACTTCTCGATGTTTTACTATTCTACAATAAAAGCAGCGAAGTCAATTTTCGCTATTATTTCATTAGATAAACTTAATTTATCTGTTATTTATGCTTTCAAGGATTCTTTTAATACCTCTCTTAATATTAGCGGGAATTGCCGCATACCTCACCTTTCAGGTTGACGAAGATTATGCCATTTGGTTACTACCCCCTATCCTTACAGGGGCAATAGTCTTCATCATGGGGCCACAAATAGATTGGTTTTGGTATCAAAGAAATCCACCAAAATTAGACCCTCTTGAAAAAAAGTTACTATTAAAAAAAGTAAAGCTTTACCCCAACCTTTCTCTAGAAGAAAAACAGACCTTAGAAAGCAGAGTAGCCCTCTTCAATTTTTCTAAATCCTATGAGGAAATGGCTATGCCGGAGGTGCCGGAAGACCTTAAAATCATGATGGCTATCTCAGCATGCCAACTAAGCCTCGGTTTTGAAGACTACTTATTGGAGAAATACGAAAAAGTAATTATTTATCCACATCCTTTCCCTAGTCCTCAATACCCAGAGCATATGCATATCAGTGAAAGCTTTGAAGAGGATGGAGTGTTTTTATTTGAAATCAAAAACTTCCTCCACGGTTTTATCAAACCAGGACAATATTTCAATATTGCATTATACGAACTTGCAAAGGTAGTAGACCGCGAATTAAAGCTTGGAGAAATCACAGCCTTAAATACAGTCAATAATGACGATCTGCTAGCAATTAGTGGAACCAACGAAGAAGCACTAAAGCAATATATGGGGCTTCCAGAGATTGACTCCAAAGCATTGGCATTGGTACAATTCATCGAAAATCCTAGCCGAATGTCTTCTATGCAAAATGAGTTATTTTTACAAATCAAACAGACGTTAAACTATAAAGACGAATGGCTTGAAGGTATAGTCTAACGTTTGTAAGAAATATCAAAGTCCTGAAGGACAGCATCCATGATCTTGTCTTCACCAATGATATAACCACTCTTCAGATTATAACCATAGATTTTACCCGTCATATTCCAATAAAATGATGATGTTTTGCCTCTGAGATCACGAATCAGATCATACATTGGCGTGTCGAGCTCTTTCTCTATCATCTTCATAAGAATAAGTCCCTGCGTTCTGGTTAAGCCCCGAAGCGGTTCTTCGAATTCATTCTTTAGATCTTTAGAAAGCTTCTTTACATATTTCTTTCGTTTTCGCTTTGTCATGTTGTTTGTAGCGTACTCCACTTCCTTGAAGATTTTAATAGCATCAAGCGCATAGGGATAAACTACAAGTGCATAGCGCCTATATTTTCTGTATAGGCGTTTGTCCTCTTGCGTCATATTCTGAACCCCAGTAAGCTGAAATTCCGTAAGCTGAGAAAAGAAAAGAGTATCTCCTTCTCCCGTAATTATACGTGTCATAATATGACCGTTCAAGACAACCTCATCCACCTGGTCCTGCGCAAAAACAGAACTTGTGATCAACAAAAGAAATGAAATATGTAAAAATCGTTGTAAAATCATATCTACTAAACTTAGTTCAAGAGCTTAACGACTAACCTAAAGATAAATTTCTTAAGTTTTTATTAAAAAAGGGGGCTTTTGTCGCCCCCTCTTTAAATTTATTGCCTTTCGTATTTTTTCTTATACTTTCGATACAAAGCCTTTTGCTTGTTTTCAGTACTTACATCTCTACCTTGTATAAAGATTCTACCTACCTTATTCCCTAGATAATCTAAAGCATCTCCATCAGAAATAAACAAAGTGGCGTCCTTCCCACGCTCCAAACTTCCAACACGATCATCGATACCCAGTATTACTGCCGTCTTTAGTGTTAAACCAGAAACTGCAGCCTCATAATCAAGTCCAAAAGCTACCGATTGGCCCGCTTGAAAAGGTAGATTACGTTCTCTCCAGAATCCACCTACACTGAAACAATAGAGCACACCAGCATCTTCAAGCAATGAAGCTTTTTTGAATGGCATATCTATATCCACATCATTTCCATTGGGCAAACTAGTCACCCGCTGAAGGATAACAGGTACCTGATGTTCAACTAAAAAGTCTGTAATTTTATAAGCTTCGATCCCACCAACAATTACAATTTTCATGCCGTACTCTTCTGCAAAAAGAACAGACTCTTGAATTTCTTTGGCCGAGTTTACATGAATATACAATTGAGCTTTTTTATCAAAGCACATGCGCATAGACTCAAGCTTTAGGTTGGCCTGTTCAAGCTTATCCTCGGAAATTGAACAATAGGCTTTTGCATCGTCCAAAAACTCACGGATAGCTTTTATCTCCTTGTTGTAATCCTTATTTTTTCCATAAGTTCCACGCCTCCAATTGTAAGAGAATGCAGATGGCCAGTTCAAGTGCTGCCCTTCATCCGTCTTGTAAGCCGCATCCTCCCAATTCCAAGCATCCAGTTGGACAATAGAGGATTTTCCAGACATTCTACCGCCTACTGGGCAAACTTGCGCCATCAAGACCCCATTCGATCGAAGGGTAGGAATAATATCAGAATCTGTATTATAAGCAATAATAGATCGAACATTCGGATTGAGCATACCGATCTCTCGTTCGTCTCTCGTAGCATTTACTGCATCTATCTCCCTTAGACCTAAAGTTGTGTTTGCTGAAATAAATCCAGGGTAAACGTGCTTCCCTGTAGCGTCAATCATTATATGATCATCTGTACCAGACCAATCCGCTGCTCTACCAACAAAGCTGATCTTACCTTTAGAAAATGCAATTGCAGCATTGTCGATTTTTGTGCCATTTCCCAAATGTGCCGTAGCACCTGTAATGACAATAGGCATATCCTGCCCCGGAGCAGGACTCAAGATATCTGATTGTGCCCAAGAAAATTGAGCCAAAATCAGAAGTCCTAAAATTATATTTAAACGTTTCATTGTTATCTGTTTTTGATTGTTAATCTCTTCCTTCGTCTTCCTCATGATCACAGTGGTAATGATGCTTCCTACGACCTTGTGCTTTTCGCATCTTACCGCCGCTTGACTTTTCCTGAAGCATCAATTGAATCAGACGACTTCGCTCCACTTTCAAGTCCTCCCTAGCTTCTTGATCAGCAGACCTATCGAAGAAAACAGCTCCTTCTATCATCGTAATATCAGCTTTAGCATATACACTCAAAGGATGTGTAGACCACAACACCAAATCAGCATGCTTTCCTTCTTTTACCGAACCCACCTCTTTGTCAATATGTAAAAGTTTGGCTGGGTTTAATGTTACAAACTTTAGTGCTTCTTCCTCTGGCATGTTTCCATACATCACAGCTTTACCAGCTTCCTGATTTAATCTTCTTGCCATCTCAGCATCATCTGAATTAAAGGCAACAACAACACCTTGATCGTGCATCAATTTACCGTTGTAAGGAATCGCATCAATCACTTCGTATTTGTAAGCCCACCAATCGGAGAATGAAGAACCTCCAGCGCCATGCTCTACCATCTTATCTGCAACCTTATAACCTTCAAGTATGTGCGTAAACGTATTTACTTTAAATCCGTAGCGTTCTGCTAATTTCATCAACATATTAATCTCTCCCTGTTGATAAGAGTGACAAGTTATAAACCGTTCACTATTTAAAATCTGAAGCAATGCTTCCAGCTCAAGATCTACGCGATATGCTTGACCAGACGCTTTTACTTGACCGTACTCTTTAGCTTTGGTGAAATAATTCTCATAAACCTGCTCTACCCCCATTCGAGTTCTTGGATAACGACTTCCTTGTCTGTTCCAAGATTGCTTTACATTTTCACCGAGTGCAAATTTTATAAAAGGATCTGCATTTGGATAAAGCATAAGGTCTGGTGTATAGCCCCACTTCAATTTAATCAACGCAGACTGACCACCAATAGGATTTGCAGAACCATGCAGGATCTGCGCAGTTGTAACCCCTCCTGAAAGTTGTCTATAGATATCAATATCTTCAGAGTTCACTACCTCCATTACTGATACCTCTGCAGAAGATGCTTGAGTCCCTTCATTGATACCACGAGTAGCGGCTATGTGAGTATGCTCATCTATAATACCAGGTGTTAAGTGCTTCCCCGTTCCATCGATAACAATTGCGTCGCCCTGTTTAAGGTTTTTACCAATCTTCTTAATCTTTCCTTCTTTTACCAAGACATCCGTCTGCTCTAATATACCATCGGCTTCATTCGTCCAGACCGTTGCATTTTTAATTAAATAGGTCTTAGCTGCTGGAAGTTCTTTATTGCCAAATGCCATAAAAGGATAAACAACTGGCTGATCTATTTTTGAAGTTATATCGCCTTTCTTTTTTCTTTTCTGAGCCTCCTTTTCCTTTTTATCCATAAGGCTTGCTGACCAATTCACCCATTCCCCAGAAGTAAGTTGTCCACGACCACTCATCTTATCCTCTGTCCAAAAACCACTCAGGCGAACTTTTTCTTTCGAATCCTCCGGACTAAAGCTAAGGCTGATTCGGTTCATACTTGTCGATTGCTTAAGACTAATATCTGTGCTATCATCAATTACGATTTTTAGAGCAAGACCCATTCGACCTTCAGATACATTCAAAGTATATGAATCTTCTCCTACCTCAAATGAATAATCCCCTGTGGTAAGCTGTTCTTTTTCAGGATTTATGCTGTGTTCTGCTCCTTGTACCCAATTGCTGACCAGTTTACCTCCTTCAAAAAGAGTCCCATCAACAATTAAAAAATTTGCCCATTTACCTTGCTCTAAAGAACCAATCTGCTCATAGGCTCCTGCCATCCTTGCAGGAGTTTCGGTCAAGGCTTTCAAGGCGTGTTCCTTCGACAAACCTGCTTTTTCAGCATACTCGACCTGAGTAATCATATTATCTCCACGCTCCAATCCATCGGAAGTAAATGAGAATTCTATTCCCGCCTTATTCAAGCGTGCTGCGTTCGTTTTAGCAAGTTCCCAATGAAGCATGTCAGAATAGTCAACGATTTCTGCAGCAAATGGATCTTCTACATCCATTGCAGCAGGATAGTCGACAGGAATTACAAATCTTGAGCCCGTATTCTTAAGCTCATCAATTCGCATATATTCATCTCCTCCTCCAACAAAAATATATTTTTGTCCAAAGGCCTTTGCAATCTTGTCTGCACGCAACACATTAAGCTTATCGTTGGCTACAAAGAACTGGGTCAAAGACATATTATCATTCCAGGCTTGAAGAGAAAGGTTCGTTTCTTTTTTGTGGCCCTCTGCCGCATACCACTGTGCATCCAAATAAGATTGCTTGATCAAAGAAATACATCCCATTAAGGATCTTGGATATGAGGTAGTAGAACTCCCCTTATTAAAGGAAAAGAAATTTCCTGATTGTTCGTTCAATAAAGCGGTCTGGCTATTTTTTTCGCTCAGCGTAACTAAAGTTGCTGTTCCCCTTGCAATACCATCTTTGTGATGGGATAAAACAGTTCCAAAACCATGACTCCTTAAATTAGAGGCAGCCTTTTTATCAACACTGAAATCTCTAAAAGCTTGTTTTTGAGGTTTTATAGCTGCATTCCAACCGTAAGCTCCCTTCGGACTTTCGTCAGGTGAACTAGAAAACCAGTTGTTACGGTCAGATGGTTTCTTTTCTTCTTTTTTCAAGCCGTAATCAGAATATAGTTCAACAAAAGATGGGTATATGTTCATACCTTGAGCATCGTATTCACTTGCTGTTTCAGGCTTTTCTAAATCAGTACCAATAGCGGCTATACGACCATTTTTAACAATGATAGACCCATTTACTATCTTTTTGTCGAAAGAAATGTGAATATTAGCATTGGAAATAAAAACGTGATCAGATCTTGAGTCGTCGACTCCGGGATATGGAAATCCCTCTTGACCCCAGGATGTTGCACATACACAAAGTATTGTGAGCACCAGGATGAATTTTTGGCGAAAATGGATCATTGATAATGTTTTGATAAGTAAATGTTTAGTTTCTCAAATTAATATTAAGATCTAATATTTTTATACTTAGATCATTCTTTTACAGTCTAAAGACATGGCTTCAACTAGAAAAAAATTCGGCACTGCACCTGTATTCTTCACTGCAATATCTACAATCCTTGGAGCAGTAATGTTCTTACGGTTTGGATTTGCAGTAGGATCAGTAGGCTTTGTAGGCACAATATTGATCGTTCTTATTGGTCATGCTGTAACCATACCTACAGCCATGTCTATAGCAGAGATTGCTACAAATCAGAAAGTTGAAGGTGGTGGAGAATATTATATCATATCTAGATCTTTTGGTCTAGTTATAGGATCTTCAATAGGGATTGCCTTATATTTTTCACAAGCAATTAGCGTAGCCTTTTATGTTATAGCATTCGCGGAAGCCTTCAGTTCGCTATTTGATTATCTAATGTCAACCTATGATCTTCCAACAACTGTACAGTGGTTGCTAGAGAAAAAACAGACCGTTAGTATTCCTGTGTTAGTCTTACTGACTTTAATTGTGCTGACTAAAGGAGCTGACCTCGGCGTGAAAGCATTATATGTTGTTGTCGTAACCTTGTTTATATCCCTCATCGCTTTTTTTGCTGGTGATACAGGATATACCCCCGAAACAGACCTCATGAACAATGTGGAGCTGTCCGGCAATGCCATAAGTGAAGTCGCTACTCCGGATACTATTCCATTAGAAAATAGCAACATAGACTCTAGCGAAAAACCTAACAAAAAACCTTCAGATAAACTTCCATTCTTTCTTGTTTTCGCAATCATATTTCCAGCATTTACTGGAATGACAGCGGGGGTAGGCCTTTCGGGCGATTTAGAAAAACCTAGCAAGTCTATTCCACTTGGGACTTTGGCAGCTACGATATCTGGTATGATTATCTACCTGTTCATAAGCTATAAACTTTACAGCTCTGCTTCACCGGCTGATCTTGCCAACACGGATCAATTGATCATGGCAGAAATTGCATGGCAAGGTTGGTGGCTAATCCCTCTGGGCTTAGCAGCAGCTACAATATCTTCAGCACTTGGATCTATCCTTGTAGCACCAAGAACACTTCAAGCTATTGCAAGAGATCGAGTACTTCCTTCCAAAAAAATAAATTTTTGGTTGTCTAGAGGTAAGGGCCAAAACGATGAACCTTTCAATGCTACACTAATCACCATATTAGTAGCCTTTATCTTTATTATGATCGGAGGCTTAGATATGGTTGCAGAGATCATTTCCATGTTTTTCATGGTGACTTACGGAACATTAAACCTGATAAGTTTCCTGCAGCATTTTGCAGCTGATCCTTCTTATAGGCCAACATTTAAATCGCATTGGATCATTAGCTTATTTGGTGCATTGTCTTGCTTTGGGCTTATGTTCTTTATGAATTCTGCCTATGCTATATCTGCAATTATCTTCCTAGTCTTGTTCTATAGTATTGTTTCAAGATATAACCCAGATAAGAAAAACATTGCAAGAATATTCCAAGGAGTTATTGGACAGGTTAGTCGTCAGCTTCAGGTATTTCTTCAAAAAGCGGATAAGGAGCAGACAGGATCTTGGAGACCTTCAGCTGTTTGTATCTCTGAAAACTCTTTTGATCGCCTTGGAGCACTTGACCTTCTACGATGGATCTCTCAACGCTATGGTTTTGGTACCTACATTCATAAGATCAGTGGATACTTGTCCAAATCCACGCATAAGGAAGCTATAGGCGCGCAGAAAAGGCTGATAAAGATGGCAGAAACTACACAGAGTAATATTTATGTAGATACACTCATCTCGCCGTCCTACACCTCTGCTATTGCGCAAGTCATCCAGTTACCTGGTATTTCAGGTACGGAAAATAATTTACTTATCCTTGAGTTTTCCAAGGTCAACAAAGAGAACTTAAAAGATATCGTAGATAACTTTACCCTAATCCGTTCCGTTGATTTTGATGTGGCTATCCTAGCGACCTCAGAACGAGGATATGGATTGAAGCAGAATATTCATATTTGGATCTCTGACAACGACTTTGTGAATGCTAACCTTATGATCCTTCTAGCCTTCATTATTCTCGGTCACAAGGAATGGAAATCTGGACAGATAAAAATATTTGCTGTATTCCCAGAAAGCAGAGCAGAAGAAGAACGCAACCATCTATTTGAATTGATCAAGGCAGGGCAACTTCCTATCTCACCGAACAATATTCAGATCATCAACAGAGATCCGGATACAGAGATGAAAACAATAATCGAACAAAAATCTGCGGATGCAGATCTAACAATCTGTGGACTAAGAAATGAAAGCATTAAACACAAGGGTGAAGAATGCTTCCACGGCTTAGATAACATAGGAAATGTCCTCTATGTAAATGCCGCTGTCAAGAAAAACATAAAGTAACTGCTAAAGGTCTATTCCCATATTCTGCATTAGAATACTAGCGTTTAGACTTTTACAAACACCTTTTTGTATTTTATAATCAAAGTCAAGTTCATTGCCTTTGATATCTACCTCAAGACAGATGTTTTCTATGAGTGCTGGATGCTCGTCCTGCATATTTCCTAAATCAAGATCATGGGTTGCTACTATTCCGGCACCTCGATCGCGAATCAATTGCAGGATAAGTGCCCTAGATCCCTTATGTCGGTCTTTAGAATTCGTGCCTTTGAGGATTTCATCTAGTAAATAAAATACATTAGACTCCGCCTTTACCAGATTTATCACTTTGCGTATCCGCTTTAATTCTGCATAAAAAGAAGAGGTACTATCATGCAAGTTGTCGCTATTTCGCATACTTGTAATGACCCTTAGCATTGGTAAACTTAAGGCTTTTGCACAAACAACAGAGCCGGCATTTGCTAATACAATATTGAGTCCGACTGTGCGCAAAAATGTACTTTTTCCTGCCATATTTGATCCCGTAAGCAACTTAGTATGTCCTTCGGATGGACAATCAAAATTATTAGAAACCCTACTCTCATCTTTTATCAGAGGATGTCCGAGTTCGCTTCCTTCAAGCATTCCTTTTTCCACAAGCACTGGAACTATCCACTCCTTTTTATTAAGTGACAAATTTGCAAGAGCGTTCAAAGCCTCAAAGCTTCCCATCATATCAAACCACTCAAAAACATCCGACTTGTAGGAAGCTCTCCATTTTTCTAATCGATACACCCAATAAATATCCCAAGCACCAAGAAGATTTAAGAAAATGACAAAGACATTGTATCTCACATTCAACTGTGAAAGAATATAACTAAGCTTATTGATTGCGTCGGAAGCCTTCTCCTCCTCACCCAATTTGTTGAGTAACTTCTTGTTGAATGGCGCCTTCAAGTCTATTTTTTCACATACAGCCAATATGTTTGAATAGGAATTCAAAATCGCTTCTGCCTTTCCGGTTTTCTGATGAGTTTCATTGATTGGAACAAATAACTTTCGAAGAATAAGAATTATTGGCAGGAAGGCAACTAGAGTCCAGATGGCAAGAAAATAATGATATTGCAAAACAAAGAACCCTATACTAAAAACGAAAGCGAGGATAGTTGAGTATCGATATAGACTTCCTTTGATGATATCTTTTTCCGCAAACCACTCTTCCAAAAGCTTAAGCTTATGTGCATCATCTTGACTATTGAAAGCAGATGCACGCAAGGATTGTCTGAATTCAACATAAGGTTTCAATTCTTGAACAGCCTCCTGCCTTGATATCACCTCTTCCCTACTATCAAAGCCCATAAGAAACGAAGCCAGCTTTTTCCTACCAAACCAAGTCTCTGCTCTATTCAAATATTGAAAGAGCGATTGTACCCCAAATATATCCAGATCAGAGCTATAATTGTGAGCCTCATCTATAAACATAGAGCCGTCATTGAACATAGAATAATCATTGCCCAAGGCGGCAATTTCATCAGCATTTACCTGAGCCATAGAAGCATTGAACAGCTGAAGTTTCAGCAGCTTTTGATATCGTTTTACGAGTACTAAAAATCCGCCAACAATTGCAACTGACAATAAGAGAGCAAAAGGAAGAGCAAGGCTTGTCCAGATATAAATCAGTACAAAAGCCATGATCAAAAAATAGAACAAGCGAACCAAAGAAAGACGAGTAGCCTTACTTTTATAAGATTCGGCAAGCATTTGAAAATTTACTTGTCTATCTTTATAATATTGATCTAATTCATTTGGCATGTCCTTTAAAGCCTGGTACATATCTGTCTGTTTTTTTCTATCCGTGTTGTTCATCAATTCCTGCAAAAATGATGAGGCACAAACTATGCTTTTTGAAGAAGAAATCACAACATTAATTATTCGGGTTTCAAACTGTTCAAATGATCCGCTTTGTTCTGTTAAAACACCCGAAATAAATGCGTCTGTAAAAATATTTGAATATGTAAACGAGCCTGAGCCTAACGATGCATTTCTCTTACAAACGGGAAAAACAGATATCTCGGGAACCTATCAAACTGCCGAACTCGAAGGAAACAACTATTATTTTATTAGAGTTGAAACTACAGACAGTGCTATTCAAGAATTGTTGATTAGACTAGATGCAACTACGACCAAGGAGGAAGAGTTTCTATTTCCCTAATATTCGTTTTAAAAATGCCCTCTCCTTAAGGAACACCATAGCAATAAATGCCAATGCTGTTGCTATTCCAATGGCTAATTCGGCAAAAAGATTAGGACTGAGTAAGTCCACAATAAATGATCGTACATAATTCAGCAACAGAGCTGTTGCTAAATAAAATAATGCTCCTCTCACATCATAAGGAATTGGATAGAATCTTTTGCCAAAAAAATAGGACAGGCCAATCATGAAAAGATAACAGGCTAAAGCGGCATAGGCCACTCCGTAGTAACTAAACATAGGAATCGTAATAACTGCAACTACAGCAGTCACAACAGCTCCTGCGACCGCAATGTAAGAAGCGTAGATGGTTCGATCTGTTAACTTAAACCACACGGAAAGATTGTAATAAATCCCTAAAAGGATGAAAGCAAACAACATATAAGGAACCACACCTAATCCAACATACATCTCCTCGTTGCGAATCAGTAGCTTTAA
>JAQXAY010000215.1 GCA_029252685.1 Saprospiraceae bacterium | reverse complement strand
CAATAATTGCCTGTACACCAAGCTTTCCTGCAGCTTCCATAACCCTAGTAATATATTTGAATTCAGTAGTTTGATCTGTCACAATAGCAACTGTAAAATTAGAACGGTCATTAACATCCTTTAAGCGATCCTCTATACGTTGTGCAAGCAATCGGTCAGATACTTCATTACCATCAACTTTAAATCGCCCTCCTGCCAATACAGATACAACTGTTGACTGCGGAGCTACAGTTTTGGAATCAGACTCAGGCAAATCAACCTTATCTTGAATCTGAATAACACTTGAGGTCAACATGAAGAAGATCAATAACAGAAATATAATATCCGTCAATGAAGACATACTGAACTCAGCGCTTACCTTATTTCGCTTTCCTAAAGACATATAGTTTATTTAGAATAGATCAAACAGATTGTGGCTCCTGAAGTAGATCCATGAACTCTGTAGTCGTACGTTCCATTTTGTATACTACCTTTTCTACGGATGCTACAAGTAGGTTATAGCCTACAAAGGCTAGTATACCAATAAACAATCCGAATGCTGTAGTAATTAAGGCTTGATAAATCCCTCCTGCCAGAGCATCTGGAGTAACATTCTCAGAAGTAGACATTTCATAGAAGGCCATGATCATACCCGTTACTGTTCCGAAGAAACCAATCATAGGCGCTGCACCAGCAATACTTGCTAAAGTTGAAAGATTCTTCTCTAGCTTAAAGATTTCTAGATTTCCAACATTCTCAATGGCGGCATCTATATCTCTAAGTGGTTTACCAATACGCATTAGTCCTTTCTCTACCATTCTAGCAACCGGAGAATTGGTGCTTTGGCATAGAGATTTTGCAGCCTGTATATTTTCTGCATTTACATAGGCACGAATGTTTTCAATAAACCCATGATCCTCTTTCGCTGCTTTCTTTATCGTAAAATAACGCTCAACAAAAATGTAAAAAGCTATGATGGATAGGGTAAACATAATAGCATATATAAAGATCCCCAATGGACCTCCATCAACAATGATATCAAGGAAACTCTTTGACTCTTCGGTCACTAAATCCGTTTCACCCTGAAAAAAAAGAAATAATGGCTTTTGCAACATGATTTAAATTGATTTACCTGTACGTTATATTTTGTATGACTACTCCTCTAAAACGAGGCTTGATTAAATGTAGTATATGATACTTGGATTGAATTTAACTTTTTTATCCAAGATTCTTTAGTAAAAACTCAACAATAAAAACCTTTTTTCAATGGTTTCAGTTAGTAAAGTATAAAAAAAGTTTGAATATCAGATCCTTAAATTATAAGAATTGGAGATACAAAAACAGCGATTTTTATAATTCTTGTCTTCAAACTTTGAAAATTCAAAAAAAAGAGCAATTTTGCGTTTAGCGAAAATTCGCTGTATCCGTTTAACAAGACGTCAATAATTAATGAGAAGAATCAAAAAAGTAGCCGTTCTTGGCTCCGGAATCATGGGATCGGGAATTGCTTGTCATCTTGCCAATATAGGTTTGGAAGTCCTTTTACTGGATATTTTACCATTTGACCTTAAGGAAGATCAAAAAGAGCATAAAGCAGCAAGAAACAAACTAGCAAACGAGGCGCTAAAAAAAGCCTTAAAAGCTAAACTTGCACCACTTTACAGTAAAGATTTCAGTTCCCGCATAACAACTGGAAACTTCGAGGATGATCTGCACAAGATAAAAGATTGTGATTGGGTCATTGAAGTTATTGTTGAGCGATTAGACATCAAGCAACAACTTTTCGAAAAAGTTGATGGTCTAAGAAAATCGGGTACACTTGTCACATCGAATACTTCAGGGATTCCAATCCATATGATGGCAGCAGGAAGATCGGAAGACTTCAAAAAACATTTCTGTGGCACGCACTTCTTCAACCCACCGCGTTATATGCGCTTACTTGAGATTATCCCAACTCAGGATACCAGCCCAGAAGTAACAAAATTCCTTATGGATTATGGGGCCAATTATCTCGGTAAACAAACGGTATTAGCTAAAGACACACCAGCGTTTATAGCAAATAGAGTTGGTCTATATTCTATGGCCTGTATCCTTGAACTTACCCAAGAACTTGGACTCACCATAGAGGAAGTTGACAAACTGACAGGAGCTGCTATTGCAAGACCTAAAACAGGTACGTTTAGGCTCATGGATATGGTTGGATTAGACACAGCAGATAAAGTTTTGAAAGGTATAAAAGCAAATTGTCCTGAGGATGAGGATGCACAAAAATTTGATATACCTGACTACTTCACCAAACTAGTTGAAAATAATTTCCTTGGGGATAAAACTGGACAGGGCTTTTACAAAAAAACTGCTGACAGAGATGAGAAAGGAAGGCGTGTAATTCTTTCTTATGATTTAAATTCTAAGGAATATAGAGATAGAGTTTCGCCTAAACTTCCTGCCCTAGGCCTTGCGAAACAGATCGAGAACAGAAGTAATCGAATAAAAGCGCTTTATGACTCTGAAGATAAAGGAGGCGAATTAATCAGAAGAAGCCTAAATGGACTCTTTGCCTATATATCTAAAAGGATTCCAGAAATTGCAGACCAGTGCTATAGTATAGATGATGGCATGCGAGCAGGATTTGCTTGGGAAATTGGTCCATTTGAGTATTGGGATATAATAGGATTAGAGAAAGGTATTAAGAGCGCTGAAGCTGATGGTTATTCAGTAGCTCCTTGGGCAAAAGAAATGCTTGAAGCCGGCAATACCAGTTTCTACAAACTTGAAAATGGGAAGCGCTTATTTTATAATGTAAACTCTAAATCTTACGAGCAAATCCCAGGTACAGAAGATTATGTTATTCTAGATACCTACAGAGATCGCAAAGCGGTTCTGAAGAACAATGAGATTATAGTTCATGATATTGGCGATGGTGTTCTTTGCTTAGAATTCACTTCTAAGATGAATGCAATTGGAGAAGGCATCTTAAGAGGACTCAATGAGGCTATTGAATTGGCAGAGGGAGGTCCTTGGAAGGCGTTGGTTATAGGAAATGACGCACAACATTTTACAGTTGGCGCAAACCTTATGATGATGGCAATGATGGCCTATGAACAAGAATTCGAAGAACTGAATATGGCCATCAATTTATTCCAACAAACAATGATGCGATGTCGATATTCATCCATTCCCGTTGTAGCCGCTACACAAGGCTATGTGTTTGGTGGTGGATGTGAATTAGCGATGCACTGTGACGGAGTTGTTGCAGCAGCAGAATCCTATATCGGTTTAGTTGAAGTTGGATCAGGACTTATACCTGGAGGTGGCGGAACCAAAGAGTTTGCAGTAAGAGCGTCTGATTCTTTCTTTAAAGGTGATGTGATGATCCCTACACTTATCGAACGATTCAGAACTATCGCAACTGCAGCAGTTTCAAAATCGGCATACGAAGCTTATGACCTAGGATATCTAAATGATAAAGACAAGGTAGTTGTCAATCTAGATTCCAATATTGCAGAGGCGAAAAAATATGCACTTCAACTGGCAGAAAGATACACACAGCCAATTTATAGAGAAGATATTCTAGTATTAGGTCGTGGCGGCCTTGGTGCACTTTACGCAGCAGCCAATGAATTAAAACTAGGAGGATTTGCTTCAGAGCATGACATTAAGATCGCCCATAAAGTTGCTAATGTGCTTTGTGGAGGTGACCTTACCAGTCAGCAAAAAGTTTCTGAGCAATATCTACTTGACATTGAAAGGGAAGCATTCCTAAGTCTTTGTGGCGAACAAAAAACACTTGAACGCATACAACACATACTTAGCACAGGAAAGCCGCTTAGAAACTAATTCTAATCAATTAAAGAAAATTTTTCATGGAAGCATATATAGTAAAAGCATATAGAACAGCAGTTGGCAAGGCTAAAAGAGGTGGCTTTAAAAATTATAGATCTGATGATCTAGCAATTGGAGTCATCAAGCACATGATGGATAATACACCTGAATTGGACCCACAGCTAGTAGACGATGTAATCGTTGGCTGTGCCAACCCAGAAGGCGAACAAGGCCTTCAGATAGGAAGAATGATTTCTGTACGTGCTTTGGGTAAAAGTGTGCCCGGTATGACCGTAAACAGATATTGCGCATCTGGATTGGAAACCATATCAATTGCTGTGGGAAAGATAAAAGCAGGAATGGGACATGTTTATGTAGCTGGGGGCACTGAAAGTATGAGTATGATCCCAATGACAGGATATAAACTGGCACCTAATTACAATGTTTCTAAAGACACGCCTGATTATGTCGTAAGTATGGGACTAACAGCAGAGGCTGTTGCCAAGAAATACGGTATTAGCAGAGAAGCTGCAGATACCTTCTCCTATGAATCACATCTAAAAGCAGCGCAAGCAATTGACGCTGGAAGATTCACAGATGAAATTGTTCCTATTGAAGTGGAGGAAGTATTTGTGAAAGATGGTAAAAGAGCAAGCTCCAAACATACAGTAGCAATGGATGAAGGGGTAAGAAGGAGCACTACAGTAGATGCCTTAGGTAAACTAAGATCTGCATTTGCCCAAAAAGGCATAGTTACAGCTGGTAATGCATCGCAAACATCAGATGGGGCCGCCTTTACTTTGGTCGTAAGTGAGGAAATCGTAAAGAAATACAACCTCCAACCAATAGCAAGACTTGCATCTTGTTCAGTGGCAGGAGTTGATCCTTTATACATGGGTATTGGACCATGTGCTGCGATACCAAAAGCACTAAGCCAAGCAGGATTAAAATTGAATGATATTGATCTTATTGAGTTAAATGAAGCATTTGCAACTCAAGCTTTGGCGGTCATCCAAGAATCTGGATTAGACCCGAGTATAGTTAATGTAAATGGAGGAGCAATTGCTCTGGGACATCCTCTTGGCTGTACTGGTGCAAAGCTGTCAACTCAACTTTTCAATGAAATGAGACGGAGAGGTAATAAATACGGTATGGTCAGTGCCTGTGTAGGTGGCGGTCAAGGAATCGCAGGTATTTATGAACTCCTAAATTAATACAAAAAAAGGGCACAAAATTGTGCCCTTTTTTTATTCCGGTACTGCGGAAAAGTTCACATCACCGAGCTTTATAGCTGTGATACTTAACTCATCACCAGATTGAAGATTTTGGCAATTCATACTTTCAGATTGAGCCCAAGCCTGAGCGTTACCTGTATCAAAATAACTTACCCAGTTCTTCTGAACTGGAAAAGACGAATTAATCCCCAGAATAACTTTCTGAATAAATACCATATCCAATGTAGTAACAGTCTTTGATCCATTGACATCAGCTGCCCAATATTGATAAGGACTATCAAATGCCTGCATACCTAAAATATGTTTTGTTATAATGACTAAATCAAATGTTGATACACCATTATAAATATCATCAAACGGAATATTTAAGTTCAAGCTTTGAACTGTATTCAAGTCTACTTCCGTGTCTAAACTACCATCTGAAGCAGACAGATCCAAGAGATTGTCATCTTGATCCAATAATTCAACAGAGCTGACAGGGACAGCATTCGGCATTGTAACAAATGCAAAAATATTTACTGCATTTCCACATACTCCCATATTGTCAGTTAGATTAAGTTGAACCGTAACAAAGCTGGCATTACCGTAAACATCAGTAACCCAAAACTCCAATTGATTCAATCCTAAATGATCGCAATCAGCTACAAAAATAGTATCAGCAGTATTCTCTGTAAAAGAAAAATATACTTCAGAACAATTATCAAATGATGCCTGATCAAAAGCTTCAGCATTTATTTCCACAGTAGTATTGCCACCCAAATCTATATTAAATTGATCTTGGGCAAATGGAGTTGGTGCTATCGTATCAAGCACTGAAACCTCAAAACTTTGACTACTTTGATTATTACACCAATCAGATACAGATGCTGATACAGTATAATCGCCAGGTGTCCAAAAAGACCCATTGTCATTCAAAGCTATATAGGCTATACTAATACTATCGGAACAATCTTCTATGGATTCTATATTCAAATCTACCTGCACCTCACATGCATTTGCTGGAATATAGAACACTTGATCAATCACATTAAAAACTGGTGCTATATCATCAATTATTTCGATCACTTGTGTATGTTCTACAACAGGCTCTGCTGGGAATGTACACCAATTGATTAATGCCCAATGTCTTAGGATTGTTTTACAAGATCCTCCCTGAAACTCAAATACCTCATCTGTAAATGAAACACCGATTTGATGACACGATTGATTATTTATTATAGGCTCTGGAATTGCATCCCAATTCACGCCTGAGTTACAATCAAAAGCTACATCCTGAGGAAAATCAACTTGCCAATCACTAATAGACTCAATATGAATCTGTTGGCTGACAGATGGACTTTGATTACCATAATCATCTGTCACTATCCAAGTTCTAGTAATAATGCCATCACCGCAGGTATTTACTGCCCAATCAACCGTCTCAGTAACTTCTGTGCCACAGTTATCATAGTATTGTATAGTTCCAAATTGATCTAGAATGGAATAATTCCCAAATTCTAATTCGGGTAGTATACTACTGTAGTAAATCTGGCAATTTGAAGTTTGAGTAGTAGGAGGAAATGCAACAGGATTTATTTTATCCTCAACCAATACCTTTACATTACATTGATTGAAGTTTGTAAAACAATCTTTCAACCTCAAAACCACATCCAATGTATCTCCAACATCTGCACAATCAAATACGACTGTCTCATTGAATGAAAGGCCTGCATTTCTTGAAACTGTAAATCCATCAATACAACAATTATCATAACTGCCATCATCAAAAGTTAAGGCATTCACCTCAGCTATCCCAAGATTATTAAGTGATACCTGTGTCCATTCATCACAGATCATAGTTGGCGTAATATCATCAACTACATCAACTATAACCGCCTGTTCAGATACATTACCACAATGATCTAATGCTTGAAAAACCAATTCATGACTTCCAATGGTCAAGCCTGGCTCAGGGATAATAGCACCTGCCGAAGCATCATTGCCATTAATATAGACAGCCTCTCCTACTGGAGTAATGATATAGATTTCAAAATCATTACAAGCATCACTTACCACGGGCGCAGGAACAAATCCTAATGAATAACAGTCAAACGATCCTGAAACACCAGATTCTGTAGCACTTAAGCTGAATGAAGGAACTATAATTTCGGGAGCTTCCGTATCACGAACTTCAATAATCTGAATATTATCTTCTCCCTGATCATTACTAAGAATTATATTACCTGTACACCAATCTAAGACGGTCCAGGTCCTGAAAATCTTAAAACTATTGGAACAGGTTGGTAGTATTTGGTCAGAATAAACAAATGAATAATTACAAATGCTTAGATCCTCACCTCCCGCAGAAACAGGAATACCTGATCCAGTTTGAGTTGCATCAATAACTTCATTAGAAGCATTGTATACGGTGCATTCAATGGTCTGATCATTTGGAAAATCAATTTGATAGTCCCTTACAATAAAAATATCTTGAATAGCAGTAGTACTTTCATTCAAAGATTCATCTCTACTGACCCAATACCGTCTAACCAATTCTGTCTCATCATCACAGATATTTGAATCAACAAATTCCTGCTGAACTAAATGATAGCTCACTGATCCACAATTATCATAAGCAATCGGTGCTTCTAGGGTATTAAAATCCATAAAACAACTGACCGTATCAGCGGTATAGGAGTTTTCAAAGGCTGGGGGAAGGTTATCCCCTACTTGTATCTGTGTCCAATACGATGCACAAGAAACCACATGGGTAATCTGAATCATTATAGATTCCCCCAAATGCTCGTGAAGATCATCGAAACCAATCAATTGGTTTGAATTATCATAAAGCTGATAATCATAATATCCCCCAAAGGGCAATTCTAATTCTGTGCTTCCTGGAGAGGGGTTCTCCGCTAGCATATCAATATTCAAATCCAATGAACATGATTGCCCAAGGGAGATATTTAAATTATTATTCAGTGAAAGTATTTGACTCGTCAAATAACTAATATCAAAAACTAATGGATCATCAGATCCTCCGGTATCACCGGGCTGATTCCAAGTAGTATATTCATAAAGAAAGCCTCCATCTGAAGCATCTAATAGTTCATTAGACCCTGTGGCTTGATTAAACTGATAGGCAAATGCTTGAATTCCTGTATTTGAAAGTAAACTAAGGTCCGAAGGATCAAGCTCTATCTCAATACGAACAGATATTTGATCCCCTGCATTCATAGCCAAATCACCCATTAATACAGGGTCAGAGGATGCATCAAAATCAATATTTATCGCAGGCGTGTAACTAGAAATCGATCCTAGTACTTCAATATCCACTATATCAATTAAGGCATCACCAAGCTGATTAGCTTGACCTAAAGGCAATTCAATCTGTAAGCCTGAAAGGTTGCTATTACCTGAATTTTCCAACTGAAGCACATAGATGCGATTCATGTACCCACAACCCTGTTCAGAAGCATTGTCAACGCCTACAAGACCTATAGAAGTACTTAAATCATTTTGAGCCTCAAGTAAAAATGGGAAAATACAAAGAAGAGCGGCGCATAGACTTATACGCAGGATAGATAAAACCCTTTTTGTAGGAGAAGTATTTCTCGTTTTGCTCATAGTTGTAATCTGGAGTTAATGTATAGCTATCAATGATGACTATACACGAATTACAATATGGGCTTAATAGCACTTACAAATCAAGTTTATTTAGAGCTGAGGGCTTCTTTTAAGAGGAAAAACAAAGAATTGCAATCCAACATACAAGCACTAACGAACCAAGGTAACCGCACCTTTGAATATAACCTCCTTGCCATTTATAAACTCAATATTTGCATAAAAGGTATATACGCCTATGCTTGCAGGCCTACCATCTACCTTTCCATCCCAGCCATAATTTTCATCACCTGGTGCAAAATCTGAGGCGCTATACAACAACTGTCCGTACCTATTAAAAATGCTGAATTCTTTAACGATCTCTGTATTTTTAGTCTGAAAGGGATAAAACTTTTCATTGAAAGAATCGCCATTTGGACTAAAAACATTCGGGAAGTAAAGGTTTAAATTCTCTCGAACCTCTACATTGATAGCATCTCGAGTTTCGCAGTTGGAAGCTGTATCTTTGGCAACTACCAGAATTGAGACATCTTCCAAAGGATCTAAATATAGCTCAGTACAATTGTCACAATCAAAGGGCTCTCCGTTGATAAACCACGTGGTTTGAAGGTTAGGATTTGAGAGGATAGTGCCTGTGTACAGCTCCTCTCCTAGCTCTATTGAATTGAGTCCAGTCAATAAAACACTGATTTCTTCTGGACTTTTAATTTCTAAACTTTCAGACCATTCGCAATTGAATGAATCCTTAATAATAACATCATAGAATCCGGGAGCTAAGAATTTAAACTCATTATCCTCCTGAAAAAAGAACCCATCAACGGAATATTCTACGGCCCCTGTCCCTCCACTCAAATAATTCAAAAGAATAGAACCACCAAATTCAGTATCGGAACATTGTACATCTTTTTTATCAACTGATCCTTGAAGTAAGTCTGGCTGAACAAGATCATAGTCCAATTCTATCTCACATCCTTTTTCATCTACAACGGAAACAGAATAGAACCCCTGCCCTATATCACTGATAAGCTGCATATCAAAGTTTGTATTCCAGCTATATGAATAACTTCCATTCCCACCAAATACCAAAGCATTCAATGCCCCATTCGTCTCTCCGAAGCATTTTATGGGTTTATCGAGAAGAATCTCTCCGGAGAGGTCAAATTCAGGCTCCATTATTTCCTCGACTAACACTTTAGAACAACCCAATTGGTCAGAAACTGTAATCGTATAGATTCCAGCACTTAGATTTTCATTTAAAGTATTTGTTGAATCATTAGACCAAATAAAATCTAAAGAAGCATCACTTGTAATATATTCTAATACACCAGTTTCATCGCCTTTACAGTTCACATCGCTATTCACAGCAATAAATCCATTTATGGAATCTGGTTCTGTGATTTCTATTTCAAAGACATTTAAACAACCAAGAAAATCTGTTACAGTCAATTCATAGCTTCCAGCACAAAGATTTGACTCTTCAGATTGATTACCTCCAGTATTCCAAGCATAAAAATATGGCTGTACACCTCCTGCTATCTGCAGCTCAATTAGACCATCACACTCGCCATAACAACTTATGGGTAATTCATTCAATACCGTGTATGACAAAGAATCATTTTGAGTTAATTCAATATCAAAATTTATTGTGTTATTTATATCTGTGATGGTGCAATTGTAAGTCCCTGCAAAAAGATCCAGGAGTTCAAAACCTATATTATCGAAAGGGAGTTGAAATACTACTACATCTCCATTTGGCTGAACAACAGTCACATCATATGGTGCAACACCATTAAATGCTGCAATTCCAATCACACCACTATCATCACCATAGCATTGAACAGGTTGAAGTGTTATGTCTGGAACGATATTGTTGTTGAATGGAGCAACAATACAATCGGAAAAATCACATCCAAAATCATCCGTTATCAAAAAGCATATCGTATCTCCTCCAATTAAATCATTCTGTTGAAACTCAGTACTTCCGTTTTCCCATACTATCGAGTATACGCCAGTACCTCCCGAAACATTGACCAAAACAGAAGCATCATTGATACCTAAAGCAGTAGCCTCTTGTAGCTCTATTAAATCCGAAGATATTGCATCATAAGCAACTAAGGTCGTCTCGATAATGCTATCACAACCATTGGCCAAAATAAAGGTATCTAAAAACACTCCAGAGTTTGAGTATGTATTAGACCCCACTTCATAAAAATCTCCAGAGCAAATAAATCCATCAATGGGAAAGAATGTTTGGATTGGCCCACCATCAGATATTTTTAAGTGAAATGACCCCTTAACATTATCTGTTTGTCCATCTACAAGAAGCCAATATTGTCTATTCGGCTCCAAGCAGCTACCCACAAGTACCTCATCGAAGGAATTAGAATCGTGAGAACTCTTTTCGTGCACAAAACTGCCGAAACAGGCATCGTTTGTTGAAGAAAAAATAGCAAGTTCGAGATCAATACTTTCTTTGATTGTATCTGTAAATGCTTCTACAAGAACATTACCAGAGGAAGGAGTTGTAAACGTATACCATACCGTCCTTTCCGAAGAAAATATTGGAATACTAGGTTCCCCTGAAGCATCTGCACAGCGGTTAACTTGTATTTCTGTAGTCATAACTTCTCCCCCTTCTGGAATTTGACCAAAATCCATTGCATCGCATTTATCATTGGCTGCAACTTGGGCATCGTATGCCTCTATAGAAAGTCCAAATATCCCTTGTAAGGTTTCTGCTTGATCTGCAACACCATCAACAAGGATATAAAAGGTTGTATTGGGAGGAATACAATTCAAGATCATTGTTTCATCATTATCTGAAACATCGAAATACTGTACGAAATAATCCAATGTTCCGTCACATGCATCATTATCACTAAAGAAAGAGGCCATCTGAAAACTAACAGGGTCACCAAGGTTTTCTGGGTCTGACTTCATGATTAAATCAATATATGGCGTTTCTTCACTCCCAGTTGTAAAAGTTATCCAAATTCCATTGTTGTTAAACCAGCCTGTTAAAGGATAGGTATCAATCTCTCCAACATTGGATGTACAATGATTGTGATAGATTCCTAGATTTGCATTACCTATAGTGTCGCCAATATTGACTAGCCCTAAATCAATTGCTGCACATATATCATCATAAGCAGGTGTACTTGCTTCAAATCCAGCAATTGAAAATTCTAAAACACCTTCTGAACTTCCACCACTTGGCAATTCAAGGGTATGAAAGGTCTTGCCCATAGTAGGAACTGGAAAATTTTTACAAATATCCTCTATACACTCTCCATTCACTAGACAATAAGTAAAACCATCAAACTCCATTGCCCTAAAACAAACCTCAATAGAATCCTGAAGTATGTCTCCGCATGGAAAAAAACTTTCGTATTGAATATTTGGAGCATTTAATTCACAAAACCCTGAGGGTGCATAATAATCATAGCCTTCTCCCTCTATATTTACTCCCCACAAATTCTCAGGTTCCGAGTTTGCATCTGTGCAGGTAGTGGTAGAACTACCATTTAGCACCTCAACCTTTATGAAAGATTGAGCATTTGCAAAAACAGCCAAAAAAACAAGTGATAAGGAGAGCAAAAGATATCGCATATAAGACCTTGGTTTAAATTAGCGTCAAAATAATATAAACGTTCCAAACGCCAAACTTATGATTGAACTAAGGACTTTTTTTCATAAAAAAAGCCTCCAATTAGTCATTGGAGGCTTTTTGATTATTTATAAATAAGATTATCTAAGAACAGTAATGCTACCATTCAAGATAATTCCATTTGCAACATCCAACTCAAGAACATAATAGTAAGTTCCTTCAGGAAGATCTTGACCGCTTTCATTCTGACCACTCCAATTATTGGTATAAGGTGTAGCTTGGAAAACGACATCGCCCCATCTGTTGAAAATAATCATATTATTATCAGGATACTTTCCTGGACTTGAACTTAATATATCAAATCTAAATTCATCATTTAGTCCATCTCCATTGGGAGTAATAGTATTCGGAAAGTCTGCATCTGCATCTATTGATCTATTGATCAAAATATTTAGCAAGCCCTCTGCACAAAGATTCTCACAACCTTCTACACAAACTTCGTAAGTAATGTCAAAGTTACCATCAAACAATAATGCTGTTGGAGTATACTCTACTTCTGAATCTGAAACAATAAAGTCTCCAACACCTGGCGTACCATTTACGGTAACTGAGTAGTTGTATCCTGAAGTAAGTACATCATTATCCAAAAGATCAACTTGTCCAAAGCTATTATTGTCATCAATAACTATCGCGTCATCATTAGCGACTGGCGCACTTAAAACATCAAAGGTGACATCACTTGATGAATATTCAGGACAATTATCTGTAGACAATGTCCACGTAGCAGTGTAAGCTCCTGGCTCAAGATCAAATAGTACCACACTCTGATCAGCAGGATTATCAATAACTGCAGATGTAGGATTTATTGTCCATAAACCTGTAACACCTGCGGCAGGTATATTACCGTCAAATTGCACTTCTTCCGTAACACAAGGATCACTTGTTAAACTTGCCTCTGCAAAATCAACATCATATACTAAAATCACCTCTGTTGAATCCAAAGAAACACATCCCGTAATATTATCTACTACTTCTAAAGTATAGATACCAGGACAACTTACCGTAGCGGCAGCAATATTCGGAGTATCAACACAATTTCCAGTCCATAAATAAGTAACATCATCTGTTGATGAACCATTTAGTTGAGTCGTATTGTCTAAACAACCAAACTCTACATTTGAGCCAGCAGATACAGTTGGTAGTACTGCTGATTCAACAGTAGTTTCTGCATTCGCTGTACAATCGTTCGTTGGGTCTGTTACAGTTAGAGTATAGACACCTATTGCAGAAGCTTCAAAGTTCGATTCGTTTCCAACAACTGTACTATTAAAAGACCACTCAAAAGCAACCCCTGGATTAAAAGAAGACCCATTCAAAATCACAGTACTAGGATCACAATTAAGATTTACTACTTCAGCTCCTGCATCAACATCTGGTGTTGAACGAATATCTTCAATTGTAATACTTTCCG
>JAQXAY010000209.1 GCA_029252685.1 Saprospiraceae bacterium | reverse complement strand
CTTAATATCATTGATCAGGTCTTCCGTGTCTTCTAATCCCACAGATAGACGTATAAGATCTTGCGTAACTCCAGATCGCTCTTGTTGTTCAGCATTCAACTGCTGGTGCGTTGTACTTGCTGGGTGTATTATCAATGATTTACTATCGCCAATATTCGCTAGCAATGAAAAAATCTCTGTCTCATCTGTAAATGCTTTAGCTGCTTCAAAGCCTCCATGCAAACCAAAAGTTACGATACCACTTTGCCCTTTGGACAAATATGCTTTAGCAAGCTCATGATACCTACTGCTATCAAGTCCCGGATAATTAACCCAAGCAACCTCTGGTCGCGACTCTAAAAATCTAGCGATCTCAAGTGCATTTTTTGAATGCTGACGAATTCGCACCTCTAGAGTTTCTAGCCCTTGTATCAACTGAAAAGCATTGTAAGGACTAAGTGCTCCTCCAAGATCACGAAGCCCTTCAATCCTTAGCTTTGCTAAAAAGGACAGATTGCCTAATGCCTCGTAATATTTAAGTCCATGATATCCTTTTGATGGTTCGGTAAACTCGGGAAACTTTCCATTTGACCAATCAAATGTCCCCGAATCAATTACAACACCGCCAAGAGAACTACCTTGCCCACCAATGAACTTAGTTAATGAATGAATGACTATATGTGCTCCATACTCTATTGGATTAAGTAGAGAAGGAGTAGCAATTGTATTATCTACTATCAAAGGGATTCCATGCTTCTCTGCAAAGACAGCAATTGCCTTTATATCCAATACATCCAACTTGGGATTACCTAGGGACTCTATAAAAATTGCTTTAGTATTTTCCTGTATAGAATCTTGAAAATTAGAAGGTTCATCCGCATCTACAAAACTAGTATCAATACCAAATCTTCGCAGTGTAACATTAAGTAGATTAAATGTACCACCGTACAAACTGCTCGATGAAACAATATGATCCCCTGCTTTGAATAAAGTCAGAAATGTAGTTGAAATAGCGGCAGTACCAGATGCAAAAACAACAGAGCCTATCCCCCCCTCTACTGCTGCAAGTCTTTTCTCCAAAATATCATTAGTCGGATTATTTAGTCTTGTGTAAATAAAGCCGAACTCTTTAAGTCCGAAAAGATTTGCAGCATGATCCGTATCATTGAAGACATAGGATGTAGATTGATAAATAGGCACAGCTCTTGTTCCTTCCGTAAGAGTTGTGTCGTGTCCTGCGTGTAAAGCATTAGTCGCTTTCTTTAAATTGCTCATTGTTAAATGATTTAAGGTCAAAAAAAAATCCCCTTTAGTGTATTACTAAAGAGGATTGAATGAAATTAATTTATCTTCTATTCCTAATAGTAATACGAGGGTCGCAGGTATGCCATACACATAACCATACACATAACCATCATACAACACATTATAGAATAGAACATAAGTCAGAAATTTTTGAATAAAAAAAAGGCCTTCGCAACAGTTGCAAAGGCCTTATATATTTTTAGTATTAATTATATACTATCAAATAATAATGGAAGGCCTTGCATGCAAAAGCATACAACAACACATACACATCATATTTGAAGAATAATTAAACATATTTTTTTTGTTATGCTATAAATCTAATACTACTTCATAAAAAATGCAAGTTTGAAAACCAATATTTTTTTATTACTCGTGAAATAAACCGGCACTCTTTGAAGCAATTATAAGCCATCGAAACCATAGATATACCAAGAATGGATAAAACAAAAAACTCAATACATTGAACGAATAAGCTTGATCAAATTGAAGATGATGGATATGCATAGTAGCGCGGGTAAGTCCGCAACCGGAACAATTTAAGCCAAACACTAATTTAGAAGGGCACAAAACAAGTGTTCCATTATCAAAAAAATCACCAGGAAGTATCCATAAAACGATAGGAAAGACCAATAATGAGGTTAGCCAAATGTAATTTATTGTGCGCTTGTTCATCCTGTAATTTGCAAAAAAATAGAAAGATATTTACATCTTTCTATTTTTAGCTATTAAAAGGAATTTATCGAATGCTAAACGTATTAACCTAATTCCATAGGCACTTCCATCAATAAAACTTTTGAATCTGTAGTTGATTTGAAATTAAAAGAATCAACATTCCAAATTCCATATCCATCTCTTGGTCCTAGTTTTTGACCTTCAATCTCTACTCTTCCTTCTAATACAAAAGCATAGACTCCATTACCAGCTTTTTTTATTTCGTAACAACTAGATTTATCAGCATCAAAATCACCCATGTGAAACCAAGCATCTTGATGAATCCATACCCCAGCGTCTGAGACTTCAGGAGAAAGAATTTGATAGAATTCATTCTCAGTGGCTAGATCCTTTATAGTAATCTGATCATATCGAGGTTCTACTTGCTTGATTCTTGGGAAAATCCAAATCTGCAGAAACTTAACATCTTCATCCTTTTTTCTATTAAATTCACTATGTGTAATTCCAGTCCCCGCACTCATCACCTGAATTTCACCCGCTTTGATAACAGCTACATTTCCAATACTATCTTCATGTTCTAAATCTCCCGATAAGGGAATAGAAATGATTTCCATATTGTCATGAGGATGTTTACCAAAACCTCTGCCGGGAGCCACACTATCGTCATTCAACACACGAAGTACTCCAAAATGCATACGCTCTGGATTGTAATAATTGGCAAAGCTAAAGCTGTGTTTTGAATCTAGCCACCCATGGTTAGCATGTCCCCTAGTGTTTGCTTTATGAAGAACAGTATTCATTGTTATTAATTCTTTATTTTGGATATGATTGAAACCTACCTGATCCATAAGCCGATCATAAGTAGAACTGCTCGAAGATCCTCTCCCTTTTTTTAGTCCAAGTAATCCACTTAAACCAGTTATTAAGCCTCCCTTCAAAAAGTCGCCCCGTTTCATATCAGATGTTTAATTATTCGTAATTACAATTAATTAACAATATAAAAGTATGTTCGTTCAAAATCAAGTCCCTAATTACATTAAAAATCCATTATCAGCTTCCAAAGGCTTAGGCATATCTCGGCTTTAAGGCTATAAACAAAGGCATTCCGAATTATGATGCAGCTTATTAAATGCCCATAACAAGTTCATTTGCTTTATATTTGAAATTAGGTAAAGACATGCTCTATGTCTTAAGTTTCAATAAGCTCAGCCTGAACGTTCAAACGAGATAGTACCATAGTTATACTTCTGATTAAAGTTTGATTATTTTTTCAGAATACAAGCCATTTGAACTAAAAACATTGACAAAATAAATCCCTGCACTGAAAGTGGACATATCTAATTCCATGCTGGCATCATCGCGAATATCTTTGCACTCCATAACTATTCGACCACTTGAATCTAATATATAGAATCGATCAATTAATAGATTGTACTCAATAAATAGAGCATCTTGAACAATGCTTGGTGTAATACGAATACTGGCATCCAAAACTTCCGTCGTTGCTACCATATCACAATCCAAAAACACTTGACAATCCAAATAGCCATAGGAATCAACCAAGGCTAAAACTTGTTCCTGCTCTGCAAAATCCACACATACCGCAGTCATGGAAATATTTTGAGAAAAATCAAGTACCTCGTGTTCTTGTCCATTTTTAATATTGAGCTCCTTAATCTCATTTACAGAACAATCCAATGCAGTTAGTCCAGTATTTGTGCTTAAGTCCAAATCTGTTAAAAGATTAGAAGAACAATTCAAGACAGACAGCTCATTCAATCCCACCAGATCAATGCTAGCGAGTGTATTTTCAGAACAATCAAATTCGATTAAATCATCCAACATCAATACATCAATATTATTTAAAAAGTTATCTGCACAATTCAGGAAACTCACCTTTATATTGGCACTTAGATCCAAATCAAAAAGAGCATTTGTGGAACAATCCAAAACACTCAATAATGGATTTGAGGCTAAGTCTAAGGATTCAAATTGATTAAGGGGACACTCTAGAATAGAAAGCTTAGTCATGGAGGAAAAATCTAAATCAGATAGTAGATTATTTCCACATCGCAATTGAGTCAATTCCGGAAACTGATTAAATACAAGATCGTCAATATTATTTCGGCTGCAATCGAGTTTTTCAAGTCCAGTAGCAGAAAACAAATTCAATTCTTCAATAGAATTATCTTGACAATAAACAACCTCAAAAAAGAGGTGATCTTCAATATCTAATTCCAAAAGCTGGTTGGACGAGCAATCTAAATATTCCAAATCAGGATTAGAAGTAAGGTCGAGCTCAGTTATGTTATTTTCCGAGCAAACTAATAATTCTAACTGGGCATTATTCCCTAGAATAAGACCATCCAACTTATTCACACTGCAGTCCAGTACTTCTAATTGCCAGAGATTAGACACTTCTAGATAATCAATTTGATTCATCCTACAAACTACTACAGTCAGCTTGGGGCTCACGCCTAATGCAATACTTTTAATATTGTTCTGTGAGCAATTCAAAAACTCTAAATCTGGAGCTAGAGTGATTGTGTCTATACTATTGCCTTGACACTCCAAAGATTTTAAATTCAAGTTATTCGACACATCTAATATGGTAAGCTGATTGTTGATCAACTTTAAATTCGAAAGATTTGTAAAATACTGAATTCCTTCAGCAGTCTCTATGGCCAGATCATTCGAATGCAATGAAAAGATATCCTTTGCTTCACTTTCCTGTAACTCACCGTCATTGTTAAGGTCAAAGCCCTTCAAAAGTATATCACTTTTAAACAGCGGGTCAGGAATATCTACAATCGGATCCTCTACCATATTGCCATTACCCACTACAATAAGTCCAAGGCCAAGACTTACATCTAAGATATTAAGATCTTTGTCTGTAATCTCTACACTTGTAGGGGAAGCGGTAAGGTAAATCGGAACAGTTATATCATCCGTTAAGACTTTAAAACAAACTTGAAATATCACCTCCTCGTCTTCAAGGTCATAACCATTCACCAAGTCATCTGCAATCCAAGAAAAAGTAACATAACCCGGAATATGATTCGAAAAACTGTTTACTGGTGGATCTTCGGATAAGGAAAAATTTTCAACACCTACATATTCGATATGTTCTGAAAAATAGTCGATGGTAAACTGGGCGGTGAGCATATTAGATATATCCTCCGTATTTAGATCTAAACAGATCGTTTCACCTAGGTTTGCTTGTTTAGTTCCTACACTCAAAGATTGAGCATGTATTAAAACGGGGATTGATCCAAAGAAGAGGATCAGGGATAATAACCTTTTCATCATGAGATTTTATAAATAAAAAATAAGTATAAGCGATATTAAATCTATTATACTAATTCTGGATACGTAGATATATTTCGGACTAACTAGAAAACTTGACAGTATACAAATATATCTACGTATCCAGAATTAGAATAATAGATTAAATATCGCTTAT
>JAQXAY010000207.1 GCA_029252685.1 Saprospiraceae bacterium | reverse complement strand
ATTATAACCAAAGGCCATTGGGTGGCTATCGTCTACTGTACTTCTAAAAATAGCGCCAGTAATTCAGATAAGCCTTTTGAATATCATCAAGGTATTTTCCTTTTATTCCTTGTTCAAACTCTCTTCCTCTATTCTTTATGTTTTCTAGTAAATTATCAACGGATCTGTATAGATAAACAATAAGCTCTGGCTCAGGAAAGGTAGAATTCAATACATTGAAAAGGCGTTTAAATAGACGATATTCCTCTTCATTTAAATTATTCTTTGCAAATAACAAGGTCTTGATAAAGTAATAATCAGACAATATGAAATCTGAGAACAGGTCACTTTGGCTGAGTTCTTTCTGAAGTTGCTTGTGACGCTCCGTCATAAAGAATAATTCAACAGGTAGTGAATAGCGCTTTGGGTCTTCGTAGAAGAAAGGTAAAAAGGGGTTGTCTGTAAACTGTTCAAGTATGAGTTTACAGCTTGATTCTTTGTGAATCATTTTGGATAGGGTAGTCTTACCCGCTCCAATATTACCTTCTATTGCTATGAATTTATAAGGGAACATGTTTATTGATTTCAAATTTTCCAGACTTTACCTGAGTCCTCACACAAAAATAAAAGTTGTGCAATGCTTCTTTTAAAAATTGGATGAATAAAATCTGCTGCAATTTCATTCATTGGAAGCAAGACAAATTTTCTTTCAGTGATTCTAGGATGGGGTATGATTAATTTAGGACTTTCTTTTATTATTTCAGCATTATAAAATAATATATCTATATCCATGGTTCTTGGTCCCCAGTGCTCTTTTCTTTCTCGACCGAGCTGCTCCTCTATAGATAGTACTGTACTAAGCAGTTCATTGGGGCTTAGAGTTGTATTTAACTCAAGAACCATATTTAAGAAGTTTTTCTGATCTTTTTTTCCCCATGCTTCACTTTCGTATAGGGCAGACACTTCTATTAGCTCACCAGCCTGTTTTTCTAGTAATTCTATAGCCTTTTTTAATAATTCAGAGCTATTTCCTTCGTTGGACCCTAATTGTAAATATGTTTTATTCATAAAGCTGTAAGGATAACAATTTTTTGTGTTAAAGTGCTTTTAAATTTAAAGTCTAGATGAAATATATCTGAATCAAGTTATACTTTTGCACACTTACAAAACAATTAATTTTGGTCCAAGAAAATAATATTACGCATCTGGTAACAAATCCAGAGCCTTTCGAGTCGGTAAACGAATTACAGCAGCCTCCGAAAGCACTTATAAAGTTGCTGCAAGCCTATTTTAAAACAATTGGAAAACTGCTTCCTGCTGTTTCGATTCGCTTAGCTTTAAGGTTGTTCTCATCTCCTTTATACCGCGCTAAGCACAGAAGACGGGATGAGTTGCTTGAATCAGCGGAGCGTGATTTTATTCAAGTTGGGGATAACAAGATAAGAACGTATAAGTGGGGTAGTGGAACAAAAAAAGTATTACTACTGCATGGTTGGCAAAGTCGTGGAACAGCTCTACGAGGTTTTGTTCCTGGACTTTTGAAAAAAGGCTTTGAGGTATATGCATTGGATGCACCAGGACATGGAGAGTCTACAGGCAGTGCCTGTTCTGTTAGACTATATGCTGAAGCGGTGGAGGCTTTGGTTCATATAAACCCTGAAATAAGTACTGTAATATCACATAGTATAGGTTCAGTTACATGGATGTACTATAATAGTTTTATTAAGCCAAATCAGAAATTAGACCGTTTGATAATGCTCGCTGCTCCAGATTCATTTGATAATATAGTTGGTAATGCAATTAAAATGTTTGGTTTGACTGGAGGGCTTCGTTCAAAATTTTTAAAAGCTGTTTTTGAGCACTTTAAAATTGAAAGTGCTGCTGACTTTTCCTTATCTGGTAAACTTGGGCAACTAAATATTAATGAAGTATTTGTCATTCATGATGAAGAGGATGCGCTTATACCAATGGATAGAGCTACTTATATTGTAGATCATATCAAAGGTTCACATTTGTTCACTACAAAGGGCTATGGACACTTTAGATTGGTGAAAAATCCAGTAGTAATGGATAAGGTTCTTGAGCTGGCTAAATAATAGCTACTTCAAAGTTTCAAGAAAGGCAAGGTAGGAATTTTTGTCTTTGGATCGAATCAAGGTATTAAAGTTATCTATTGAAATCACCCAGGTGTATTCTAATATCTGTCCTCTTATGAAATCAGGGTTTTCTTGTTGAATAGTTTTAATGTAATTGTTTGCAACGGAATACGATTTAAAGGTTCTAACAAGGATAGTAGCCTTACTTGAGAGAAAAGGTATTCTGTATTGTTTTAGATCTAATTTAAGATCTATATGGTTCTTGGCATTGTATTTAGCTACCTCTCCAGCCAACTCTTGACTAATACCAAAGGACTCATTGGGTATAAATAGGACTACATGTTCTGTATTTGGATTTGAAACAAAACTGTTCTCCGGATTATTCTGTGCATTGCTAGAAAGTCCTAGAAGGGTAAATAAGATTAAAAGAGTAAGACGGCGCATAGTATATATATTAAAAAAGGCTTGACTTCAATATAAGTCAAGCCTTTTTAAGTTGAAACAGTTTTCAAATTATTTAACAAAGTTCTTTACGTATTCGAAATACTTTGAAAGCTCTTCTTTTACTTTTTTACGCATAATGATCAAACCGATAAGGTTTGGTACAGACATAGCGAATATCATGGCATCAGAGAAATCAGTAACTGCAGAAAGCGATGCTGATGAACCAATCACTACCATGATGCAGAATAGTACTTTATAGCTATATTCTGCTTTCTTTGAACGACCGAATAGATACATCCAAGATTGAAGGCCATAATAAGACCAAGAAATCATAGTAGAGAAAGCAAATAATACAACCGCTACAGTAAGGATATAAGGGAACCATGGAAGTACTGTAGCGAATGCTGCTGAAGTTTCAGTAACACCACCTGCTTTTTGGCCATAAACCATAATGGATCCATCTCCATTTGCTATAATGATAACTAATGCAGTGATCGTACAAACTACAACTGTATCAATAAATGGCTCAAGAAGTGCAACTATACCTTCAGATGCCGGTTGCTTAGTTTTAACTGCTGCATGTGCAATAGCCGCAGAACCTACACCTGCTTCGTTCGAAAAAGCAGCTCTTCGGAATCCTTGAATCAAGACTCCTATGAAACCACCAGCAATACCCATAGGGGTGAACGCTCCTGAGATGATTTGTCCAAATGCACTTGGTACGTTACTGATGTTTGCACCGATTACAACAAATGCAGCAAGCAGGTATATACCAACCATGAATGGAACGATTCTTTCTGTTACAGATCCAATTCTTTTGATTCCGCCAATTATCACGACAGCTACTATGGCTGCAACAGCGAAGCCGAAGAATAAACTTGCATTAGGATTTGTCGTGCCAATCATATCTATGAATTGAGCAGCTGCTTGATTTGCTTGGAACATGTTTCCACCTCCAAATGATCCTCCAACACACATAATAGCAAAGAATATTGCAAGTCCTTTGCCTAATGATTCTAATTTCATTTCACCCAATCCCTTTCTCAGGTAATACATCGGACCACCGTAAACGGTGCCATCTGGGCCTATATCTCTATATTTTACACCTAAGGTACATTCTACAAACTTCGAAGACATACCTAAAAGTCCTGCGATGATCATCCAAAATGTTGCTCCAGGCCCACCTAAAGATATAGCAATTGCAACTCCAGCAATATTACCTAAACCTACTGTACCACTTAATGCAGCTGTCAATGCTTGAAAGTGCGACACTTCGCCTTCTTCACCCTTTTTAGTGTAGTTACCTCTTACTGTATTGATAGCCAGTTTAAATCCTCTGATATTAATAAACCTAAAATAAACGGTGAAGAACGATGCTGCCAATAGGAGGAAGATGATAACTATTGGAAAGGCATTTTGTCCTGTAGTGCCAGGCAGCGGGAAAAATACAATAGATGATACTGCATCTGTAGCAGGTTGCACAGCTTCGTTTATTCTTTGAGAAATACTTTTAGATTCTTCTGCATTTTGAGCAAGAAGACCTAAGGGAACTGCAAAGAACATTGAAAAAAGAGTAAGAAATTTTTTCATTGTCAATATTTAGGTAAATAGGTTATTTCACGAATGTCTTAATAAGCATAAAGTACCGAAAATATGAAATTACAAGGGTAAATAATAAAAAACGTAAGTAAAATTACATGTTGATATTATTTATTCAATAAATACATATATTTATATAATTGTGAATTAGTTTCAATTATTGATTTATAACCATTTTTAAATTCTTTTGTACTAAATGAAGGGAGTGTCAGATCAAGATATTTTAACTGCATTAAAGCGAAATGATCCAAAGGCTATTCAGATTGTAATCGAGCTTTATGGTGGTAATATGATGCGAAGAGCATTGGCCTATTTGAGAGATAAAGAATTGGCTGAAGATATTTGTCAAGAGGTATATTATAGCCTTTGGAAGAAGAGAGGTGAGATTCGGATTTCCAGTTCTTTAGCTGGATATTTGAGCACGATGGTCAAGAACAAATGCCTGAATTACTTGAAGAGTAATTCTAAGATCATTAAAGAAGATATTAGTGCCCTCGAGTTTAAGAAAAGCGCATATTCTGATTCCCACAGTTTATTAGAAGCTTCAGAAATGTCAGATCGCTTATTAGATTATATAGCTCAATTGCCGGAACAATGTCGAATAGTTTTTGAAATGTCCAGATTTGACCATTTAAGTAATGCGGAGATAGCAAGTCGATTGGGTAAGTCAGTAAAAACGGTTGAAAATCAAATGAGTAGAGCACTAAAGGAATTGAAAGAAAAATTTTCTAAAGCTTATCCTCACTTAAATCTAATAAAGTCAAATGTCGCTCTTGTTACTTTTGTCTTTTTGGGACTAGGGGATATAGTGAATAATTCTGTCTTATAAATGAACATAATCCAAAATTGGAAAAGGATAATAATACAGTCTATGCAAAAACTATCATATTCAAATAGTTTGAATAGTGATGATAAACGTACTTTGGGTGAATGGAAGAAAGTCAATTCTGACTGCACCGAAGAACAATTGTCAAAGATTCTATTCCTCACTTCCGTTAAAAGTGAATTTGATGAGGAGGCGAAAAAAGCTGCATTCAAGAGGTTTCTAACCCAAATAGAACACGAAGACGCACCAGTAAGTCGCAACAAGTTTATTCAATTAAATAGCTTGTTAAAAGTAGCTGCTACTATATTGCTACTGGTTTTTGCTTGGTATGGTACAAGATCCATTCAAGGAACGAGTATTACTTATTTAACTACTTCTGAGAAGCAGAGTTTCAGTTTACCGGATGGTTCAGAAATCATCCTAAACACTAATTCTGAATTAGTGTATTCGGAAGGTTTGTTTACCGATAGGTCAGCAAAGCTAATAAGAGGTAAGGGTATGTTTGATATCGCAAGAGATGAGTCAAAACCTTTTCGTGTAGCTTTTGAAGATGGTGGGGTTGAGGTTTTAGGTACTGAATTTGTAATTGACCTTGAGGATTCAGAAGAAGTTTCTGTAACTGTAAGAGAAGGTAAAGTATCCTTTGTGGCAAACATGTCAAGAACCTTTCTCACGGCAAAGGAAAAGGGAGTATTTAACAAAAGATCTAAGAAGTTGATCAAGAAGAAACGACGTTCACTTAAAGATTTTGATTGGCTTTTGGATGATGTTCCAGCAGATGTGTTTCATAATTATTCCATATTTGTTGATCAGCTTGAGGATGATTTCGATATTGTCATACAGGACGGAAATGTGAGTGAGAAATTTAAGAATTGTAAACTATCATTTAACTATAATGATAATCCGGAGGCAGTTATTCAGATTCTTAAGCAAAGCTTTGGTTTAAATGTAGACTTGCTGCCAAATAATAATTCATGGATCTTTTCAGGAGGTAAATGTAAAAATTAAAAATATTCGCTCTAAAAAAAAGCCGCTCACCGAGCGGCTTTTTTTGTATATGATAAATATTGATATATTTACTATCTTATTGTATATTGTAATGCAGACGACAAATGAGCGATAATGAAATTAGCATTACTTGTATTCATCCTATTCCCACTAATTTCATTTGCCCAAACAGAACAAAAGCTAATTCCTGAGTTTGAAGTCTCTTCGGGCAAATTAAGTAATATTGTTCCTCAAGTACTTGAGGAACTGAATCTTACGTATATAATTGGTGCGGTAAATTTACCGAAGCGAAAAGAAATAAGGCAGCATACCTTTGTAAATGCTACTGTTCAAGAGATTCTTGATTATTTATTAGATGGTACTAAATATAGATTGGAATATAGTACCAAGGATCAGACAGTTAGTCTTATTGACCGAAGGGTTGTTGATGAGATTACAATTACTGGTAGGGTCCAATCTTCTGACTCAGGGGGTGGGATTGTAGATGTTCATGTAACCTCAGCGGACAATAAGTATCAAGCTGTTACTGATGAAAATGGTTTTTATTCGATTCGTATTCCCAAAGCAATAGATTCTCTAATGCTATCTTTTTCCCACATCCAATTTGTAAATGCAAGTGGTTGGGTTCTTATTTCAAATGCCTTTCGTAAAGATAAGATTGTATATAATAAATTCCTGCGGTTTGCGACGGTAGAAATTGATACTTATATTATTCATAAGGAAGCTAAAGATCTACCAGCCTTGCCTTTCTTTTCAAATAATTCAATAGAAAAGGTGTTCTTTGGAGTGTCTTTAGATCCTACTCGGTTTTTATTTATATCTGGTGTGGATCAGTTTTTTCGGATGGAGGGTGGCATTTCCTATAAAGGGTCACCATCAAACATGAATCAATTTCTTCTTGATGGGGAGCGAATGATGGATCCCTTAAAATTAAATGGGAGTATCTCTATTTTTGAAGATGAAGTTACAAAAGGGCTTAAAATTTATGAGGGAGTTTCGCCTGCACGCTATGAGGGGAGTTCTCTGGTTGTAGATGTACTCTCGGAGGATGGTAATGTGTCGGAGCCGAAAAGGACAATAAACTTTTCTGATCAATATTTTTCGGTTACGCTTACCGGACCTATAGAAAACAATACGTCTTCTTATTTTTTGAATTTTAGATCTAGTCTTAGGTTG
>JAQXAY010000185.1 GCA_029252685.1 Saprospiraceae bacterium | reverse complement strand
ATAAGGACATGATCATCTATTGCTATCCTTTTTTGAAGAATTGATTGAATCAGCCAAAAAGCATGTTCGGTATCATTATTCACATGGACATTGTGGATAAATCCATTAAGAACTTCAGGAACTTCAATAATAGCTTTCAAATGCTCTACTCCCATTGCTCGTTTTAAAGCCCCAAAATGAACTGCCTGTAAAAATACAGCACTTGAGGATTTCTTAAAGGAGATTTTATCTGATTTCAAGGTATCAAGCACCTTGTTAATTTCGGCTATAAGAAATCCATCTTGATCCATTTGCCTCAGCCATAAAGTTTCAATATAATCCAAATACTCACTGCTCTGTTTCTTCAACTGAACAGATAATGCGTCCATAGTTTCTCCACACACTTTTTTATCTTCTGACTGCATAGCCTTCCACAAAGTCCGCTGGGCAGTCCGGAGTATAAGATCTAGTTGAAAGTCACCATTGATTTCTAGTACGTGCTCTTTAAGCCTTGACTTTTGCTCGTCATATGCATAAAGCATTTCTAACTGAAAATCCTCTAATAATAGACTTAGCCACTTTATTGAATAAGAGTCTGACTGAAAAAAATCATATAGATCAATAACCAGATCGGTATCCAGAGCAAACTTATTATAATGGCAATAACGAACGAAGTATTGAAATCCATAGGGAATATCTGCATCAATGTAGGCTAGAAGTTCTTCGGCGATTAATGCCGGCAAAATTTTGCGACTTATTTTATATTCTCCAGGTTCAGTCTCCCCTTTTATCTCAACAAAGTCAGGACTACTCCGAAGTAAAATACTCGCCTTAACAAGATCTTTCACCTTTGCTTTGAGGCCTAAAAATGCCTCCTCCTCACTACTGCTGTAGGAAAACCCAATGATACTATCCTGTTTTAATTTATTCCAGTCGTATGCCATAAGTCTAACAGAAAAAATAATAAGAAATACCTTTCTCCAATCCTTGTGCTTTCAATTGACGTTCCAAGTCTAATTGATCTTGAGGACCAGATACAGCGATTAAAACCATGGGGTTTTCTAAAGCCGAAAGCGAGGAAGGTTCTTTCATTTCTTGGCCTTGGATGATATGTCCCCATTTAGACTCAACATTACAAGTCCACAAAAAGCTTAAACCTGCATCAATTAATTTTTTAGCCAAGCGTTTTCCTTTTCTACCAGCTCCCCATAGAATCAGCTGCTTATTCGAATCAGCTACGAAAAAAGGCAGGTAATGGACCTTTATATCAAAATATGCATTCTGTGAATAGGTTTCATCATTCCTTGAAGTGCGATCAGCATGATCTCGCCAATAATGAACAACTTCATCTGTGCAGGCTACTTGTAATCCATGTCTAAAAAAACGAAAAACTAGATCGTAATCCTCTGGATAACGATCTGAATCAAAGGCTTCACATCGACACAGATCTGATCGTCCAATCAGCCAAGCTGGTGAAGGAATAACACATTCACGAAATACTTCTAAAGCATGACAATTTTGATCGACTAAGCCATTCAACCAGGATGCGTATCTTTTGTAACCATCTTTCAAGACGGTGTCGGAAAAGTATTCTACTTTTCCGGTAGCAACATATCCTGGACCTGCTTGTTCAAGTAAGCTATACAAGAGGTTAAGTTTAGATGTAGGCATCCTATCGTCAGCATCCATCCTAGTGACAAATCGTCCACTACTGTGTTCAAACGCTAACCTTAAAGCAGGGATTATACCTTTTTCACTTGTATTATTCAAGGGCTTTATGCGAGCATCCTGCTTAGCATAGCGTTCTAATATTAAAGCCGAATCATCTAATGATTGATCATTTACAGCAATCAACTCCCAATCTCTAAAATCTTGTGAAAGTATAGAATCGATACAATCTTCTAGAAATGGAGCAGCATTGTATACCGGCATCAGAATACTGATTGTTGGCTTTGCCATATTGTTATTTTTGGCTTAGTGCATAGATTGCGAAGGAAGCAAGCCAATGAGAACCCTCGTAATGCTCTGTTGCAACATGAGGGAGGGAGGCGTTCAAGTTAGCATCTGCCATAGACCTTAGGGCTGGGTAAGTACCCTCTGTAGCCTTATCCAAATAAAATAGACACCAGGCTCTGCTTAAATTCAAGCCATCCAGGTGCACGATCTTTGGATCAGAGCGATTACTTACATCAGCAGGAGTTTGATAATAATCAAGCCCATTTCCTGCAAAGAACTGCCTAAACCACTTTTTGAATGTTCGACCAGGCATAATCCTAGCCATTAAGTTGGCCTCTTCTAAACAAGGTGATAAAAAATCTTCTCCAGAAGGCTCCCAACTACAGGGACATCTTTTATCCTGAGCATAATAATCCAAGGCCCGCTTTTCAATAATATTCTTTAGGTTCAAATCTCCTACCGTCGAAGCATAATCGTGTGCAAAGGATAAACCGAAAGCAGTATTTGGATGCACACCTGTACGCACTGGATAATTCTGCGTAGGAAGAAATGTTATGTATTTTTTAGCGACAACCGCAGCAAGTGCATCAATATTAGCGAACCACGTTTGGCCCTGAGGATCATCCCAACTGTAAAGCTCTTCTGCAAGCTTAAGTAGCCAAGCCCAACCATAAGTACGCTCCCAACTCGAACTTGATTGTTCGAAGTAAGCCACTTCAGCCAATAGATTTTCTGAAGTTAAGTTTTGACCGAGTTTAGTCCGTATCTCCGCTGCAAATTTATTCTTGGGGAATTGTTTCATGATTCGGATCAACATCCAATGACCATGAACAGAAGAATGCCAATCAAAACAACCATAAAAAGCAGGGTGTAAATCTTTAGGAGTCCTGAGATCTGCCTCCGTTTTTAATACCTGATTTAGCTTGTTTGGATATTCTTTATGCATACAATCAAGCGCTATCCTTGCAAAGTTCATCGCAACCTCTTCCTCTAGACCATTATCAAAAGGAACAGACAACAAGGGACTTTGAGCGAAGGACAAAGTCGAAATAAATACAACAAGAAAACTTAGGTTAAAGAGATGTTTCATAAAGCTGTTTAAGTTTAGTGCTTACGCAACAGATCGTAAGACTTGTGTGTGATACCCTTCCAGTCCAAAAGAACTTTAAGAATATCTAGCTTACGTTGTCCGGCTAATGCGATATAATGAGATTTACCCGCATTGGCATCCACTAAACCTAAATAAATTTCAGGATTTTTCTGTTTTTTAGAACCCAAAAAATGAACAGTCGTATTTGACCAAACATCGAAAAAAACCTGATTTCGCTGACACAGATACATCAGCATTCTAAACTCTGATAACGTACAAGGCTCCAACCTACAGGAAAACACTTTATAAAAACTGCGCTTTTGGCGACCTAAAAAAGGATAGATTTCAATGTTTTCCTCCTCATTGAATGCACTTCCTGTTCCTCGTCTGTCAAAAAGCACAATATCACCTACACATAAGGTAGAATTGGGAAACGGTATTGAACTCACCCTTGCTAAGCATGGAGAAATCATCTCTGCCCTGTAAATCTTCTTTTCATTATAGGTCTCATAATACAAACCAACATATATGCCTTTCCAAGCTTGTTCAAACACTTCAAGTGCTTTCCAAGCTTTGTCAGCAAGGCTTACTTTGCCACGTGCAGTAGCAGCAATACCTATAATATAATTCAGCTTTTCTTTCTTCTCACTGGCATCAAAAGACGATTGGGCATAATACAAGGCAGGTTTCCATTCCTTCCTTTTGAAGTATAGTTCGGCGAGCCATTCTGCAGGATAATGTTCTCCCCTTTTTTCCTTGATCAACTTCCTCAGGATACGCACTGCTTTAAAGTCATCCTCGGATCCGAGAAAGCCTTTCGCTAATCTTAAAAGTTTAAGTGTGTCCTGATTCACAAGAAAATTGAATTAAATGGTTACTATAGACCTACAAATTAGAATAGAAATATGTTTTATTCAACTTGATTTTTTCAACTTGCAATATTTTTTACTAACCGTATAATTCGTGGAAAATATTTGCTGTTGGAACTTGCATCTTATTTTTCAAAATATCTATTGCTTGATCAACCATATTCGACCAGCCACATAGATAATAATTTACTTGATCAGCTTGGCTTGCATAAATCTGTTCATAAACCTCATGCACATATCCCCGATGACCTTTCCAAGATTCGTCGGCTCTTGAAAGACAGATATCATAGGTAAACTTAGGCTCACTTGCTGCCAATTCCTCAAAAAATGCTCTATACAGAATACCATCCTCTGTGCGTGTACCAAATATAAGATGTACCGGCTGATCAAAGGCTGATCGACTTTTCAGTTCTAACAACATGGATGCAAAAGGAGCGACACCTGTACCCGTGCAAACAAATACGGAAGGTTTATTTAATACTTCTGGCAAGTAAAATGTTCCGCCCGGTCCTTTGATTTTTAGCTCTGTTCCCACTTGTGCTTCGTGAAACAAATACCGTGAGGCTTTTCCATTTTCAACTTCAACGATACATAGTTCAAGTCGGTTATCTACAGAAGGTGCTGAGGATACGGAATAAGAACGCCAACGATCCAATCTTTTTTCTCCTATGGGCAAATCCATCGTTATAAACTGTCCCGCCTTAAAGGTAAACGGATCTTCCGATTCTATTTTCAGAATAAATGTCTGTGTAGTTGGACTAATCCTATTGATTTCTTCAATCACTGCTTTTTTCCACCGAGCCATTCTATTCGTATTTTATGATTTGGTCATAGCCGAGTATGACATTGTAGCCTTTTTCTTTAAAATAAGCTTCAAGATATTTAGGACCTTGCGCACTACAAGCAAGTACAAAGTCTCCACCCCATGCACCTAATGATTTTATAGAACCCGCAAAATCACTGAACAAGCGATCCTTTACTGGTTGCATATCCATTAGTTCTGAAATCAACTGTTCGTGCTCATCAATCAAAGCACTAAATTGACTGAGTGTATCGGACAACATAAGCGACTCGCTAATTGCAGATACACGTTCAATATATGAGTCTTTATTCTTTGTTACAGACTTATAGCTCTTGATTCCTGTTCGGGAATTTTGTTTTTCATTGAGATAGACAAAAAACAGAGACGATCTAAATGAAGGCCTAAAGTCCACAGAGGAAACTTCTGTGCCTCCAGCATTTAGTTGATAATAAAAAGGTCTCTTCGCTTGAGCAGCTGCTATGTCATATCCAGATCCTCCAAAGGTTCTTTCCAAAAGCTTATATGGGTTGACATTAAAGAAGTCGGCAATATTTGCAATAAATGTTGAGGAAGAACCAAGTCCCCAAGCGGGGTCAAATTCAAGGCTTGTAGTGAAGGTATAATCCAATGCTAGATCAAGCGGATAGGCACCTAGATCCAAACATGCTCTTATTACTTGCTGTAAGCGAGTGGAAAATGAAACATCACTTGTTTCTATAACCTCAAGATCTTTTAAATCTAATATACAAGACATCCAAAGCTGGGTATCTTTTGTATAACTCAACCAAGTTAATCTTCCTGTTCCAGGCCCTTGGCTCAGCTCCATAGATTGTCCTAAAGTACATGGTAATCCAACAGATTTGGCTCCATCAAGGACCAAATACTCTCCACTCAATAAGAATTTACCTGCACTATAATATGTAGATTTAGTATCCAATGATTGTATCTATTGTTCTAATTGTGCACGAAGGTCCATAATGAAATCTCTAACAGCTGAATGACTGATCACTCTTTCCGTAAAGTAACTATTGACAGCTATTTCCTCACTTGGACTTGCACTGAACTGTGTGAGTATGTTCTTGAGGTGCATTTTCATATGACCTTTTTGAATACCAGTGGTCACAAGAGAACGTAAAGCAGCAAAATTTTGTGCCAATCCAACGGAGGCAATTATTGTCATCAACTCTTGCGCTGAAGGCCTACCTAATAATTCTAATGCTAGATTTGCAAGTGGATGTAATTTCGTCAATCCTCCAACTGTTCCTAATGCGATAGGTAAATCGATCCAGAACTTAAAGGTACCGTCCTCGACAGTACAATGCGACAAGGACGAATAAGACCCATCCTTTGCTGCATAGGCATGTCCACAAGCTTCCACCGCTCTAAAGTCATTTCCAGTAGCTAATACAACGGAATCTACTCCATTGTATATTCCTTTATTGTGTGTTGTTGCACGATAAGGATCCATCTCGGCAATTCGAACTGCCATGCGGAATCGCTCTGCAAACTCAGTTCCTGAAAATGCAGGACTTATTGCGTCCAGAGCTTCTAAAGGACAAGAAACAGAAGCCCTAACTATACAGTTTGGTGTAAGGTTTGAAAGGATAGCCATAAAAACCTCTGAATGCTGCTTTGGATAGAGGTTAGACAGGTATGCCTTTAACTCTAAGCCAAATTGCTCCAGAACAGAGTTAATAAAATTAGCCCCCATACTATCGCAGGTCTCAAAAGAAACTCTTAGTTGGTAATAATTCTCCTCTTGGGCACTAAAATCTACCAACTCAATATCTAATACTCCACCTCCTCGCTTACGCATATTTGCGGTTAGCGCTTCGACAGATTCTATTAGTGTAGATTTTATTCGATCAAAATGTTCATAAAGTGCATCGATACCTCCAGTAAATTTGAAGTGTAATTGTCCAATCTTAGTAGTACCTAACACCTCACAATTGAAGCCACCTTTATCCATCCAAAACTTGGCAGCACTTGAAGCGGCAGCAACAACAGAACTTTCCTCAATAACCATAGGTACGGCATATACCTTATTGTTGATATGAAAATTTGGGGCTATACCAAAAGGCATTGGAAAATTTGAGATGGTATTTTCACTAAAGTTCTCCAGGACAGTCTGCAAAGCTTCATCCTGATGCCAGAATGCTTCAAACATGTTAAGATCCAGCTTGCCAGTATCATTATAGAAACTAGAAATCCATTGGATCTTTTCCTCCTTAGTCATCTTTGAAAAGCCTGAAACAAATTTCTTTGCCTCCATAATATATTTCGTTTAATCTTCTTTTACACTTAATAACTTTGAGGCAATCTTGTACCCAGAAACTTGAAGTTCTACATACTTCCTCAAAGATTCATAATCCATTGCATGCTTCAAAAAGCCTGAAGCCTGCCCAAATATCGCATTCATAGGACATCGCTCTATCAAGTAATAACCATCTAGGAAATTTTTCACTCCTCCAGATATTATTATTTCTTGACAAGCAAAACTACGATTTTCTGATTTAATTATGTCTCGAAGTTGTTCTACCATCTCTACTGCACTGTGGCCTACGTTTGCGAGGCCTTTATACAATTCATGGAAGTAATCATCAGCACGAAGCATTTCTAATTTGGCAAAATTCGTTCCACCGTTTGCTGCAAAGTCGATAGCCTGCACAGGTAATTTCAATAGTTCCAACATACTCTTTGGACCAAAACCCTGGCCTACCTCTTTCACTATGATTGGGAAGTCAAAATGCTCTAAACATAATTTTACAATATCCAACGGAGATGACTTATATATATCCCCTTCTGGCTGCAGCCACTCCTGCATAGGATTGACATGAATGATCAAACCATTAGCTTCTAGTTTGTCAACCATATTACGAATAAGGTGGAGTTTATTAAGGTCTCTTAATTCTTCAATCTGAGCGACACCAAGATTTGCGTACAAAGCTTGCTGATCCCCTAATATAGGTCTCACATTAAAATCTACAAAAGCATCATCGTCTTCTAACAACGGTCGACAGGATCCCAAGCCCATACCAAAACCAAATTCACTACATACCTTAGCTAAGTTTCGGTTGATGATGCGGGCACGTTCAGTACCGCCTGTCATACTTGAAACCCAAAAAGGAACAGATTGTCTGACCCCAAGAATATTCAAAGACAAATCAACATCACTATTGTCATTGGAGGCGAGCATGGGCTCATAATTAAATCGTGGATCAATCATTGCTGATCCGATCTGAGACCTGAAGGCCAAATCAATGTGATCTCCTTTTCTATCCTCTGACATAGATTTATCTATTTTGTTCAGTGTTTTTTAACAAATAGTGCTCAACAAAGTTAAGCCATTGTGTATAATATTTAAGCCCAAATTGAATGATTTGATCCAATTGACTAAAATTTAGATCAAAAAAAGGGTTCAAAATGGCTTCAAAAAGTTAATGTTGAAAAAAAATGTGCGATTTTTTAACTGATTATCAGTTAGTTACATATTACTACTAGCTAAAATTTTGGTAAAATGCTTGTTTATTGAATTCTAGAAATGTACCTTTGCACCTGCTAAAGCGGTAGTCACATACTGAATTGATTAGCAATTAAATAATAACCAAAAATATAGAGGTTGTGGATCATTTAAGTTACAAAACAAAATCTGCAAGAAAAGAGGACGTACAACATGATTGGTACATCGTTGATGCAGAGAATGAGGTTGTAGGTCGCCTTTGTACTAAAATCGCGCATGTATTGAGAGGGAAGCATAAGCCTTCTTATACACCTCACGTGGATTGTGGTGATAACGTAATCGTTATTAACGCACACAAAGTACGTTTTACAGGTTCGAAGACTGAGCAGAAAGAATACGTTCGTTACTCAGGTTATCCAGGTGGACAAAAGAAAGCTACACCAGCTGATCTTTTTGCTAAAAAGCCTGAAGCGATAGTTGAGAACGCAGTAAGAGGAATGCTTCCTAAGACTAAATTAGGACGCGCTATGTTTAAAAAATTGTTTGTATATGCTGACAATGAGCACCCACATACTGCTCAGAAGCCGCAAACATTGGATTTGAAATAATTAAAAGGTAATTCTTCGATATGGAAATGATAAATAAAATCGGTAGAAGAAAAGCTTCAGTTGCTCGTCTTTATATGAAAAAAGGAGAGGGTAACATTACCGTAAACGGAAAAGATTACAGAGAGTATTTTCCACAGCAACATATTCAAGGAAAGATTACAGCTCCTTTCAATACACTTGAACTTGAACACACTGTGTACGATATCAAAGTAACTGTAAGAGGTGGTGGTTTTAAAGGACAAGCGGATGCGATAAGAATGGCACTTTCACGTGCACTTGTTGAGCTAAACGCTGACTTCCGTAAGCCTTTGAAAGATGAGAAGTTTCTTATGCGTGATGCGAGAGCAGTTGAGCGTAAGAAGTATGGTAAACCTAAAGCGAGAAAGAGCTTCCAGTTTTCAAAGCGTTAATCTTTGGAATATTTTGGAAAGAGTTTTTTTCTTTGAACTTTATAATGTTTAAGAATAATGGAAAAGCCCACATATAAAAATTTGCTTGATGCCGGCGTTCACTTTGGTCACTTAAAGAAAAAGTGGAACCCGAAAATGTCTCCATATATCTTCATGGAGCGCAAAGGCATCCATATTATCGATTTGAATCGTACATCAGAATGTCTAGATACGGCATCTGATGCACTACGCCAGATCGCTAAGTCAGGTAAGAAAGTCCTATTCGTAGCTACTAAAAAGCAAGCGCGTAAGATTGTTGCAGAAGCTGCACAATCAGTAGGAATGCCTTACGTAACTGAGCGTTGGTTAGGAGGAATGTTGACAAACTTTTCAACAATCCGTAAGTCGATTAAGAAAATGAATACTATCGACAAAATGCTTCAGGATGGTACTGCTTCTAGCATGACCAAGAAAGAGATCCTTACTTTAACGCGTGAGCGTAACAAGTTAGAGAAAATTCTTGGCGGTATAGCAAACCTAAACCGTATTCCTCAAGCTGTATTCGTTGTAGATATCGTTCACGAACACCTTGCGATTAAAGAAGCGCACAAACTAGGTCTTCGTACTTTAGGAATGGTGGATACGAACTCTGATCCAAATCAGGTTCACTTCCCAATCCCTGCGAATGATGATGCATCTAAATCTATCGAATTGATTGTAAACTATGCAACTAGTGCAATCAAAGAAGGTTTAGAAGAACGCAGAAAGTCTAAGGACGCTGAAGAATCTGCTGCTAAATAATTAGCATTTTGTTGACATGAAATAATTTAGAATGTTGAAGGAAATTTATTTAATGAATTTCCTTTCAACATTTTAGTATTATATTTTTTAAAAAATTTCACAATACTCCCTAGACATGAGTAAAATTTCTGCTGCTGACGTTAAAAAGCTTCGCGACCTTACAGGTGCCGGAATGATGGATTGTAAAAAGGCACTTGCGGAAGCAAATGGTGACATCGATAAAGCGATCGAAGAACTACGTAAGAAAGGTCAAAAACTTTCTGCAAAGAGAGCTGACCGTGATGCAAACGAAGGTGTAGTTATCGCTATCACAAATGACGATAACACAAGTGGTGTTGTAGTTCGCCTAAGCTGTGAAACAGATTTCGTTGCTAAGAACGAAGACTTTATCAACCTTGGAAAGACATTCGCTAACATAGCGCTTGAAAATAAACCTGCTACCCTTGAGGCATTACTTGCTTTACCTTTCGAAAACATCACTGTTGGAGAAAAAGTAATCGAGCAAGTTGGTGTTATCGGTGAAAAGGTTGAGATCAGTGCATATGACCTAGTTGAGTCTGCAATGGTTACTCCTTATATTCACGCTGGTTACAAAGCTGGTGTTGTTGTAGGATTCAATAAAGCATCTGATGCATTTGTTACTGCAGGAAAAGATGTTGCTATGCAAGTAGCAGCAATGGCTCCATTAGCAGTAAACGAAGACGGTATCGATTCTACTATTATCGAAAAAGAAATAGAGATCGGTAAAGAACAAGCAAGAGCTGAAGGTAAGCCAGAAGCAATGCTTGAAAGAATTGCAGAAGGTAAATTGAAGAAGTTCTTCAAAGAAAGAACTCTTATGAACCAAGTGTTCGTAAAAGATAACAAGCAAACAATTGCTACTTACCTACAAAGTGTAGAGAAAGAACTTATCGTTACAGATTTCAAACATGTAACTTTAGGATAAAACATATAAAAAGGATAAGCATTTTGCTTATCCTTTTTTTTTATACCTACCCAAAGTCTAAATTTAAGACCTTCTACTTTTTCAAAGTATTTAGTACCTTTGAAAAACTTGTCCTGCGTCGTGGAACGCAAAAACCCAAGTTTTCCGTTCAAATAACAGATCTAATCTAAAGTGAACTATATTCAAAAGGATGAAATACAAAAGAGTACTTCTTAAGCTAAGCGGTGAAAGCCTAATGGGTGATAAAAATTTCGGCATCTCCCCTAATATGTTAGTCCATTATTCCAAGCAAATCAAAGCCATTAGTGATCTAGGGGTAGAAGTAGCTGTGGTGATTGGAGGTGGCAATATCTTCAGAGGTCTGCAAGCAGAAGATTCAGGAATAGAACGTGTTCAAGGTGATTATATGGGAATGATGGCAACCGTGATAAACGGAATGGCCCTTCAATCCTCACTGGAAGTTCATGGAATGCATACCAGACTTATCTCCGCTATTGAAATGAAAGAAATAGCAGAACCTTATATACGAAGACGAGCAATTAGACACCTTGAAAAAGGAAGGATCGTTATTTTCTCTGCGGGAACAGGTAGTCCTTACTTTACGACGGACTCTGCTGCTGCACTTCGCGCAAATGAAATAAGTGCTGATGTTCTCTTAAAAGGTACACGAGTAGATGGTATCTATTCAGCCGATCCTGAAAAAGATCCTGATGCAATCAAATTCAATGCGATCAGCTTTAATGATGTAATTACAAAAGGACTAAACGTGATGGACATGACAGCGTTTACCATGTGTAATGAAAATGATCTTCCAATAATCGTATTTGATATCAACACACCACAAAATCTTGTGGATATCGTGCAAGGAAAAGAAATCGGAACACTAGTTTGCTAATAAAAAAGGGGATGAATTATCATCCCCTTTTTTTATTTATTCATATCTAACTTTAAGTTAGCACTAGTAGCTTGTGCCTGACAACATAAGACATAGCCATCCTTAACTTCATCATCATCTAGAGCAGCGTGTTCTTTCATATGCACTGAACCAGACTCAACTTTTGCAATACAAGAACTACAAGCTCCTGCCCTACAAGAATAAGGCGCATCGATACCGCCTTTAATCATAGCATCAAGAATTATATCGCCAGCTTTTAACTGAATCTCTGTCTCCTCCCCATCCTGAACGACTGTCAAGAGGCTTGCAACTCCTATAGATGAATCCTGACTCACAAAGAATAGCTCTTTGTGTATAGATTTACTACTAAATCCTTGCGAACCAAATGCTCTTTTACTCAAATCAACTAAACCCTCTGGACCGCATAGGTAGACTTGACTATTTGCAGTCTTCTTATGTAAATCTAATACAGTATTTAATTTATCGGAATCAATACGGCCGTTGCTGCTTCTATTGTCAGCAGACCAAGATGCACTTTTCTTGAACCGCGAGAATAACCCCCCTGCCTTAGAATAAGCGTGGTAAACAAATAATTGTCCCTTGTACTTCTTTTCAAGCAATTCAAGTTCCTTAGCAAAAATCACTTGATCATCTTTCTTATTACCATACACCAAGACCAATTTAGACATTGGCTGATGCTCTAGGCAGTTTTTTATCATGGAGAAGATAGGCGTAATCCCTGATCCTGCAGCAACAAAAAATAAGGTTTCCTTGGAGTTCTCCATAGGTTGGAGCGTAAAGCTTCCATCCACAGGCTGTACCTTTACAGTATCTCCTTCTTGTAGGCTATCCATTATATAATTAGAAACTACACCATTCTTAACTCGCTTAACAGACACCTGTAGATCTTTCTCAAAAGGTGCTGAACTTATAGAATATGAACGCACTACCTCTTCACCTCCAATACTAAATACCAGACTTATAAACTGACCAGACTTGTATTGAAAGGCATCACTATGAGCTGAAGGTATATCGAAGACAAGTGAACAGCTATCTGCCGTTTCTGCTTTTTTTGCTTTCAGCAATAAATCAAATGTTGTAATATCCATGAACCTAAAAATTCTTTCTATAATCGTTTAATCTCATAACACCTTTAATCCTTGAAAGTTAAAGGTTGCCCAAAAAATACAGCATCAAAAGGGCTTATTTTTTTATTAAGCAAATGTAACAATAGATATCAAACACTTCTGATTTAATTCTACGATTAAAAGTATTTTAGTCTTAATAACATACAATTATTAAAGGAAAAGAAGATACACTAAGTTCAAGTATAATAACTAAGATAGCTTATGGGCTTATTCGTAACGAAGTGATTCAATCGGATCCATCTTTGCAGCCTTCCTTGCAGGAATAATACCTGCCAGTAAGCCAGTTACAAAGCTAATAGCTATTGCAAGACCTATCCATGCCCATGGCATTACAAAAGCACCGCCGGCATAACTACTAATCAGTAAACCAACCATTAAGGCCATTATAACGCCAACAAATCCTCCGATTTGACACATAACTATTGCCTCTGTCAAGAACTGAATCAGAATGTTATTTTCCTTCGCACCTAAAGCTTTACGAACTCCTATTTCACGGGTTCGTTCAGTTACTGATACGAGCATAATATTCATCAAACCGATTGCAGCACCAAGCAAGGTCATCAAACCGATTGCCACAGCTCCACTCCTTAGGCTGACTGTATTCTCACGAATTAACTGAACTAAGCTATCACTCTTTCTGATTTCAAAATCATTTCCCTGAGCTGCCTTGAGCCCCCTAATTGGACGAAACGCTCCTGTTGCAGCTGCAATAGCCCCTTCCATATCTTCTTGTTTGCGAACAGCGACTTCAATTCTATAATTCATATTTGGAGATCCATAGAATCGCTTTGCGGTATATAAAGGAATGAATACACTCTCATCTTCAGAACTTCCACTGCTCTTACCTCTGCTCTCGATGATACCAATAATTAAATAACGCTTGTTATCCACGATTACTTGTTTCCCAAGTGCTTCCTCACTTTTTCCTCCATACAATTCTTTAATAACATCTACCCCAACTATTGCAAGATTATCTCCTCCCAATACTTCATTGAGCGTAAAACCCCGCCCAATAGACAAATCAATACTCTTATTGAATAAATAATTCTCATCAATCCCGGCGACATCAAATACAGGATCTGTTTGAGATTCCTTATAGCGAAGCACTTTAGAACCTCCACATCTCAAGTAAACAGAGGTAGGAGCTTTGTCATTAAACATGGATTTAAATTGAGTTGCCTGCTTATAACTTATAGTCTCAGCTTGCTTTTGATTATCTCCTCTAAGACCACGACCAGCTGGTCTTATAGAGAAAGAGTTTGCCCCTAAGGAGGCAAAATTATCATTCAAGGAGTAGATGACCTGATCGATAGCTGTGAGTATACCCACAAGTGCCATTATCCCAAATGCAATCATCATAAGTGTCAAAAAGGCGCGCACTATATTACCTCGTAATGAACGTAGTGCAACCAATATATTTTCCATCAATTTCATAAATAGCAGATTTACAAATTGAAAGTATAAAAGAATAAATTAAAAATGCCTTTTCATCGATGAAAAGGCATTTTGTAAAGACGATCAAATCCTAAGCAAAGGATTTCTTGAATAAATGCATAAAATCGTCCCTCATATGCACTGAACTCGCAATTAACTCTCTACCTGAAATACCAGGATCATTTCCATCAAAATCAGATAGATTACCGCCAGCTTGCTCAACGATGAACATTCCGGCAGCCACATCCCATGGGTTGAGTTTGGCTTCAAAGTAAACATCGAAACGTCCACATGCTACATATGCTAAATCTACTGCAGCAGTTCCAATTCTGCGAATACCTCTTGCCTCATGAATAAGTGTTTGCATGAATTTCATCTGCCTATCCACAAATTCAAACTCACTATAAGGAAAACCAGTAGCAATCAGAGCTGTCTCAATACCACTCCGATCAGATACCTGAATCTTTTGTTCATTTAAATAAGCTGATTCTCCACGGATACTATAAAAACACTCCTTACGGATAACTTCATATACAATCCCGAGAATAGTTTTATCATGCTCTTGCAAAGCAATAGATACTGCAAAAGTCGGAATTCCATAAAGGTAATTTGTTGTTCCGTCAAGTGGATCTATAATCCAAGTATACCGATCTCCTTTTTTGTTTACAGTTTCCTCCTCCGTAAGGAATCCACAGCCAGGAACTGCCTGCTCGCAGAAAGAAACAAGCATTTGCTCTGCTTCTTTATCCACAAAACTTACAAGGCTGTTCTTCCCCTTCTCCTCCACATCGTCCTGCCTTACCTGACCAAAATGCTGCTCCATAAAATCTCCAACGCGTATAACTTCTTGCTTAAGTTCAACAAGGAGTTCTCTTAGTCTATCCTGTTCCAATACTTTATTTTTTTAATTGATAAATTTCGGGAAAATTCCTTCCCTGCTCATCAAAATCAAGTCCATAGCCTACCACGAAGGCTGGAGGAATCTCAAAGCCCAAATAATCAATCTCTACCTTTCCTTGCAAAACATCTGGCTTAGATAAAAGCGATACCACCTTTACAGATTTTGGGTTTAGTTTATTCAATGCTGGTAAAAACCCAGAAAGCGTATGACCAGTATCTACGATATCTTCTAGAACAACTATATTTCTGCCTTCAATATCTTCATCAAAAACATCTTTAAAAGACAAAACGCCACTTGAGGCCATACCTTTGTAAGAAGACAAACGAAAGAAGGAAATACTACAAGGGTGGAGAAAATGTTTTACAAGGTCTGAAGCAAAGACATAAGCTCCTTTTAACAAAACCAGAAACAAAGGATTTTTGTCCTTATAGTCTTCCGAGATTAGCTGTCCAAGTTCTGCCACTCGCTGCGCAATTTGCTTTTCCGAAATAAAACGTTCAAATGTCTTATCTGAAATTGTGATCTCTTGCATGTCCTTTTTATTTTAGACCGTACTTATCCAACAGCCAAACTAGAGCGGTCATTGAAGCTGCTCCCATTTCAAGTTCCCGCTTATTTACTGCCTCAATATGATCTATAGATGTATGGTGATAATCAAAATACCTTTGTGAATCGGGGAGAAAACCAAATAGTAGTCCTTTCTGATCTTTTAAACCTCCGATATCAGCTCCTGAACCTCCCTTTTCAAAGCTCAATCCGTAAGGCTCGAGCAAAGGTAGCCAATCATAGACTTGTTTATATTTTTTACTAAAAATATCCTTGTGCCCATCTACTGTAAACCCTCTAGGAGTAAACCCTCCTCTATCTGATTCGATGGCTGCCATGTGAAACTCTCCAGCTTCGTAGGACGCCTCCCAATAGGCTTTGCCCCCTGCAAGGCCATTCTCCTCGTTCATAAATAACACGCAACGGATAGTTCGGTTGGCTTTGTAATTGATTTTTTCCAATAATTCAATGACCTGCAAGGAATGTACACAGCCTGTGCCGTCATCGTGTGCTCCACCTCCAACATCCCAAGAATCTAGGTGTCCTCCAACAAGAATGATTTCCTCCGGATGTGTTTGGCCTTTGATCTCACCAATGACATTATAAGTAAGAACAGGCTCTTCATGCATAATACATGTTGTCCGTATATAAACATTGGCCGGCCCCAGCTTAAGTGCTCTGCTGAGTTCCTCAGCATCAAGCGTCGAAATTGCAACGGCAGGTATTGGTTTTATGTTAGCATCTCTTCCTGTTGTCCCTGTATGCGGATTATCGTCAATCTTATTTGTCATAGACCGAACGATGACTGCTTTTGCTCCTTTCTGAGAAGCTAGTAAAGGGCCACTTACACGCTGATCAACAGCACCACCATAGGCATTAAAAGTATTTATTTGAGTATCATCGAATGGTCTATTAAAGAATATGATCTTTCCAGCAACCTCACTTTCAGGTAAATCTCGAAGCTCATCAAGCGACTTTAATTCAATCACATCTCCAACAAGTCCATCTGGACCTGTACCCACTGAATTCCCTAAAGCCAATGCACTAAGCTCAAAACTTCCGATAGCAGATTGTGCCACACGAACAAGTTCTTTGTCCCCTCTTTCCCAGTGAGGCGCATAACATTCCTGCAAGTAAACAGTATCAAAATTTAGGGTTGACATAATCTGTTTACCATACTCTACTGCAGCAGCTCCTTCCGGAGATCCTGCAAGCCTTCCTCCTACTTCATTTGTAAGATCATACAACCACTCATATCCTTTAGATTCTTTCAAGGCTAAATCATAAATTGCTCTAATCTGAAGGGCATCATCATTCATGTCTTGTTGCCCAGTAGCTGATACAGCTATAAGGATAAATAAAAACCATACCGCTAAAGTACTTTTTGAAAGGAAGCTCATAAGAATCGATTTAATAACTATCATATTCTAACTAAATGTCTGCACAAATTAACAAAAGCATATTTAGTCAATTATTTTGGCGAAAAAAAATACGAAAAATCAAAATCAATTCTTATATTTATCGTACAATAATAATTTGGTTTTATTTGGTTAGGGCTGAGGTAGTGGTTTCGATCACTACCTTCTTTTTTTGTCCTTAAATTAAAAAAGCCGCAATACCTGCAGCTCTTTTAATTCTTAAGGTGTAAATCGCTCACCTGGTCTTCTTTGCTCTGATCGCTTATTTCGCATTTCCTTCAGTACCTTTTCCTTAAATCGCCGCTCCACTACTGGAATCATTGCAACTTTTCGAGCGGGTAACACATCCAGAAATTGATTCGAATAATTCTTCTTGAGGTCTAAAAGCTTCTGTTCCGTCACGAAACTTCGATCCATGTGTTCAAGCACCTCTGAATCACTCATGTCACCAATCTTTTTTGATGGTTTATTCGCTTTTCTTAGGGCCTTTTCTTTTCCACGATATTCATTATATATTGGCCAAAAAGCTTGCGACTCCGCACTACTTAGATCAAGTTCAACGGTCATATAACTTACCTTGACAGCTTCCATACGATCCCGTCTATTTTCAAATGCCTCTCCATTTCTTGGTTCTCCAGGAGGGCCCTGTGTAAAGCCAGTAGTTACTAGAATAGTAACAAAGACAAAACTTAATAATAATCTGAATTTCATAATCTATGCTTATTTATTTCTTTATAAAAGATCTTCATAATCAAAAGCGTCCAGGTATTCATCATCTAGATATTCCTCTTCAATGATTTCATCCCCCAATTCTATAATTCCAAAGTCATCCATTTCATTATCTATTGCAATACTTGCCAATTCCTCTGCTGCAAATTCCTCGATATTAGCATCCAAGTAATCATACATTTCCTCGATACTTAAGCCTGTTAGGCTATCTTGGACCTCCACAGCAGATACAAATAAGGTATTATTAAACCATAGAGAAAGTACAAGAACGGCTACTGAAGCAGCCACTGCTATATAGCGCCAAGAAAGTTTCACAACCTTTGCCTCTTTAGAGCTACTATCCTCTTTAGACTCGTCAACTTTGTTAAAGAATTCAGATCTAAATTCTTCAAAGTAACCCTCTGGTACTTGCCCTCTTCTTCCTTTGGACTGTTCTTTTAAATCCGCCAGGAATGGAGCAATGTCTTCCAGTTCTTCTCTGACCGTTTTCTTTTTCATTGTCAATAATTAAAACTGTTTTCTTACATAAGCCTCAATCTTCTTTGCAGCATGATGATAGGAGGCTTTCAACCCACCAACACTTGTACCTAAGACTTTTTCAATCTCTTGATACGGCATTTCGTCATAATATCGCATAATAAAAACGATACGTTGCTTTTCCGGAAGTTCATCGATTGCTTCTTTCAAATATCGCTCTGCCAAACCCTCTTCTGTATAACGCTCTGCTTTCATTTGATTAGAAAGCCCTAAATCCTCATTATCAATAGAGACGGTCTCTTTTCTTCCTCGTTTTTTTATAAAGGTCAAAGACTCATTGCTTGCAATCCTGTAAAGCCAAGTTAATAAGGTTGATTTTCTTTGAAACTTTTGAATACCCTTATAAGCCTTGATCATTGTATTCTGAAAAACATCATTTGCATCTTCGTGCGAACCTACCATCCGGCGAATGTGCCAATACAAACGTTCCTGATACTTATCCAGAATAAAGCCAAACGCTTTATCAAGCATCGTATCTTGTTCAAGAAGTTGAAAAATTTCCTTTTCGTCTATCATTCGATGAGCAACCATGGTTAATTCTTACAAGTTACATGGAGATAGACTCGGATGAAAGGTTAAGGTTTAATTCAATGAAGAATTTTCTGCATTTTTTTTCAATTGCGAAAGGTCCTTGGACCACTGGTCTTTAATAGCCCCCCCAATAATGAACGCAATAAGGTTCAAGAACTTAGGGTAGAAGGAAACTTTAGCTGTTACAACAAGCCTACAGTGTATTTGATCTGCTGCGGCAAGAATCTCATAGGTTTTAGCGACATCCATTTGGTCACTTTCCCAATTCAAAACCAGCTTTTTATTTTTTTCCAATACTTGCACATGCTCGCGAACTACAATCTTACCTTTGATATCTTTGTAGGTCAATTCCTGTTTGAGCTTGATTCTTCGACTCTTTGAACCTCTAGACTTAATACTAGTCAGTCCACCAGTCCATTCCTTAATCAACTGATTATCGATCAAATGCTTATATAACACGTTTGCGCTACAGTTTATGTCTATATACTCTTTATATCGCATAAGGTTTCCTTTTCATTGAGACCATCAACAATCCCATTATAAATGAGAAAAGCATAACTCCTCTTGCAGTTTCCAACATGCTTTCTGTAAGGAATGAAAGTAAAAAAAGAATCAATGCAGTAAAGTAATATGCCTGGAGGTTCCTATTTACTGGGCGTTGCCAAAAAAGACAAACCAGCCAGAAAATAAGAGGAATAAGACCCGCACCAGCAAGAAGGTCTAAATATTGGTTGTGTGCATTATACTTTTCTCTTAGTGGACGTTCGTAGTTTAATTGCTCATACATCAACAACTGCTCTCCCTGGAGATTTTGAACGCCTACGCCTACTAATGGCGATGCTTTAAATAACTCTAAGCTTGCATCCCAAGTTTGATATCGTACATTTTGGACTTGCACTTTCTCCGTGGTATCATTCAAACTAAATAAATCCATCAGTCGCTTGTTAGTAGCAGGGATCATATAGACGGAAAAAGCAAAAAACAAACCAGCAAAAATAAATAATACTGCGGCCTTTACACTCCCTATTCTATCTTGCAATAAAGGGAAAAGCAAAACCGGAACAATTAAAACATAATTGACCCACTGACTTCTGGAGGAAAGTAAAACAATAAGAATGGAAAAGAAAACAGTGGCAAGCCATCCAATTCTGCGCTCTATTTGATTCAATTGATTTTTCCGAATAGCTATCATAAAAAAGCTAATAGCTATAATTAGATATAGGGAAAAATAGGTTGGGTGAATATGGATATAGCTCCCCAATTTACTGTAGAAAAAATTATTCGATCCATGAAAGAAATAACTTACTGTAGCTCCTCCAATACAGTAAAGTCCGGCAGCACAAAGTCCTAAAAAATAACTTTTGAAAAGTTGAATAGACTTAGCTGCAATATCCTGATCTATCAAATAAAATACCAGTGGCAGGAGTAGTAGACTTACTTTTGTTTCAACTTTTGCTCCAACTGAATGACCAAGTATTAAAGCTGGAATCCACACCAATAAAGGAGTGGAGAATGCTAGTATTTCAAGGATATTTCTTCGTTTGAGTCGAAGATAGATCTTTGGATTAAGCAAACAAATAAGAATACCTAAAGCCCCAATGTAAGTTGCTACACGTGGAAATAAAGGCATAAAAAAAGCAAACAGCAGCAAAGTCAAAAAGAGACCTTGCTGCTGCTGTTTATCATTCAAAAGCATGATTGTAAATATTTACTACCAAACTTAATTCTTTGAATTAGTCCAGTGTCTGCTTGATACTTCTAATTTCGTATCCTTCGATCTTATCACCTACTTTGATATCATTGAAGTTGCGGATGGTCAAACCACATTCCATATTATTCTTAACTTCTTTCGCATCATCTTGGAAGCGTTTTAGTGAAGTAAGTTCGCCAACAACACCTTCTTTCATAGGATATACAACTATACCGTTTCTAATGATTCGGATATGTGTATTTCTTGTAATCTTACCATCGCGAACGAAACAACCAGCAACTGTACCAACTTTAGAAATCTTATATGTTTCTCGAACTTCAACGTCAGCAACAATGTGCTCCTCTTTGGTTGGTTCAAGAAGTCCTTCAATCGCTGATTTAAGTTCTTCAATCGCTTCGTAAATAATCGAGTAGGTCTTGATTTCAATACCTTCTTGTTCTGCAAGTTTTCTTGCTGATGAGGAAGGACGAACTTGGAAACCAATAATAATCGCATCCGAAGCTGTAGCAAGAAGTACATCTGATTCGATAATCTCACCCACTGCTTTGTGGATAATATTAACCTGAACCGTATCTACGGATTGCTTAATCAGTGAATCTGAAAGTGCCTCTACAGAACCATCCATATCACCTTTAACGATAAGGTTAAGCTCTTTAAAGTTACCAAGCTTAATTCGATTACCGATATCTGCTAGCGTTGTTCTACGCGTTGCACGGATACCTTGCTCACGACTTATCTGTGCTCGTTTATTTGCAATTTGTCTAGCTTCTTGTTCAGAGTCCAATACTTTGAAACGCTCACCTGCCTGCGGAGCACCACTCAATCCAAGCACAAGTACTGGGGAAGATGGACCTGCAGATTTGATACGTTTACCTCTTTCATTAAACAAGGCTCTTACTTTACCAGATTCCTCACCACAAACAATAGGGTCACCAATCTTAAGGGTACCTTTTTGCACTAGTGTTTTCGCAACGTATCCACGTCCTTTCTCTAGAGATGCCTCTAAGATTGAACCAACTGCTTTGCGATCTGGATTGGCTTTAAGTTCTTGTAGCTCTGAAACAAGTAATATTTTTTCAAGCAATTCTTCTATACCCAAACCTGTTTTGGCAGAGATATCTTGCGACTGGAATTCACCACCCCAATCTTCTACCAAGATATTCATTGAAGCAAGTTCTTGCTTTATTTTTTCTGGTTTAGAACCGTCTTTATCGACTTTGTTAATCGCAAATACCATTGGAACCTCTGCAGCTTGAGCGTGAGAGATAGCCTCTTTTGTTTGTGGCATAATACGATCATCGGCAGCGACGATGATAATTGCTATATCAGTTACCTTTGCACCCCTTGCACGCATTGCCGTAAAGGCTTCGTGACCAGGAGTATCTAAGAAGGTAATTTTCTTCTTATCTTTTCCAACTTCTACTTCGTATGCACCAATGTGCTGTGTAATACCACCGGCTTCGCCATCTGCTACATTTGCACTACGAATGAAATCCAGAAGGGATGTTTTACCATGATCGACATGACCCATCACCGTTACAATAGGAGCACGTTCGATGAGATCCTCTGGGTTTTCCACTTCCTCTTCAGCTTCCTCATCTTGATCTTCCGCAGTGATAAATTCTATCTCTGTCTCGAAATCTTCAGCGATGATTTTGATAGTCTCTTGATCCAAACGTTGATTGATCGATGCAATAATATCGTAAGACATTAATGCAGTAATGATCTCTGTAGCGGATACATCTAAAAGATTTGCAAAGTCAGAAAGCGTGATAAATTCAGTTACCTGTAACTTCTCTGGTGTTAAAGCTGCCTCTCTGGCTTCTTGCTTTTCTCTCAGACGTTCACGCTTATCTTTTCTATTTCTTACACTCTTATTCTTCTTACCACCAGAATTAATTCTGGCCATAGT
>JAQXAY010000165.1 GCA_029252685.1 Saprospiraceae bacterium | reverse complement strand
GAAGAAATTGAGTACTATGTAGATCACTTCAACCCTTATGACAAAGCTGGTTCCTATGCTATTCAAGAATGGATAGGCCATTGTAAAATAACAAAAATCGAAGGAACGTATAATAATATTATGGGGCTACCTGTTCAATTAGTTTACAAGAATTTGCTTAAATTAATCGCATGAGAATTTCGCTCCTATTGAGTATTGTGGTCATCAGTCTTAGTATGTTTTCATGTAAAAGATACCAAGACGGCCCATATATATCATTTCGTTCAAAAGATGCTAGGTTAGTCAATTCATGGAATTGTACGTCTGCTGTCACCTATTCGAGCCTAGGGGCCACTCCCCTTCTTGGTGCTGAAACAAACAGAGTTCTAATATTAAACAATGACGGAATCTTCAATTTTTATTTTCAGCGTATAGAGGGAAACACTTATGTGACAGATTCTGTATCTGGAGATTGGATATTAGGTCAAAACAAAGAAGCACTAGAATTCGATTGTTCTATACAATTTCAGGATACCGCACCTTACGATAGCTTATTTTATCTAGATATAAACCGCCTAAAAGCAAATAATCTTAGGTTACTCGATGCAGAAAATAAAGAATTTGAATTTACTCCATTGAATTAAGGCCGAATAAGTTGACCACATATAATACCACAAGCTACCGCTGCATTTAAAGACTCTGCACCCTTAGTGTCCATCCTAGGTATACTAATTTGGTGATCAAGCTGAGATTTAAGTGCTGGAGATATACCCTGAGATTCATTACCTATGACTAATAAGCCTGGTACATCTTCACCCAAATCATAAATAGATTGGCCGCTATCTAGAACAGCACCAAAAGATTTCAAAGCACCATTTTTTGCCATTAATTTTTCATAATCGACATAGGAGACCTCAACCCTATATATTGCTCCCATAGTCGATTGTATGACCTTTGAACTGTAAACATCTACAGTTCCCGGTGCACAAACAACGTTCTTGATACCAAACCAGTCTGCAATCCTTATGATTGTACCAAGATTACCAGGGTCCTGAATACGATCCAAGAACAAAGAAACCTTCTCGACAGACAAGCTTGGAACATTCTCTAGATCTGGAAGTTCTGCAACTGCAACAACTTGATTAGGCGTCTTTAAAGCAGATACTTTCTTTAGGTCCTTATCATTAATTTCTACAATGGAGCCAATATATCCTTTAGCCAACAATTTGTCCTTGTAAGATAGAGTTGTATAGATAGTATGGACAGAATTAGATTTATTAGAAATCAGCTCCTCGACCATTTTTGGACCTTCTACAACATATTTGCCGTACTTTTGCCTGAACTTTTTTAGCTTTAAGGATTGTAGAAGCTTTAGTTGTGCATTACTAATTGCCATGAATCTGTTTTGAACAAATCTTTTAAAAAAAAGGTTATAGCTTCAAAATTATAAATATTTTAGATAAGATTAAATGAAAGTAAATTTAGGTCACATAGTCTTTGTAGTAAGTTTGCTCTTTTTTCTCAGTGCCTGTAATGTAACCAAATACCTAGGTGGTGACGAAAGCTTCCTTGTTGAGAATGAAATTATCGTCCTAAAAGACAAGGAACTAAGCAAAAACGAGGATATAAATGCAGATCTAAACACCCTTTATCTGCAAAAACCTAATGACAAATTTCTTGGAATCCCTAAACAATACTACTACTACAAATATTCCAATGAATCAGATACAACTAGATTTAAGCAGTGGATCAGAGAACAATTCGGACAAGTTCCAGTAATATTCAATGATTCAACAATGGAAAGCACTGCAATCAATATTTCAAATTATCTGCACAGCCGTGGATATTTTGAAGCAGAGGTTCAGGGAATAAAAATCTATAAAGATAATAAAGGTCAAAAACTCAAAGCAAGATATGAGATTGCGCCAGGCAAACCATATGTCATCTCTGACCTAATCTATTCAACAAGAGATACCACGCTTGAAAAATATCTTGACCTTCTTGAATCCTCATCCTTTCTATCTCCTGGTCAGCGTTTAGATGAGACATTATACAACCAAGAAATTCAGCGCATTAGTCAGGTGCTAAAAGATGAGGGTTATGCCTTATTTGGTACGCATTTCATAGATAAACTAAAAGTAGACTCCACAGAACAGGAATTTAAGGTTAGTTTAGACATTTTAAGCCCATCTAACGCATTAAACCACAAAAAATACGTCATAGGAGAGATAACCATCTTCCCAGACTACGACCCCTCTATAAACGATTTTGTAAAGAAAGACAGTATAGACAATGGCATTCAAATCATTCAACAAAATCAGAGACTGATTATTAGAAAGGATGTATTAAAAGATGCAATTGCTTTTAAGACAGGAGATATCTACAGCCAAACAAAATTTAATCAAACAAACCGCAAACTCGGTCAACTTGAAATGTATGGCTTTGTCAACATTAAAAAAGAACTCGATCCTAATCAAGCCAACACCTTAAATATCAAAATTTATTTAACGCCAAATAAGCGATTTGCTTTTGGAGCAAATGGTGAGTTAAATATTTCCAAACAAGGTACTGCAAATACATCCTTCTTAAGGCTTTTCGGTATTTCATCAAACGTATCTCTGCAACATAGAAATTTTCTTAAGGGTGCAGAGCTTTTTATTACAGGACTAGAAGCCGGCATGGCCTTAAATCTTAAGGAAGCAAGAGATTCACTCGTTAACAACCTTGATATTCACGCAAATATGGATATCTACTATCCTAAATTTGTAGATTACCTAGGTATATTTAAAGGATTGAACAAGCTCAATATATTATCCGATAAAAATTACAATGGCATAAAAAGGAATACTAAAACCCATTTGGGAATATCCAATGATAATATATTGAACTTTCAATTTTACAGTTTACATTCCTTCAATACCAAATACGGTTATGAAATAACGAGTAGAAAAAACAGATTGCTAAATATAGATATGCTGGGCTTAGATTTTTTCAATCCAAAAATTGAAGATCAATTTAATGAAACCGTAATCTCCCAGAATGCCTACTTAGCTTCTAGCTTTACCAAGCAATTCTTCACAGGATTTCTTTTTAGAGATTTCACTTATCAGTATAAAAAACTGGTCCCTAAATACGGAGAATCAAGAACTTTTGGCTTTGGACTAGAAGTATCAGGTCTTGAAATTCTGGGCTTAAATGCTCTTTATAATAGTTTGAAGCAATCGGGTGATGATGTAATCTGGAAAATAAAAACAAAGGACGAGGATGAAGAATTCATAGAGTTTTCGCAATATCTAAAAAGTTACTTCTCCTATACCTACACAAAAAAGTATACAAATAAGACAAGTTTTGCTTTCAGAATGATTTCAGGAATAGCTAAACCTGTTGGTTTTTCTAACGCCATCCCATTTGTTAAGCAATTTTATGTCGGAGGTCCTGAAAGTATGCGTGGATGGCTAATAAGAAGTATCGGCCCTGGAGGAGTTATACCAGAATCAGAAGCGAACAGTTTTGTACAGTCCGGAGATATTCATATAGAATTAAATTTTGAATACCGCCTACCACTCTTTTCTTTGGGCGGAATTAATTACGAGACTGCTCTTTTCTTTGATATGGGTAACGTTTGGCTTCTATATGATGACGCTGATCGTCCTAATGCTCAATTAACCTGGAACAATTTCAAAAATTATAATGCTGTAAACTCTGGCATTGGCCTTCGGATAGATTTCACATATTTCATTTTGAGAGTGGACGCTGGTATACGATTAAGAAACCCCTATCCTACTTTAGAGAACAACCAAGAATATTTTTGGGTAAAACCCGGAGAAATCTTAAGAGCAAATAACAAGGCCAATTTCAATCTTGCCCTGGGTTATCCTTTCTAAGGTTTATTTTTTCTTCTTGTCAAATTCTTGAAACAATCCTTTCCGACCATATTTACTACAAATGGGGCATGAATATGGATTGTGGCCTCTTGCGGGACAATACTCCCGACCAAAGAAAATTATCTGTAAATGCAATTTGTTCCAAATCTCTTTACGAAATAATCTTTTGAGATCAGCCTCTGTCCTATCCACATTTTTGCCTGTACTCAGCTTCCAACGATATGCCAGACGATGTATATGAGTATCCACAGGAAAAGCAGGCACCCCATAGGCTTGAGCTACCACAACACTTGCTGTTTTATGCCCTACACCCGGCAATTCCTCTAGTAATGCCATATCATTAGGAACTGCACCATCGTACTTATCAATCAAAATATGAGACAAGTCATAGATTGCCTTAGATTTCCTCGGAGACAAGCCACAAGGCCTTATGATCTGGCGAATAGACTCGACATCTTGCTTTGCCATATCAAATGGGTTATCAGCAAGCTCAAATAAAGCAGGTGTTACCTTATTGACACGTTCGTCTGTGCACTGTGCAGAAAGCAAAACTGCTATCAATAAAGTATAAGGATCCTTATGATCCAGAGGAACAGGAGTCTCAGGGTAAAGACTTTCAAGCATGTTTTCAATATCGTTTACAATTTCCTGTTTTGTCATTCTATGATATTTTCGACTTCCTATTCCTCTGTATCAATTATTCACCTTCTTGAGCAGAAGCTCGCACTCTATTTATAAATGATTGAACTGTTCCCTCATTCCCCCATTGCATTTCTAGAATCTCATCCTTAGAAAGCTCAATCTGTAGGTCTTTGCCTTTATAATCTAAAAACACTTCGGCAAAATCACTATTGTTTGAGAAAACATTCAAAATCCCACCTTTATACCCGAAGAAATAATAACTACCAGATGGTGATCTTAAGTATAGATATAATCTATCATCCTTCTCCTGCATAGGCATTTTAGTTTCCATATAGCAGGTCACTTTCTTGTTAAATGGTTTTCCTTTAATACTGGATATTCCAACCTTATCATCTAATGTAATAAAGGATTGATAATCCGGATCCCATTTCATCTTCAACTTATTAAACAGAAAACTGTACTTATTATATTTTTCAGGAATAAGAAAGGTGTTCAAAGCGATATCAGAAATTGCCTGCGTTATTTCTTTATTGTCAGGAAAAAGCTCTGAAACTGTTTTCTGATAAAATCGAACATCTGTAGCATATACAACACCTTGAGCATCCAAGGCATAATTAACAAAATCGTTAATCATAACTTTTTCAAGATCTTCAGGTATTAAAATATCAACACCTAACATGAATTCTCCAGTAATCTTTTGTATTGGGATAGGAGTATCGTTGATTGTATCTTTTAGAAGCTCAATGTTAGTTTCCATACGTCCTGCGGCATCAACATTCATGAATTTTAAGTCTTCACAAAAATTGAACATACCTTCTGCCCTGACTTTTCCTGTTTTATTCTCGAATACAATAAGATTACCTCTATTGACCCCAGGATTCATAACTTTTGTAGAATCACCAAAATTAAAATAATCTTTATCCTCATTATAATTCAACAAGCCAGTCGCTTCAATAAGTAATCTATCCTTCCGGTAATACAAAGGAGCCATAATCCTTGGATAGATCTGAGCATTTTCTCTACTCAAGAACAATCCATTACGTATCACCTCTCCATCAAAGTTTTGTGGTTTATCAAAAGCAATAGAAAGATTACTTCTATCCCCTTCAAAGTTTACAGAAAACCAGTGTTTTGCGTTTAAGTTAGCATCTAATTGAGCATGACCTTTGAAGAATAGCTCTTTTTGGTTGGATTGTAGGTTTATTTCACCCTGATATTCAATCTTGTCATCGATAAAAAACTGTTTATCATTTTCCACTATTCCTGTTGCCCTAGTAACCACTCCACGCTGCTTATAACTCCCTTTACCCAGACCTCTAGATCCGAGGATATCTTGAAACTCTATCTCTTGCTCATGAGGACCAACATTATATTGATAGAAGCCAGAAGCATTATAACTGTTCTTGCCTTTAATCTTAACAGTTGCACGATTGATTACATGGAATTTCGATAAAGTATCTGCTATGATTTTAGCATTGAACAAGGTATCTATTATTGCATCTGGCCATACCTGAATCAAACTATCTACTGGGTAGATAAATGCATCAGCTGATTTCACAAATGGAACACCCTCTATTTCAAGTAGAGAATTTTCAAGGCTTAAACTAGCCATTTCCCCTAAGAAGTTTAAACTATCCTGTTTTTCATGGATAGAAAGAAAACGACCCTGCTCATTCTCCTCTGGTTTAAATATTACCTTTTGCTCATCAATATCCCAATCAAATTGGTCTAAATTGGTAGAGAATTTATTGCGAGTAAGCTTGGTATAATTATCGTCATTGTTTGAATAAAATTTTCCATAATTAGTATCAAAGTCAACCTCAAAGCGCATATTTCCGGTCTCAAGGGCAGCATCTTCTGATTCGATGGAGTTAATCACAACTCCTGCCGTATCAGAAAAAATGGAATTTCGCTTGAATGAAAATAATTTGGAATTCATCCGAGCTTCAGACCAATAAAATTCACCATTGGCCCTCAAACCGTCAGGAGTAAGAATCAAGGTGCCATCAAGCTCATGTTCATTGCTCGTGAAAATATCGAAAGCTTGATCTTCAGAACTTCGAACGTACATGCTATCTCTATAAGGTCTCCAGTCAATTTTTACATTCTTACCCTCTGCTCTTGGAACCTCTACATCCTCTACAGCACCCTCTTCCAAAAGGAAATTCTCAGCAGAAGCAGTAAGCTGCTTAGGCATAAAAATAATATCCTCTGAATTCACCGATGCTCGAAGGTAGGTTAATGTTCCCTCACCGAGAAAACCGTCATTCGACAGATTAATTTGTCCCCTGTAGTTTCCTGCTCCTTGGTAAATAGAATACCCTTCAGTAGGAGTAACAGAGACAAAACCAAGTGAGGTATCCGGTTGAATTGAAATTTCTTCCTTAAAAGGTTCGAATATATCACTAGAAACAACATTTCCTTTAAATCGAACAACATCCCTTTCCAAACTCAACAGACTATTCAAATAAAAGGGCTCTAATTCAATATAAAAGGAATCTCTATTGTAAGCTCCATCCATAATCGATGGATCATCATAAAAAACAAACGAACTTTCCTGCGATTGAAAAGATGGAAACAGGGCAATATTATCTCTACCAGATTTATTTAAAGGCGCATCTATAAGTAAGACTCCACTTACGTTTTCAATTCTTGAATTGATTGAATATGCAGATTTCAACTTACCCTTTTCTTCTTTTGCATCAATGATAGGCAAGAAAATATCAAAAAACTTAGTAGAATCAGTTTCGATATTAAATTCATCGTAATTAAAGTGAAAATCATCCCCAATCAAAACAGAGTAACCTGCAAATAGTCGACCTGCAAAATCCATATCTAGGCCAGCCTGTAGTGTGATTTCCTTATTGAAAGGTTTAAGACCAACGAATTTTTTGGGTGAGAACTCTACATTGCGAATGCCAAACAAAGTTAAATCTCCAGTATTCAGATCCATAATTCCGTTATCAAACTTTTCTGTTACAGACTCTAATTTGATACGATCAAAATCACTGCCTCCTTTTGCAGCTACTGCGTATAAGAATATCTTTTCTTTTACTTCGATCTCCTCGGTATCTGGATAATAATTGATAAATCCATTTTCTACCAAATCGTAAAGCACCGTTTCAATTGTCTCCGCGGAGAACTTAGGATTAATATTTTCGGCAACTGTCCAGGCACTAATCCTTCTCAAACCTTCATCCTGCGCCGTCCTATAGATTACATTTATAATATTATAGTCTGCTCCTCCTCTATAGGAAACAAACTCCGACTCTGAAAAATAGTTTTCAGACTCTAAGACAACTTTTGCCTTTGAACTATTGAATTGCATCGTTTTTTCTCCGAGAATAAGGCTATCACCCTTCAGGTAATAGTTCATGTTATCAGCCTGTATATTCACATTATGAATGGAACTGTAAAAAGGAGTCTTTTGATTTCCATTAGGTCCACGTTTCAATTCCAACTTTTTATTTTGAATCTCATAACGCATTATGATATTTGGATGATAGATTGAATCAGATCCCATAAAGATGTTACAAGACACATTATCAGAAGTGATTTTCTCATTGGTTAAGATCCGAAATTGATTAGATTGGCTAATAAGTTTTAGCGCACCATCCTCATTATAAATTTTCAACTCAGCCTTTGCCCCATCTAAGCCTGGACCGTAAATTGTGAGCCCAGAAAGTTTAAAACCTCCAGAATATTCTATTCCTGCTCCAAAATTATCAATTGATAGAGAGCCGCCCTTAGATTCAAATTTAGGATATAATCCCTTCAATCCTTTTTTTCTTGCACCTATCTTATCTTCAAAACTCCCACTAATTCTTTTTGAACCAAAATATCTAGGATATTCAAGTTCGACTTTCGAACAAGTATAAAGTCCCTTGGTCATTTCTATTTCAAAGTCTCCTAAGTATGCTCGTATATCCTCCTCAGAATCAAATCTTGACCAATCCACTTCACCTCCACTTGCCAAAAATCGCTTCTTCAGCATATTGTACTGACCACTTGTATTTGCTATAATCAAAGAGTCTTTATTCCGGACACAAACAAGATCAACAGATTCCAAATTAGCCCATATCGAACCATCCTCCACCTTGAGCTTAATTGGAATGTCACCTACGGCAGCCCAAGAAAATGTAGAGGTCTTTTTATAGAGAATATTTTGTCCAAAAAAATCAGATCCAAAATTAAGGATCATCTTATAATTATCTCTTTTAAGCTTTATATCACTGGTAAAAACAGCACTTAGAAATGTACTCCACTCCGAAATACTATATTTACCAGGCTCCAAATTCTTTATGTCCATCAAACTTTTCAAATACGAATCAAAATGAGGATTAGCTATTAATTTAGCTTCCAACATCTGTGCTGATACATTTCTAATTAGCATGATTTCATCAGGACTAAATTGTCCATCACTCACCATAGCATCAAATCGTTCATGGGTTTCCTTGAGCTTTGGCTGCTTGTTATAATTCATGAAATCCTTGAGATCCTTCAGAAAACCGGACTGATCTTCAGAAAAACTGGTAAGGTTTTGCGAAAAGCCTGCAAAAGCTAAAAAGCAAAACAAGATTAAAAGGGATAGTTTCTTAGTCATTTTTAGATAAATAATTTCTTAGTTACTTGTAAATAAATAGCATACCCAGCCTTCTCTAGTATTCATTCTCAATGGCTTTAAACCTGCCTCTTCAGCCTTTGCAACAACTAGTTCAACATCTTTTTCCAGAATACCAGAAATCAATAAATTCCCACCTGTACGAAGATGCTGTCTTAGTGTAGCCAAAGATTCAAGAATTACATTTCTGTTTATATTTGCCAATATATAATCAAATGTCGATTGCACTTCTACTTGATCCAGAACGCCCTGAAAGATAGAAATATGCGCTACACCATTGATTTTTGCATTTGACATACTATTCTCATAAGCATTTGCTTCAATGTCAAAAGCGAGTATGGACTTAGCGCCTTCTTTTGCTGCCAAAATGGCAAGAATACCTGTTCCACACCCATAGTCCATTACATCTTTCCCATCAAAGTCCATAGAAGACATAGCATCCACCATCATATACGTAGTAGCA
>JAQXAY010000145.1 GCA_029252685.1 Saprospiraceae bacterium | reverse complement strand
ATTATAGGCCTGTTTACTTCCTTCATGGTGAAGAACCTTATTTCATAGATGCCATAACTAATTTTGTGGAGGCCAATTGTTTGAATGAAACAGAAAAAGCCTTCAATCAAACTGTTCTTTACGGAAAAGAGACAACTGCAATGCAGGTGGTTGATGCAGCAAGGAGAATGCCTATGATGGCACCTCGACAACTTGTAATCATCAAAGAGGCACAGTCTATGCGCGATATAGCTGCCTTGGAAAGCTATATCAATCAGCCTGCCTTAACTACCGTTCTTCTTATATGTCACAAGCATAAGAAGTTAAGAATGAATACCAAGCTGGGTAAATTGCTCAAGCAAAAAAGTTTGGTCTTTGAATCAAAACGCTTATACGACAATCAGGTTCCGGCCTTCATCAAAAAATATATCAAAAGTATTAAACTGGAAATCAATGAATCTGCTGCAGAACTATTAGCAGAGTATTTGGGTACAGATCTTGGTAAAGTAGTCAATGAACTTGACAAACTCGCAATCAATCTTGCTCCTTCTAGTTTAGTCGATGTGAAAATAATTGAGGAGAATATTGGTATTAGCAGGTCCTACAATGTGTTTGAACTACAAAAGGCTTTGGCTCTGCAGGATAAAGAAAAAATCTATCGGATTGTAAATTACTTTTCGGTTCAACCTAAAAAGAATCCCTTTGTACTAGTTGTCGGATCTCTTTATAATTTCTTTTCAAAAGTCTTGATTTATCATGGTGTTGCAAAGCTCGACGAGCAAGCAATTCTTAATGCACTGAATCTAAAGTCAAAGTATTTTCTCAAAGATTACAGAGCGGCTGCAAGGAGCTTTCCATATACGAAAACCAAAGAAATCATTGGTATACTACATGAGTACGATTTGAAGTCAAAAGGTGTTGATATGAACCTGACTAATGTGCCTGACGGTGATCTTTGCAAGGAGATGATCTATAAAATAATACATTGATACGATTTGGGATGAAGGACGAATATACAACTATAGTTAATCCAGTTACAGGGGAGTTCAAGGATCGAGGTTCAAAGTTTATAGCCTATGCCTTTCCCGTTTATACACAAGAGGATATACAAAAGGCTCAAGATCAGGTTCGAAAAGAACATATCAAAGCTAGGCATCATTGTTTTGGTTGGCGTTTGGGCACAGATGGAAATCAATACCGGGCAAATGATGATGGAGAGCCATCAGGTACAGCCGGTAAACCAATCTTGGGCCAAATTGATAAACAAGGTTTGACCAATGTTATGGTTATTGTTGTGCGATATTTTGGAGGAACCTTGCTGGGTGCATCTGGACTTATTAATGCCTACAGGAATAGCACTGCTATTGCCTTGGAGACAGCTGATAGAGTTACTAAATTAGTTGAAGATGTTTATGAAATTGAGTTCGACTATTCAATTATGAGCAATGTGATGAATACTTTAAAGAAGTACTCCATAAATGTATTAAATCAGGAATTTGCAGAGGTTCCTTTGATACGCATAGCAATCCGTAAAAATGAAGTGAAGGCTACTTTATTAAAATTAAAGGCTTCTATTGGTGGTCTTAGACTGGAAGAAATTGAAGAAAAAACGATTATTGCAGGACTAAAACTCAGATTTTCTCATACTACATAGCTCTATGTGTCATATATGAGCAACAGAATACAAAAAATGTAATGGAATTTTCTTTTTTTTTTTTTATATAGATCTGTCTATTTGTAGGGAGATCAATCATTTATGAGAAAATTTAAAATATGAGAAAGCTATCAGTCTTATTATTGATAGGTTTTATGTTCTTGAGTATTTCTTTTAGTTATGCTCAAGATTTAACAACCATGCCGCATAGGATGCATTTCCGTGTTCTATTTGTAGATTACGCTGCGCCAAACGGGTTTTCTACAGATTCTGTAGGATGGACTAATGGAATTGAATTTGGGTATTCAAATCTTATAAATAAGAATTTTACATTCTCTATTCCTGTAAAATATAATCTTGCCAATTTTGATGGCAAATCCAATGCCACAAATATGCTCAGCATTGATGCGGTAGGTCGGATTCAGCCTTATAGCCCAGATTCAAAGTTGATTCCTTATGTACTGTTTGGAGGTGGTCTGGCACTTGAAAAAGATGCAGACCCGAATATCCAGTTTCCTGTTGGAATAGGAACTCAGTTTCGTTTAGCAGCTCACTCATTGATAGGCTTACAGGCAGAGTATAGGTTCTCTCAAAAGGAAAATAGAAATAATTTGCAATTAGGGATTGGAGCAACATTTATTCTTGGGAAAGTTGTTGAAGAAAGCGAGGCAGAAGATTTTGATGGTGATGGTGTTCCAGATTCCTTAGATGCATGTCCAGATCAGGCAGGTCCTAAAGTATTAGGTGGTTGTCCAGATAGAGATATGGACGGTGTTAAGGATAGTGATGATGAGTGCCCTGATACTCCTGGGCCAGTTGAAAATAAAGGTTGCCCAGATATCGATCGTGATGGTGACGGTATAGTAAATGAATTAGATGCTTGCCCAGATCAAGCAGGTCCTCCTGAAAACAATGGATGTCCAAATGGAGATCGTGACGGTGATGGATTATTAGATCTAAATGATGATTGTCCAGATCAAGCAGGTCCTATCGATAATAGAGGATGCCCACTTTCAGATCGTGATGGTGATGGTATCGTGGATAGTAAGGATAAATGTCCAGATGAAAAGGGTCCTCTTGAATTACTAGGTTGTCCTGATGGAGATTTTGATGGAGATGGAATACCTAACAGCAAAGACCTTTGTCCGAACATGGCTGGAACAGCAAAAACAGGTGGATGCCCAGAGATGAATAAGGAAGAAAAAGAAATGCTTGAATATGCAGGTGATAACGTTGAATTCCAATTTGGGAAATCCACCTTATTAGCTGAATCATATAATGTGTTGGATCAGGTAATTGATTTACTTAAGCGTTATCCAGATTTCCAAATCGAGATAACAGGTCACACTGATGATATCGGGCGAAAGCAAAACAATATGATATTATCAATCGATCGAGCCCAAGCTTGTGCAGATTATATGCGCGCAAAAGGTATAGCAGATGGCCGAATGACGATTATTGGTAAAGGAGAGTTAAATCCATTAGGGACTAATAAAACGGATGACGGTCGAAGGAAAAATCGACGAGTAGAATTCAAAGTAATTGGTCAATAAAAAAAAGAGCCGCTTGATTCAAGTGGCTCTTTTTTTATGCTTACGCTATAAACAGGACAGTTATTAATGGATTAATTACATATAATAATTTGTTTTATTTGTTTGAGTTTTTATTTTGTGTTTGAATCCAAAAACGTTCTACATAATTAATTATTTAAACATGAGAAAACATTTACACGCACTCTTTGCAATAGCCTCCGCTATTGTATTGACTACCCCTTTGCAGGCTCAAACTGAAACGAAAGTTAGTCATAGTGTTCAGATAAGGATATTATCTGTTGACTACAAGCTCAGTAATGCGTCCTTAAACGCTCCCAATAGTCTTTTTGTACCTAATGGGGTGGAGTTTTCCTACACGAATACGATCAATGATCGCTTTGCTTTTTCTTTACCCTTTAAATATCATAGAGCTAGTCTCTCTGAGTCTCAAAGTTCCAAATCAGTATACAATATTGACGCATTAGCTAAGTACCTTTTCAGTAAACCGGAAAGAAGTTTTACCCCATATTTGATGATAGGAGGCGGTCTTGCCTATGAAGAAGAGGTTGGTACACATGTTCAGATTCCTGTTGGTTTCGGCTTGAATTATATGATTGGATCTCATTCTATGCTTAGTCTAGAGTCACAATATCGATATTCAATGGTTAATCTAAGGAATAATGTGCAGATAGCTCTAGGAGTCTCCTTTTCAGTAGGAAAGATAGTGTTAGAAGAGTTGGCATCTGATCCTTTAGAATATACTCCTGAAGATGTCGTGGTTGAGGAAGAGGAGGTCAAACCAGTTTTCGTTAACCAACGGGAGCTAATGGAGGCTTCACTAATTGAAGAGGATACGGAAACGATGCAAGCGTCTGATTTTTCAGAAATGATCGAAGATTTAGATAGCGATGGCGATGGTATAATGGATAGTAAGGATGCTTGTCCTGATCTATACGGTCCTCCAGAAAAAGATGGATGTCCTCTTTTAGATGCGGATAAAGATGGCATAGAAGATCCTGATGATGCATGTCCAACGGTTGCGGGTCTGATTGCATTGAATGGTTGCCCTGATTCAGATGGCGATGGTGTCAAGGATAGTGAAGATCTATGCCCTGAAGTAGCCGGAACAATTGATGGTTGTCCAGAAGCGGATGATGATATGGATGGTATACCTAATAGTGCTGATATGTGTCCAAATACGCCAGGAGATTTTGCGCATTCTGGTTGTCCTGAAATGGAAAAGGAGGAAAAAAACATGCTAAAGCTAGCTGCAGAAAATATTCAATTTGAGTTTGGTAAAGCCCATTTGAAGGCTATATCCTACGAAACCTTGGATAAGATTGTTGATCTTCTAAAAAAGTACCCAGAGTTTGAATTAGAGATCGTTGGACATACAGATGATGTCGGTCGTAAGCAAAGTAATCTGGAGTTATCTTTAGACAGAGCAACATCTTGTAAAGATTAATTGATATAGAGAAAAATCGATGCAATGCGGATAAAAGTATTGGCGGAAGGAGAGTTGAAGCCTTTGGATTCAAACCGCACGGAAACTGG
>JAQXAY010000144.1 GCA_029252685.1 Saprospiraceae bacterium | reverse complement strand
GGCTATAAATTTCTGACTCAAATCGATATGGATGCTCTTTTTAGTAAAGATCTAGAAGAGCGATCTGCTATTCATGTGCGCAAACTGTTGGGAAATCTTAAACTCAGTCAAGGTCAGTTTGATGCAATAGTCGATTTAGTTTTTCATAGAGGCGCAAGCGCCCCTTTGAAATGTGGATTGTCGGATTATCTGCAGCGCACTAGGAATAAAAATAATGATTCTGAAAAGATAAGGGCTTGTTTCCATTACTATGATTTTTGGGACAACAGAAAAACCGGTGGTCGAGAATTTAATGCTGGATTTAAGAAACGCCGCTTGCAAGAGTTGGATATGTTTTTCCATGGCCAGTATACCCTACACGTATAAAAGAAGCCTGTTCAACTGAACAGGCTTTTTTTATTTAAAATCTGAGGCCAAGTTTTTAATGCTTGTAATAAGTTCATCGATATCTTGCTCTGTACTAAGCGGATTCATAAGCGTTGAACGTAGATAAGTCTTACCTTCTATACTTGTCATTACAATATAGAAAGGTCCTTCCTCAATGATTCTCTTTCGAATGGCTGCATTGACAGTATTGTTATGTTCAGTATCCTTACCCCCAATCCACCTGTAGCAGATTATATTTGCTTCTGGGCTACACGCTAAGTCCCAATCAACTTCCTTGTTAATCTGCGATTCCAGATAACGAGTCAGGTAGATTACTCGGTCAAGGTATTGCTCCCAAAGATCAAAGCCATAGGTCTCAATGATAGATTGCACTTTAATACTCATCATTAATTTTGTGCACTCAAAGGTAACCTTTGCGCTATTTTCCCATTCGTCTGTATGATCTTCTGACCACAAATAGGAAGCGTTTTGATCAAATGTTGCATGTGCTAGACGTCTATCCTTATACATTACAGCGGTAGTCAAGGCAGGGACTAAAAGCATTTTATGAAAATCCATAATCACGGAATCTGCCAATTCAGTTCCTTTAAGCATATAGCTTTGGTTTTTGGAAAATATAAAAGCACCACCATGAGCAGCATCAACATGGAACCAAAGATCTTTTTCTTTACAAAAAGCTCCAATTGCCGGCAGATCATCGTAAGAACCAGTTGCTGTAGAAGGGGCAGATGCTACCACACCAATCACAGTAATTCCTTTCTTTTGAGCGTCTTCGTAGGCTATTTTCATAGCCTCATTATCCATTTGAAATTTCTCATTAGCCTTAACTTTTATAGCTCCTGCAGCACCCCATCCCATAATTCGAACGGCCCTATCGACACAGTAATGGGATTGTTCGGAAACTAAAAATGCATAGCTTTTACCTGTCCCTTCTTCCCAAGCATCAGGTACTTTTATTGCTCGTGCTGTAAGAAGAGCAGTAAGGTTTGCTAAGGTGCCTCCTGAGGTAAGAAAGCCACCACTCTGTTCACCCAGCCCCATTTTTTTAGCAGTCATTTCGCAGATCTGATATTCTAAGGCATTTGAGGCAGGACCCATTTCGAAAACACCGGTTCCATTATTTAATAGTGCAGAGAAAAGATCGGCCAATGCAGCGACCGGTAGGGTAGGGCTCACTTGATGTCCCATATATTTGGGATGTTGCAATTTGGTGCTGTTCGCTAGTACCTTTTGGAAAAACGCATTAAGATTTTTGCCCGAATTATTGGTGTCCCATTTTGCAAGTTGATCCTGAGGGCTCGTATTTGGTAGAACCTTGTCATAATCTCTTGAGGTGGCTTTTTTTAAATAATCAGCCAATAGATCAACAAGCTGGTATCCTTGTTCTCTGAAGGATTCATGGTCGTATGCTTGCTCAAAAATGTTCTTCATTTGCTACTGCGTTTCATTTAAATACAAAAAATGTGATCTTTGAGTTGGAGGAACACCCAATTAAAGATAATATCTGATTGGACTATTTTGTAGAAATTCAGTGTAAGCCACAAAGATTAAGGTAAGACAAAATTTTTATGACTAAAAAGGAACAAGATACCAGGTTTATAAAGGAAACAGCGTATGCGCTGGGTTTTCAAATGGTAGGAGTGTCCAAGGCTGAATTCATGGAAGATGAAGCTAGAAAGTTAGAGCAATGGCTCAACCTTAATTATCATGGAGAAATGGGATACATGGCTAACCACTTCGATAAACGAGTAAATCCTAGTCTTTTGGTTCCAGGTGCAAAATCAGTGATAAGTCTAATCTATAATTATTTTCCAGAAGAAAAGCAGCATCCTGATGCTCCTAAACTGGCAAAGTATGCCTACGGGAAAGATTATCATTATGTCATTAAATATAAACTCAAGGAACTCATGAAGATGATTCAGGGAGAACTTGGGGAGGTTTCTGGGCGCGTATTTGTAGATTCTGCTCCATTGTTAGAGCGAGATCTTGCAAAGCGTGCTGGCCTTGGCTGGATTGGAAAGAATACAATGCTCATTAATCCTAAAAAAGGTTCTTTTTTCTTTCTTGCTGAAGTAGTTGTCGATCTTGATTTAGAAGTCGATGCACCAATGAAAGACTTCTGTGGAACCTGCACTCGGTGCATAGATGCTTGTCCTACCGAGGCTATCGCTCCAGAGGGATACTACATGGATGGAAGCAAGTGCATATCTTATTTGACTATTGAATTGAAAGAAAATATTCCGCCTTCATTCAAAGGCAAAATGGAAAACTGGATGTTCGGCTGTGATATCTGCCAAGATGTATGCCCTTGGAACAGATTCTCAAGTCCGCATACTGAGCCCGAGTTTAAACCAGCAGATGGATTGTTGGATATGAAACATGCAGATTGGGAGGAACTCACTGAAGAAGTCTTTCAGAAAGTTTTTAAGAAGTCAGCAGTTAAGAGAACGAAATTCTCAGGTATAAAGAGAAACCTTGAATTTCTCAAGAAGAAGGACTAGCCAACTGGCTTTCGGCTCCATATCATAGATAGAGTGAATCCAGAAATCAAATGCCAGATACCCCACCAAGCTAGGATAAGTACCATACCTCCTAAACCATTAAATACCTGCAAGGCTAATACTAATCCAAGGCCAGAGTTCTGAATTCCAGTTTCGATGGAAATTGCCCTTGCATTTTTCTTGCTCAATTTAAAAAGTCTTGGAATTTGATATCCGCCAAACAAGGCAAGTCCATTATGCACTAAGACAATCAAAAAGACAACATGAAGATAGTCTTGCATTTTACTATAGTTATTAACCAAGGCTACTGTGACAAATCCAAGGAAAATCAACATGGAGATATTTGCGATTGGACGCTTAATTTTTTCAGTCAAATTAGGGTACTTATGATTGAGAAACATCCCAATTGTAACAGGTATGAAAATGAGGAAAATAACAGTTTTAACGATCTTTTCCGGATCTACATTTAGCGTTTGAAGTAGTTCTGCTGTGATAGGATTCATTCCAGCCCAAAACGCAAAAGCAATTGGCGTGAGGATAATTGCGGAAGCCGTGGTAAATGAGGTTAGCAATACAGAGAGGGCTGCATTTCCTTTCGATAAGTGAACCATAAAGTTGGAGACAGAACCACCAGGGCAAACGGATACTAATACCATGCCAAGTGCTATGGACGCATGAGGTTTGATAATCATGATCAAAGCTAGAGTTAGTAGTGGCAAGAATATATATTCACTCAAAAGCCCGATTAAAGGAATCTTCGGAGCCCTAAATAGTTGTTTGAAATCTTGGACTTTTATATCCAAAGCAACGCCAAACATCAAAAAGGCAAGTATGATATTGAGGACTAAAAGATTGCTCTCATCAAAATTAATAACGATATCATCAATATTACTCATTTATAATAATGGTTTAATACCAATATACAAAAGACAGATGAAAGGACATGCTTTAGTTGTCGAGCAGTTTCATGAAATCAGCAATTCCTATTTGCTCATGCAGGATAATATTTTCGATGGATTGATGATTGATATTGGATGCTGAGAGGTCTTTTCTTTTTACTTCGAATCCATCATAAAGTGTAGAATCCATGAAGTTAAAAACACTCCAAGTTTCATTATCATATTCAAGACTAGTTAGGCTTTCTACCCAATCGCCCGAATTTAAATAATGAACCGATCCATAGGGCGTCTGTTCTTTGCGATTTGCAGGTTCGTGAATATGACCGCAAATGACATAATCATAGCCTTGCTTGGCTGCAAGCGTGATGGCTAGTTTTTCGAAATCTCCAATATGCTTTACAGCCTTTTTAATACTGCTTTTTAGTTTCTTAGAAAAGGACATCTTTTGTTTTCCTAGTCGCTGTCGTATTTTATTGATCCATCTATTGAGTAGGATTAACGTATCATATCCTTTTCCACCCATTTTTGCTAAAGCGGGCGCTATTCGAATAGATGCATCAAATACATCACCATGAAAAATCCAGTATTTCTTATTGTTTAGTTGTAGGAGTAATTTATCTCTGAGATGAATATTTCCTAATGATAAATCAGAAAAGGTGCGCAGTCGATCGTCGTGGTTGCCAGTGATGTAGTACACTTTGGTGCCACTGGTTGACATCTTGATTATTTTTTGAATCACTTTAAGGTGTGATTCTGGAAAGTATGTTTTTTTGAATTGCCAGAAATCTATGAAATCACCATTTATTATCAAGGTCTCCACCTCAATACTATTTAGGTATACAAGTAGTTCATCTGCATGGCAACCATAAGTTCCTAGGTGAACATCAGAAATAACTACTATTGGAATAGATCTTTTCACTACAATTTTTTAATTGCCGCAAAGGTGCAGCTTGATTGTTAATTGATTGTGAATGGATTGTTACCATTGTATAAAGTATACTGAAACCAACTAGTACCTTCATTTTGTTAAAAAATAGAACCGAGTGTTTATGGCTTTGTCAAAGTCTTTTAAAAGACCTATATTTAACCATTCCGATACTCCTTTTTTTTCCATACAATTTATCTCAGCATGCAAGACTTTATTCACCTTCATTGTCATACGCAATTTTCTCTCCTCGACGGTGCCAGCGACATTGCTACGCTGATGGATAAGGTGAAAGCCGATGGACAAAAAGGTGTTGCGCTGACGGATCATGGTAATATGTTTGGAGCCTTTAAATTTGTGGCTGAGGCTGAACGGAGAGATCTAAAGCCGATAATTGGTTGCGAGTTTTATTTAGTTGAGGATAGACATCGAAAATCATTTTCTCGGGCAAAGAATGAAAAGGATAAGCGCTATCATCAATTGTTGATGGCGAAAAATCAAAAAGGGTATGAGAACTTATCCAAACTCTGTTCTCTAGGGTTTATAGAGGGGCTTTATTCAAAATTTCCAAGGATAGACAAAGAGCTTCTAGACAAATATAGCGAAGGACTTATTGCTACTAGTTGTTGTATTGGAGCTGAGATTCCTCAGGCTTTTATGCATGGGAAGGATGAAAAGGCAGAAGAGTTATGTAAATGGTGGATCGAGCGATTTGGGGAGGATTTCTATATTGAAATCCAGAGGCACCGTGGTTTAGAAAATATTGACGGTCTTGGAATCAGCCAAGAGGACATCAATCAAAAACTTATCGCGCTAGCGAAGAAGTATGATCTCAAGGTGATCTGTACGAATGATTCACATTATGTGGAGGAAGAAGATTGGACACCTCACGATGTACTTCTTTGTGTAAATACAGGTGCTCTTTTAGAAGAAAGTAAACGATTCAAATTTCCGTCTTCAGATTTCTTTATGAAGACTAAAGCTGAGATGAATCAGCTTTTCGGAGATATACCTTCTGCATTGGATAATACCTTGGAGATTTACGATAAGGTCGATAAGGTGACTCTTATCCGGGATGTTTTGTTACCTGCATTCCCCTTGCCTAAGAAATTTAAAACACAGGATGATTTTCTTAGGCACCTAACCTATGAAGGTGCTAGAAAAAGATATAAAACAATAACACCGGAGATTGAAGAGCGATTGAATTTCGAGCTGCAGGTTATTGAAAATTCTGGATATCCGGGGTATTTCCTCATTGTTCAGGATTTTACTACTACTGCTCGGGAAATGGGTGTTTCTGTTGGCCCTGGTCGTGGATCGGCAGCGGGCTCTGCCGTAGCTTATTGTATTGGAATTACCAATGTAGATCCTATCAAATACGATTTACTTTTTGAGCGTTTCTTGAATCCAGAGCGTGTTTCTCTTCCCGATATTGATATTGATTTTGATGATGAAGGTCGTCAAAAAGTAATTGATTATGTGATCGATAAATACGGTCAGAATCAGGTGGCACAGATCGTGACCTATGGTACCATGGCGGCAAAATCATCCATTCGAGATGTAGGTCGTGTTATGGATATTCCATTGCAAGAGGTTGACCGAGTGGCAAAAGTTTTTCCACAGAACCTAAAAGCCTCTCTAGGAAAGGTTTTGGCAGATGGAGATATTGATGCTAAGCTCAAGGGAGCTATGAACGCGGAGGATGTAGAGAAAGCATATCAGTTTAGGTCTTTAGCGGATGGGCAAGATCAGGTGGGGGAGATGTTACGCCTTGCAAAGAAACTTGAGGGTTCAGTGCGAAATACAGGAATACATGCCTGTGGAGTTGTAATCACACCAGATGATATTACCAAGTATGTTCCGGTGAAAGTGGATAAGGGGTCCAATATGTTGATTTCCCAGTTCGACAACTCAGTAGCAGAGATAGCAGGATTGTTGAAAATGGATTTCTTGGGCTTGAAAACCCTAACTATAATCAAGAACGCGATCAAGATCGTCAAAAAGACTAAAGGTATTGAGATCGATCCGGATGACATTCCACTTGATGACGAAAAGACTTATAAGCTTTTCCAACGCGGAGCTACGGTAGGTATCTTTCAGTATGAGTCGGCGGGTATGCAAAAGTATATGAAGGAGTTGACGCCTACTACTTTTGAAGATCTAATTGCAATGAATGCTTTGTATCGCCCTGGTCCATTAGAGTATATACCTGAATTCATTAATAGAAAGCATGGTCGTTCACCAATCATCTATGATCTAGATGATATGGAGGAGTATTTAAAAGGTACCTACGGTATTACGGTTTATCAAGAGCAGGTAATGTTGCTTTCTCAAAAGCTGGCCAACTTCACAAAAGGGCAAGCGGATATGCTCCGTAAGGCCATGGGTAAGAAGAAAAAGAAACTTATTGATGAGTTGCATCCACTATTTATTGAAGGTGGAGAGAAGAATGGTCACGACATAAAGAAATTGGAGAAGATTTGGAAAGATTGGGAAGCTTTTGCCTCCTATGCCTTCAATAAATCGCACTCTACCTGTTATGCATTTGTTGCTTTTCAGACAGCATATTTAAAAGCACATCATCCAGCTGAATTTATGGCTGCGGTGCTTACGAACAACAAGAATGATATCTCTAAAGTTACCTTCTTTCTTAAAGAATGTAAGCGCATGGGCTTGGTTGTTTTGGGTCCAGATGTCAATGAGAGTTATTCAGATTTTGCCGTAAATCAAGAGGGGCAGATCCGCTTTGGCTTGAGCGCCCTTAAAGGCGTTGGTGAGGGACCAGTAACAGAAATATTAACAGAGCGAAAAGAAAACGGCGACTTTGTTTCTGTATATGATATGGTCAGAAGGTTAGCTATGGGTTCAGTCAATAAAAGAGTGATGGAGTCTTTGGTTCTAGGCGGAGCATTTGACCGTTTTGAAGAGCTACCTCGTTCTATTTATTTTGAGGAGTCTGATAAATATGCAACCTACATGGAGCATCTTTTGAAATATGGAGCTGCTTATAAAAACCAAGTTCAAGAAGCTGAAACTTCTCTATTTGGGGGGTCTGATGAGGTGATGATTCCAGAGCCCAAGCTACCTATCTACAAGCCTTGGCCACTCATTGAGAAATTGAATAAAGAAAAGGAGGTTACAGGGATTTATATATCTGGACACCCTTTGGATGATTATCGAGTTGAGATCGATCAATTCACAAACATGGGACTTGAACAAGTAATGAACTCAACATCCAGGGATATAAAAGTTGCAGGAATTGTCGCTGAAGCGCAGCATCGAATTTCTCAGAAAGGTACTGGTTGGGGAAAGTTTGTAATTCAAGACTTTAATGGTTCGCTAGAATTTGTACTCTTCAAAGAGGATTATCAAAATTTCAAAGCGCTTTTGGAAGTTGGTCAAAGTCTATATTTTAAAGGCTCAATGGAAAAACGTTGGAATAGTGATGAAATGCAATTTAAAGTGAAAGAGGTCAGTATGCTTGAGTCTGTAGGTCAAGATATGACGAACTCCATTAAAATAAATATTGCTGTCGAGCGTTTAACCGATGCACTGATTGATGAACTTGAAACCTTAGTTAAGTCCAAAAGAGGAAAGCACAAATTACGGTTCCAATTAGTTGACAGTGTCAACAGACAAAAACTTCAAATGTACTCGAAAGAATATCTTGTAGAAGTGGATAATGATTTTGTAGTAGGCTTGGAAAAATTAGGATTAAAATATAAGATTAATGGCTAGATCCATTTTTATACTGCTGCTTATTTGTAGTGGCTCCTTTGTAAAAGCACAAGAACAAAAAGTTGTTGCTGCGAGTAAGTTTGAAGAGATAGAATTTCTATTTAAAACAGAAATTGACTCTGTTCATGTGATCAACTTTTGGGCAACCTGGTGTGGTCCCTGTGTTGCAGAATTACCTTACTTTATGGAAGCGAGTGAGACATTTGCAAATCAGGCTGTCAAATTTTCCTTTGTCTCAATGGACTTCAAAAATCAGTATGAGTCCAAATTGCTGCCATTTTTAAAGAAAAATCAACTGCCAGGTAATCAATTCAACCTTTGGGATATGGATTATAATGCGTGGATTGATAAAGTTAGTCCAGCCTGGTCTGGTGCTATTCCAATCACTGTAATAATGAGCCCTAAGGGAAAATTACTTGCTACCAGTAGTTTTGAATCTAGCGAAGAATTATTCGAATTAATTGCTAAATCCCTTGATTAGCAGCTTAATGAGCCGATAAGATAATATTTGGCTTTCTTATGCGTTTTAAAACTTGCTAAAGCTAATTGCTGTTAGTAAATTGATCTTCTGTTAGATTTCAAATACCAACTAATTATGAAAAAGAATTTTGTTATATTTTTATTCTTAGGCTTTATAGGTCTTGTGTTTAGCTCCTTTGTAGGCGAGGGACTAAATGTTGGAGATACTGCTCCAGATTTTAAGTTGAAAAATATTGATGGGCAAATGATGTCGCTCTCCAACATAGATGATGTGAATGGTTACATTGTTGTTTTTACGTGTAACACATGTCCTTTCTCTGTGAAGTATGAAGATCGCATAATTGAGGCAAATAAAAAATATGCACCAATGGGTTATCCTGTTGTGGCAATAAATCCAAATGACGCAAATAGAAGACCTGGAGATTCTTTTGCTGAAATGAAAGTTCGAGCAAAAGATAAAGGATTTGATTTTCCTTATCTACATGATGCGACTCAGGAAGTAGCAATTGCATATGGTGCAACGCATACACCTCATGTTTATCTTCTTGATAAAGATAGAAAGGTTCAGTATATCGGAGCAATTGATAATAATGCGAATGATGTGGCCGATGCAGATGAATTTTATCTTTCTGATGCAATTTCTGCCTTAAAAGCGGGTGAAAAGCCAAGTCCTGATTTTACCAAAGCCTTGGGATGTACAATAAAATGGAAGGCCACTAATTAAACAAAAAAAGGAGAGCAATTAGCTCTCCTTTTTTTGTTCTGCTATTGCAATAAAATAATCTTCAATTTTTCTGCTATGGATATCAAAGTCTGCATTTAGGTCCTCCTTGATAACCTTGCCCAAGCCACAACCTCTTTTCAAGTCTAGAGGTATTTTTGTGATTTTCAAATCCTGTCTGAACTCAACCTTACCATTTCCATAAGCTTTGAAAAGCGCTTCTTTAGCTCCCCAAAAATGATGTACCAATTCCGTGTTCATAGTATCTGCATACCATTCAAACTCTTCTTCAGAAATGAACTTTCCTTTTATGCGCTCAAGTTTTGGATTTGTTTGCTGAATATCTATTCCAACAAGCCGATCCGATAATACAACAGCTACATAAGAAGCCGAATGTGAAAGGCTGATTTCGAAAGCTTTGTTTTTTAAAAATGGTTTGCCACTTTGACTTATTTCAAGAAATACTCTCTTTTCAGAACCAAGTGCAACATGTAGTAAGAATCTACAGGCAAGGAATTCCCTTCTTTTAACATCAATCAATCGAGCATAATATTGCTGTTCAAAATCATCCAAAATCAATTGATCTAGAAAGAATTGCTCCTTCTCTGTGATGTGCCAAATAAAATATTCTGTATTCGGACTTATTTTTTCTTTAACTATTAACGGCATATTGCTTATTTTCCAATATCCAAGAGTTAATTGCTTGAATAAAGACCTTACAATGATACCCAAGTTTAGACATAAAAAACAATTTTTAGGGCATAATGGAGCTGTCTTTTGCTTAGTAAAGGATGCTAAAAAAGGTTTCTACAGCTGTGGAAGTGACGGTATGTTGGTACATTGGACAAGTGTTGAAAAGGAAGATGGAAAGTTAGTAGCGCGAATAAATACCTCTGTTTATACATTATTGCACCATGCTGAAAGGAATATCTTTCTAACGGGTAACCTCAACGGTAATTTGCAGTGGATAGAAGATGGAAAAGAGCAATTCAATTTTAAAGCACACACTAAAGGGGTCTTTGCTTTACAAAATCTCGGTGATCGCTTTTTAAGTTTAGGGGGAGACGGTAGTCTTGGTGTCTGGACTTGGGAAAATCCACGTGCACCATTTTTTATATCACTTTCCAAAGATGCATTAAGAACGATTGCTTTTGATGCTAAAAACAATAGAATTTTTATCGGTTCCAGTGATGGGAATATCTATGTATTAGATAGTTCAACATTGGATATACTGCACAGCTTTGAAAATGCTCATGCAAACTCTGTTTTTTCTGTTTGTATATCTTCAGATAGTCAATTCCTATATTCAGGTGCAAGGGACAATTTTATAAAGTGCTGGTCTATGAATGATTTTTCTTTGCAACATGTTGTTCCTGCACATGCCGCAACCATTAATCATATCATTGAAGGTCCAGCGGATACATTGATAAGTGCTAGTAGAGACAAGGAGCTTAGGATCTGGGATCGCAAAAACCTTAGTCTGATGCAGGTTTTAAAGACACCTAGGGATCAAGGACATATAAACTCCGTTAATAGACTATTGTGGGATAGAACGAATGAATTGTTATATTCTACAGGAGATGATAAGACCATAATTTGTTGGGAAATAGATTAAATCCATGAAATTCAAATTTATTTCTTTGTAATATTAGACTAAATTATTTAACCGAAAACGAATGATACTTTCCGATAAGAAAATACTTGAAGCCATTGAAGCTAGTCAGATTGTTATAGAGCCTTTTGACAGATCTTGTTTAGGCACAAATTCCTATGATGTTCACTTAAGTAAAAACTTGGCATTGTATAAGGATCAAATCCTCGATGCAAAAAAGCACAATGAAGTGGAGCATTTTGAAATCCCTGAGGATGGTTACGTGCTAGAGCCTGGAACCTTGTACCTAGGGGTTACGGAGGAATATACTGAAACCCATAATTCTGTTCCTTTCCTGGAAGGGAAGTCTTCTGTTGGCCGTCTTGGGATAGATATACATGCCACTGCAGGTAAAGGCGATGTTGGCTTTTGTAATACATGGACTTTGGAGATCTCCGTGACTCAAAAAGTCAAAGTATATGCCGGTATGCCAATAGGGCAATTAATTTATTTTATGGTGGAGGGTGATATCGAAAATTATTACAACAAAAAGAAGAACGCTAAGTATAATACTCGAACTATATTCCCTGTAGAGAGTATGATGTGGAAAAATAAATTCTAGAAATCAATTGCACCAAATGAATGTAAAGCTAATCTCGGCAGGGGCCGGTTCTGGAAAGACCTACCGCCTAACTGAAGAAATTGTGCATAAATTAAAAGCTGGCATCCCTGCTGCCGGAATTCTTGCAACTACTTTTACTAAGAAAGCAGCTGCAGAGCTAAGAGAGCGGGTTCGACAGCGCCTAATAAAAGAAGGACTTTTTGATGAAGCGGAAGAAGTATCAAATGCCCTAATTGGTACTGTGAATGGATTAGGCACAAAGTTGCTCCAACGCTTTAGTTTTGAGGCTGGCCTATCACCCAATGTACAGGTTATGGATGATTCTGAAATTGACATCTATTTCCGTCTAGCATTGGCTAGAATATTGAATCCTGAATGTGTTGCACAAATTCAGGATGTAGCTAGCCGATTAGGTCTAATGCCCGAAGAAGGCATGTTTGCAAGAAACGATTGGCGAAAGGATTTGAGCATGCTTTGTAATTTTGCTCGGTCCAATAATTTTAAAGCAGACGAAATAGAGCAATCACTTAGTCAGTCTATAGAAACTATAAATGAGCTGTTTGATGAAACGATAACATCAGATCAATCAACTCAAGGTACTCAATTGAATGGAATGATCAATTTTGTGATCGAAGAGGTAGACCTTGATGCAGATAGTACAAAGGGCACAGCTAATGCCATTGGAAAACTTAAGAAGTTTAGTCAACAAATCGAAAATGGTAAGCAGCTAAAATGGTCAGATTGGTTAGGTATTTCAAAACTTAAACCGGGCAAAAAGTCAAAAGATACTTTTTTTGACCTACAAGAGTTTACTCGTGCACACTACAAACTGGATTCCTTTCAGTCCGATCTAAAATCTTATGTAAAGCAACTTTTTGACATAACTCGACAGGCTATTGAAGAATTCGATCAATACAAAAAGAATCGAGGCCTTATAGATTATATCGATATGGAGGCTATGTTGGATCGATTACTGCTCCGAGCTGATATTCAAGAAATATTGAGGGATGAATTAAAGCTAATTATTGTAGATGAATTTCAGGATACAAGTCCACTTCAGCTGAAGTTGTTTTTGAAGCTAGATGAACTTGCAGGCGATTCTATTTGGGTTGGAGATCCTAAGCAGTCTATCTACGGTTTTAGAGGGGCTGATCCTATTCTAATGGCATCTCTCTTAGAAGAAATTAAGATATCTCCAGATGATATTCAGAAATATTCTTATCGATCTAGAGAAGATCTAGTTAATTTTTCTAACTGCATTTTTACTAGAGCTTTTACGGATTTACCAGAAGAGCAGGTTGCTCTGATAGCAAAACGAAGGCCTAATGCAGATGAGATGGAACATGAGGAGAGTCCTGAGATGGCTCGGGCTGTTCATAATTGGAATTTTCCTAAACTTGAGGGAAAGACTCGATTGTCGAACCCTGCCTATGCTCGACAGATTTGTGAAAAGATTGTAGACTTATTACATGAGCCACCTGTTATTCACTGTAAAGAGACGAATACTTTTAGAAGACTTAAGCCTGGAGATATAGGTATTCTTTGCAGAACCAATAAGTCATGTTTGGAGTTTTCGAAAGTCTTTCCAGAATATGGCCTTAAAGCATCCATAGCGAAGGCTGGTCTAATGAGTACGAGGGAAGTTCGTTTGATCACAGCTTGTTTATATCATTTGCTGGATAAGAATGATTCTTTATCAACTGCCGAGTTGTTGTTTTTGCGCGGAGCATCCAAGCTTGAGGAAATCCTTGAAAGTAGATCGGAATATGTATTGGCAGGGAAAGTGGATTATAAAGATCAATGGATGTCCAATGACCAATGGGTACAGATATTGAACCAAATAGAAGTCCATAGTACGGAGTTGTCCATAACCGAATTACTTGATCTAATTCTGGAAGATCTTCCGATTAGAGATACGGTAATGGCTATGGATAATCCAGCCCTCAGAATGGCAAATCTTGATCAGTTATTTCTGTATGCTAGACAGTTTGAAGGTTCATTTGCTCGTCTAGGTAAGGCTGCTACTATCGATGGTTTTCTTTTGTATATGCAGGATTTAAACTTTGCAGAAAAAGATAATCAGGCTGCCACAGAGGATGATAATGCTATAAATCTTTTGACCTACCATAGGAGTAAAGGCTTAGAATATCCATTTGTGATATTGTTTAACTTGAGTGAGGTACGGGATGCAAGTCCATTTGGTATCACTGTTCAACAAGGAGCAGATAAGCTTGATTTTAGAAACGTTTTAGCAGAACGTTGGATTCGATTTATTCCAAATCCCTATGGGATTGGGTACAAAAATTCTGCGCTATTTGATCAGCTGAAGGAAAGCCCTATAATGGCACAGGCTATTTTTAAGGAAAAAACAGAAAGTGCTCGTTTACTATATGTAGGAATTACTCGCGCAAGGGATTATATGGTGATTCCAAGTTCGGATTATAATCGTTCTTTAAAATGGCTGAACCAAACTTTTTCAGAGCAGGCAGATCCTGATGCAGATTTCCTTCCTGCAGTGATTTCTAGCCCTATGGAGTGGAAAGGGAAATCTGTAATTATACAAAAGGAGGAGGTAGAGGAAGAAAGTCTAAATCTTCAATCTTTCACCATCAAGCAGGAGGAAATTCGCGTATTCTCAAAGGAAAAAATTAGAATCGATGTCTCAAAAGAACAAGTAAATATAAGTGATCTAATAATTGCCGAAGCGGATTTGATGGATGAATCAGCATTTCTTCCAATCCATGGTCTAAATTTGATTCCTTCCATAGAGCAGAAAGAATATTATAAAGTACTTGTACGTTTAATAAAGCACCAACTGGTCACAAATATTGGAGAGCAAGACTTGAAATTATATATGCACAATATTGAAGCTGGATTTAATCCTAGTCAAATTGATGCTTTAATTCGAACTTCTATGGGGCTTAGTAAGGTTCTTAATACAGATGGCTCCGTTTATTTGAATTATCCATTTCAGGTGTCAGACAAAGGGCAGTTAATTGCTTTTGATGTAGATGTGTTTGTAAAAGGAGCCGAAGATCACATTTATTTGTTCATGGTGCCTGGAGAGAATGCTAAAAGTCAGCGAGAGAAAATAAAGATACTATCCTCGAAGTTGAAATTTTTGAAAGAAATGCAATTGTCAGCTTCTGTAATAAATGTTGCAAGCTTTGGAATTGTGAATTACTAAGCGATTTCTTTTAAATCTTGCGAACAAAATATACATTTAACAAATAATAGAAAAAACTAAATATAAACAAGATATGGCGAAGAAAGACATCTTATTAATCGGAATCATTGTAGTAGTGTTAGCTGCTTTGACTTATTTGATCTATGACCAAGTATTTAGTGACAAGGACCCAAGTGATGAAATTGTAAGTAATACGCTTGAAGATGATTATGAGGAGGACTCAGATGTTTATGATTATGACGATCCTTACGAATCTGAAGATGATGAAAATTATGAGGAGGACCTAAGTGCTGACGATCTTATTGCAGATGCTGTGGAAACAGAGGATATGGATGAAGTTGTAGAACCAACTGATTATGAGGAAGACACTTTTGACAGTGATCTTGGAAACTCTGGAGGCAAGTACATGGTTATGGCTGGTCAGTTTCAAGAGATGAAGTGGGCTGAAGAACAGCAGCGGCTTATGGTTAAAAAGGGCTATACTAATTCAAAGATTGAGATTTTTGATAAAGGAGCATGGGCTAACGTTTTGGTCGAGCGCTTTGACAGTAATTCAGATGCTGAAGCCTTGGTAAGGGAGTTGACGGATAAGGGTGTAGAAGCTACTATCATAATAAAAAAATAGAAAAAAACCCTTAGCAATTTGCTAAGGGTTTTTTTTACATATCCTGCCAAGCTAATACTCCACCTGCAAGATTTTTTACATCGCTAAAGCCGGCTTGAAGCATTAATTGTTGTGCCATGGCCGATCGTTTACCAGATCGACAATGAATTATAATTTCTTTTCCTTTGAATTCTTCTAAGTCTTCTAGAGCACCCATTATCTCACCTAGGGGAATAAGCTTACCTCCTATATTGAATTCTTCGTATTCATATTTCTCTCTTACGTCTATAAGGACAAAATCTTCTTTATTGTCCATTTTTGCTTTAAGTCCTTGAACTGAAATTTCCATATTATCTAATTATTACAAATTTTGTTTTAGCATAGGTAAAGCCTGCTTCATTCTCCATATTAAGAAAATACATTCCTTGTGGAAGATCATCCAAAGCTATAGTCCTTGCAAAATTGAATCGCTTGACTTGTTTACCTAATTGATCATATATGCTGCAGCTTGTATTTGGCTCAATCTTACTCAGATTGATATTTAAAGATCCTGCAGTAGGATTTGGATAAACTTTTAAATCGTATACTTGATCTATTTCATTTGTTGAGGTCGGAATAACATCTTCACTTCCTACTACAGCTCTTATCATAGGACTTCCTTGAATTAATCCAGCTTGATTATTCCATCCACCCCAGACATTTACAAATAATTTTGATGAAACATCTCGGTTGATATCAAGCCCAATAGGAACACCAAAGTTTGTTGAACTTAATTGTTGAAATCCGATATAGAACTTCTGTCCAGCAGCTAAAGGTATACCTTCTTCTTCACCAAATATATCCTTTAATACATAGGTTGTAAAACCTTGTAAAGTGTCAAAATAAGTATTTGCATAGATCGGACTTAAGAACTCCATACTGAACGCTGGATCATCAGATAATTCATCCAAATAAACATGAATGGAGAACAATTGATTTTCTGCATTGCCATTAATATGTGGAAAGTGAAATTGTACCGCTTTCAATGTATCTTCTATCTTAGACTCAAATTCCAAGGCAAAAGAAGGATTGTCCGTTTGTGGATTTTCTAAGTATATCTGTCTTTCTGCTGTACCATCATCATAAGCAAAGAAATTATCAAAGCGATGAATTCTGCTTACCTGATCATTTATAGATTCCTGAGCAGGAAGTGTAAATGTATACTCAAGTTCTAACTCTGCTTTTTCAAGGTTAGATAGTTGACTATTGATTGTACTTATTATGTTTCCAACATTGTTGGCTGGAAGTGGCTGACTGAAGAAAGAATAGGTCTGTTCGGGCACATTTTGTGCATCAATAACATTTAGGTTAACGGGAATATTGGTTCCTGTTGTTCTCTCTCTCAATAGAATATCCGACTCGTTGGCTGGGTTTGCTGTGAATTCTTGATGATTATAGAAAATTGACTCAAACTCAAGGACAACTATTTGATTTGAAATATCTGCAAGGAAGTGCTTCCAAGGCATGTGTTCATATTCGAGAAGCAGCGAGTTTGGAATATCAACAAATGCAACATCATTGAATGTTGCGCTGAAAGCCTCTCCAGCAGCAAGTCTAACGTAGTCAATGTGCCAAAGATCATATAAGCCAACTGGGCTAACTTGATTTACAAATCTGAACTGGAAGCCGTCATATCTGAATTCTTCAGGCACGTTTAGAGTTGCAAATTGAAATTCAGGCGATTCATTTATATCTGTTGAGGTTTCAATACCAGAACGAACCCATTGTGGTATCCAATTGCCACCTATATCTTTATAGTCTACTCTGAGGCTATCCGGACCATTTGGGTACAATCCATTTCCTTTCGGCGCATAGAAGAATCTAAGGCTTACATCCTGACTATTGAGTCCACTAAGATTTAGTCCTCTGGACGTTAGATGATCTGCTGTTCCTGCCTCAAGGTAGGGTGCTCCTGAGTAATCTAGTCCATCAAGAGTTACCATGCCTACAGAAGGTGGATTTTCAGCCATCGTATTGTTTACAAATCCATCTTTAGTAAGCCACTTTTGAGAACTTGTATATGGCCCATTGTTATTTGAAAAGTCATCCCAGAATGGAAGTTCTAGGTTAAAAGACTGCACTTCAAAAGGTACTTTGTAATAATCACAAACTCCAAATTCATCGCAAAGCACAGCACAGACTGTATCAATACCTTCTCCAAGACCTGCAGTATATTTAAAGCAAGAAGTAGTTTCGTTATAGGTCATCCAGCTGTTTGAGGATAAATCACCATTATAAGATCCATTTGGACAGTAGTAAAATATGTTACAGCTCAGTTCACCGGGCAGTAAATTAGCGTCTAAGCAGATGTCTTCTAGTGTTTCCTCTTCATTGATTTGTATATTATTGAGGATATGTGTTTGACTTTCTCTTTGTGTTACAAAAGTATATTCGATCGTAGCACATTCTCCTTGGTCTGGACAATACTCAACACAAACTTTTTCTTGGAATCCATCAAAATCGCCTGCCTCATAGGAGAGGATATCTCCACTAAAACTAACTATACCTACAGGTGTTATTCCGTCGCAATCAAGCAGTGTGAACTCTGGATTTACAGCATATCCAATGCCTGCTGTATCTATTTTAATATTTACAGTATCATTTTTGAAGGTGTAGTTGAAGTTTCCATTTAGATTTGGACAGTTTGGCATACTTGCCTGTTCCTCTGAAGCACTGCTATATAAACTTAAGGCAGGATTACTCTGAAGGGGCGCTTCGATGAGCTGCGCAAACATTAATGCCGGAAACAATGTAAAAAGTAAAGCGTATATAGATTTCCACATAAGGTAATTATTTGAATCGACGAAAAAACGTTTCACGTTCTTCAATGTTGCTATTTAACAGGATTATCCTTTTAATTTTAACATGCTTTTTCACTCTAAAGTGCAAAAGTAGTTATTAATTTAATAAGCCCCAATATTTAGAGGTATTGAGGCTTATTGAATTAGGCTTAAAAATTGTCTTCTGTCGGTTCTGGATCATTATCTTCCATAAGTTCATCATTTCCACAAGCCATTGGTCGCTCCAGGGTTAGATAAACCTTGACATAGTCACCCGATATCAAGTTGGTGCCTGGGTCTGGATTTTGTTTGTATATATAGGCTTCTTCGAGGTCTATTACACTTGGATCTTCAAAAGCATCAAAGTTAAGTTGACTGGTCTCAAGTAAGAACTTTGCTGTAGATAACTTAAGACAGACGAGCTCAGGAACTGTTCGTTGGGCAATTATCTGTTTGGTTATCACCAATTCTACCGCATCACCTTTTTCGATTAAATAACCTTCCTTGAGCACATTTTCTTCTATTTTTTTACCATCATGATACATATAGAGGATGGTGCCTTTTGCTTGTTTTGTATCTATTATTTCTTCTTTTACAACAGAGTTAATTCCTCGCACATCTAGAATCCTTTTGTAGGATTGATACATATATGCGGCATCTCTAAAGAGTGGAAGTTCAACTTTTGGAGGCGTGGAAGAGCTAATAGTCAAATAAACAGTTCTGCCTTCTTTGATTTTTGATCCAGGAATTGGATTTTGCTCTAAGACAACACCCGACTTAATATCTGGTTTCCATATAGAGTCAAATACAACGACTTTAAAGTCTCCTTTTCGAGCCATTTTTTCAACCTTCTTTATAGGGAGCCGTTGAAGGTTGTCCAAGTAAATGGACTCACCGTGCTGCGTGTAGATGTTTAATCCTAAGATTACTATAAATCCAAAGCTTAACAAAGCTACTAACATCAATCCCAGATTTTTTAGAACCATAGGAGTTGATAAAAAGATCTGAAGATTTTTGGGCATTGCTTTTAGTGCGGGTAAGAAAGTATTACTCCACCAATGTTTTATTCGCTCTTGCATGGAAGCCAAATTCAAGAATTTTATCAATAAAATTGTAAGGTTTATACCCATTTATAGCAGCCTGATGAAAGATGCAAGTGGCTGGTGTCATTCCCGGAAGTGAATTGACTTCAATGATAATGGTCTCCGCCCGGTTGTCATCAAAGATCCGGACAAAGGCGTCAATACGCGCATATCCTTGAACATTTAGCACCTCAGCTGCTTTTTGTAGTGTATGTTTCACCTGTTCTGCAATATAAGAATATTCATTAGGATTCTTTGAATATCTGGCTGGAGTAATATTTTGACCTTCTCCAGCTAAGAACTTTTCCTGTAAAGAAAGAATCTCTCCACTTGCAAGTGCCTCAGAGGGCTCAAACATTTCATATTTCACTTCGCCTGAATGCTCTTTGGTAAGAAAACCTCCTGTTATTTCAAGGAAATGTTTTGCACCTTCTTGCTGGATTAATTTTTCAAAGAGAATTTCAGTCTTAATAGGAAACTCCTCTTTTTCATCAAGACCAAGTATCAAACGTTGTTCTTTACCGAAGGTATTATCTGAGCGGAACATAAGCTCTGTGAAGGCAAGAAGTTGCCTCTGATTCTTAATTAGCTTTACCGCTGAAGAGCAACCGTCATCCACTGGCTTAGCGATAAATGGGTAGGCCATTTTTGATTCTATCTGCTTTGCGAATTCAGATCTATCTGTCTCAAAGTCATCTTTAGAAAGTAACAATTGATCTGTTACTGAAAAGCCATGATCTCTAAGCTTTTGAAGCGTGTTAAATTTGTTTATCGTAACGGATGAAGCTTCTGCAGAACAGCCATTGTACGGTAGGCCGATTCTGTCCAATCTTGCTTGAACTTCTCCATCTTCTCCAGGTCTCCCATGGAGTGCTATAAATGCCGCAGCCACATTTTCTTTAAGGGATTCATAAGTGATTTCAACTGCATCGAATATAGTATCGGATCCAGAATAGGTCTCGGTCATCTGAAGTAGATTTGACTTGATTTCATCAATCACTGGATGATGTACATTCTTTA
>JAQXAY010000143.1 GCA_029252685.1 Saprospiraceae bacterium | reverse complement strand
CCACATGAATTAGCTATCGAAAAACTAAGTAAGCTAAGAAATCAACTTTCGAGGCTTAAGTATTGTTTCTACTCAGAAATTGCAGAAAAAGATATAAGTGTTAATCAAATAATTGTACTCGATACTATGGGTATGCTTTCCAAAGTGTACAGATTCGGAACAATTTGTTATGTGGGAGGAGGCTTCGGAAAAGGCATTCATAATGTACTAGAACCAATAAGCTATATAAAACCTGTGATTATAGGACCTAACTATAAAAAATTCAAAGAGGCCATAGATCTGATACAAATAGGTGCTGTGAAAACAATAAGCAACAGCTTCGAATTAACTAGATCTATTGAAAATTTTAGGGATAAAGAAGTGGTTATTTCTGTAGAAAATTCAATCAACACCTATATTGAAAACAATAAAGGAAGCGTGAAAAAGATATTAGACTTCATAAACATTAACGCCTAAATGATATATTTACCCTTAAATAGTCTATTAGAAAATGAGGATTGAGCAAATTATTGAGCATATAGGTAAACTTAAGGTCGCAGTAATTGGAGATGTAATGATTGACCGATACATTGAGGGATCTATAAATAGAATAAGCCCTGAGGCTCCTGTTCCTGTATTAAACTTCGAACATGAAGAAAGTAGACTAGGCGGAGCTGCCAACGTTGCATTAAACTTGCAGGCACTTGGAGCAGAAGTTTTTATTTGCAGTGTAATTGGTGCAGATGACCAAGGCGATGAATTTATAAACATTCTTAAACGAAGAAGATTTTCTACTTCTTGTATTGTTCAAAGCACAGATAGACAAACAACCGTTAAAACAAGGGTAATAGCAGCGAATCAGCATGTACTCCGAGTCGATCGAGAAGACAAAGATGATCTAAATAACACCGAACAGTCAAAATTAATGACTGCGATAGATACTTTGATTAAGAATAATGAAATTGACATTATATTGCTGCAAGATTATAATAAGGGTGTTTTATCGAATTATGTGATTAAACATACATTAGATCTGGCAACAAAAAACAATATACTAACAGCTGTTGATCCTAAGAAAAGGAATTTCTTGGCTTTCAAAAACGTTAATCTATTTAAACCCAATCTTAACGAGGTTCAAGATCAACTACCTTTTGAAATCAGACCAAATATTGAAGACCTGGATAGAGCCGATGCCTTTTTGAGAACTAAGTTAGACCACAACATCAGTCTCATAACATTATCAGAGTATGGGGTCTACTTATCCGATGGAAAAAACAGTATTATCTGCCCGACACAAGTTCGAAGCATACTCGATGTATGTGGAGCAGGAGATACGGTAATTAGCGTAGCTTCCTTAGTATTGTGTATCGAAAGTGATTTGAAACAACTTGGATTCTTGGCAAATTTAGCTGGCGGACAAGTTTGTGAAAAAGTTGGAGTAGTCCCTATAGATAAAAACCTTTTAATTGAAGAATATAATTCTAACGAAAAATTATATCTCACTAAAAATGAGATGTAAAAATATATCATTAAACATTAAATAGCTTATGACTTTTTTTACAAAAACCATCAAAACGTTATTGTTAGTTTTGGTTTCTGTGCAGTTAACTAACGCACAGATTTATACTCAAGATTTTGAAGCAGGACAACCAGCTGAATGGACATTTGGAGAGAACTGGGCTTACGGAGACGCAGCGACACTTTCTTCACAGTATTTTGACATGCCGGATAACACGGCGTTTATGGCTATCAACGATGATGCCTTACAATCTGCTGTTAATGACTATGTAAGTCTTGCATATTCAGAGCCAATTGATTTGACTAGTTCTACAAATGTTTTTCTTTCTTTTGAGGCTTTCTATCTAGATTCTGACTGGTATGGCGCTGATGAAACTGCAAAAGTTTACATTTCAAATGACTCTGGAGCATCATGGACTGAGATTTTTGATGTTCAAGGTGACGAGAATGGATGGCAAAATATCATTCTAGATATCAGTAATTACGCAGGCGAAACAATCCATGTTGGATTTGAGTATGCTGATGCAAATGAGTGGAACTCAGGTTTTGCATTCGATAATGTTGTAGTTGCTGAGGAAAACCCAGGTCTTGCAGTTGATTTGAGGACCAATACAAACTGGTTTTCTGTAGCTTCAAATCTTGTAACGCCGGTTAATCAAGAAGACACTTTCTACCCAATGTCTGATTTCCAAAATGTTGGTATAGAAGACCAAGATGGTGTTGTTCTTTTTATCAATGTTGAAGATGCTGCTGGTTCTATGGTATTTAGCGACAGCATTGAATTTGGAACACTTGCAGCTGATTCTCTAGCTGAAAATCAATTATTCAGTGACTTCGTACCAACTACCGCTGGTCTATATAGAGGAACTTACTCTATCACTGGTGACAACGATGATCTTGATCCTACAAACAACGAAACTAAATTCGATTTCGTAGTATCGGATTCGTCATTTGCGAATGATTTCGTAATTGAAGATCAGATTTTAGATTTAGGAATTGAAACAGAATATACTGGATTTTACTTCAATGCACAAAATGTATTTGCAAATCTTCCAGATGTAAATCGTCAATGGGGTACTGGTAACATTTTCCAAGTAACTAATGGAGCGGGTAATTATGTTCGTTACATAAGTGCTGCTTTGCAAGCAGAGGCAGGTTCTGCTGGTCAAACAGTTACATTCTCCCTTTACAAATGGGATGATGTAAATGCTGACAACACTGCAAATGTAGATGAATTGATCCCTGCAGGTGTTTCTGCATATGTACTTGAAGGATCTGAGGATGGTATTCTAACTGTGCCATTCACAGATATCATCTCAGGACAACCAGTAGAGCTAGAAGATAATTCAACATACATCCTTATGTTAGAATATCTAAACTCTACAACTGCTGATAATTCAGACCTAGGCGTATATCTTTCTGATTTTGGAACACTATACTTCTATGGAACTCAATATGCAAACTCTGAGAACGGGGAACTTGATATGAACTCTGTATTTATCTATGCAGAAGACAATTCAGGTATCTTAGGTAAAGACCTGACTCCTTTTGCAACAGATGGTCTTCAGTATTCTCCAATGATAAGAATGTCAATTGGTGAGCCAGTGATCATTGATACTAAGACTACAGAGTTATCTCTAAAGAATGAAACTTCAATATTCCCACTTCCTGCAACTGATGTTGTAAACCTACAAATGTCTTTTGAAGAAATGATGAGCGAGGTTGCAATCTCTATTATGGATGATGCTGGAAAGGTGATTTCTACTATGAAATTATCTGATGTTAAAGATCAATCTATTGAGTTCAATACAACTAACTTGGCAAGTGGAGTTTACTTCTTCAACATTGCTACAGAAAAAGGTACAAGAGCTGAAATGTTTATCGTTCAGAAATAATCCTTTTAGCTTCTAATAAAAAAAGCTCCGGTTAAATTAACCGGAGCTTTTTTTTATTGCTTGATTATATTCTGAACAGATATCGTGCCATCTGATCGAAGCAATAAAACTTGATATATACCAGCCTTCCAATCGTTTGTGCTTAGCTCAATATCATTTCTATCACCCAGCGTGTTCAATGTTTCGACTAAGACACCTTGCATATCATAAATCTCAATAGATTCTAAATTAAAATCTTCTACAGGTGATATAGTAAGGATATTTTGCACAGGATTAGGAAATATCTTGATCGAAGTATTCTTATCAAAATCAACCGCTTTCACATCTGAATAACTCAATGTGCCATCTAGGTCATAATGGGCCAATCGATAATAATTTAAACCTTCTCCTGGTGTTTTATGCTCTAAGTTATAATGTTGCAGTTCAGAACTCTCTCCTGCTGTTTCCAAGCGCGCTATTGATTCATATAAGCTTCCGT
>JAQXAY010000093.1 GCA_029252685.1 Saprospiraceae bacterium | reverse complement strand
CTAAGTACCAAAAAAAGTATTCATCATTACTCAAGTAAGTAAGCAGTAGAGCAGGCAATAGGAATACTTGCACTGCCAATATATTGCTGAGCATTTTTTTAGCTACAAAATTCTTTGACCAATTTATCATCGAACGGTCCTCCACAGAATTGAAAATACCCGGAAGACAAAGCGAAAACAAAAATACAAACACAAAGAAAAAAGCAAAATGAAAATAACTCGCTAAAACTAAAACTGTTAGTACAATCAATATGAGAAGTCGTCGCTCAAAAAAAAACTTCATCTCAAATAACTGTAATGGGATAAAGCGAATACTCCGTTTATTATCTTTTATTTGATAATCTCCCAACAAATATTTGCCAACTAAAGCAGAAGCTAAAGCAATCAGTATACTTACCAACACCTTATTCCATTGGTTTGTGACAATAAATAAAATGAAAAGTGGTACTTGTAAAAGGATATATTCAGAAAAGTATAATCCTATAATATGTATATCGCTTTTGAATAATGTTCTCAAAAAGACATGATCTTTTCTTTGGTAATGCACAAGAACTAATAAAGTTAAGACTCCTATTGTAAACACAATCAAATCTGAATTGACAATAAAAACTATTCCTTTAGCAATTATTGAAAGTGCCAAAACAGCAACTACCAAAACAAGTAAATAGCCTGCATCTTTAAAAAGTCTGTGGGTCTGTAAAAAACGAAACTTAAGAAGCTGAAGGAGATTGTGCATAGTCAAAAATAGGTAAATGTCTGTTAAACAAAAATCAAAAGGCCACCCATTAGATGAGCGGCCCTATGATACAGTCAAATCTGTATATATTTTCGATTAAAAGCGGTATCTCAGACCTACCTGCATTTGCCATCTAGACATAAGGCTGAAGTCATCCGTAAATGTACTTGTTAGTGCAGGATCGAAGCTATACGTTGGTTCACCATCTGTCACACTAACACCTACTGGCTGTGTATTTGTTGGGAATTGACGCACACCCCATTCTGAACTTAACATATTACCGATATTCAGAATATCAATACTAAGCTGAAGCATGTTATCATCTGAAACCATAAGATCCTGAAGGATTCTAAGATCCCATCTGCTATACCATGGACTAAGCATACCATACTTCTCCATTACCTCACCTCTGTTTGCATTCAAATATTCATCCTGCTGGATAAATGCCTCGTAGCCATTTCTACCTTCTTCAGATGAAAAATTCATTGCAGCTAGATCAGATTCTGTAGGAATATAGATAAGGTCATTCAAACCTGAGCCATCATTGTTTATATCCCCAGAATAGGTATAACTAAATCGACCACCCTGTGCATATTCCATGAACAATGCCACAGAAGTTGCCATTTTTCCATATTCTATTCGATGCATCAAAGTACCGATCACTCTGTGACGATTACCATAAAGTGATGGGCTCAAAAGTGCTTGATTTACATTTCCATAGGCAGGATTTCTTTCATAAGCATCTGAAGATATTTCCGCTTCAATAGAACTTGCATCCTTAGAATCCAAGAAATTATAAGCAAGACTTGCAGACATTCCATTTGCAAAATCTTTCTTAGCAGAAACTGTCCAGTTGAACGAAGAACCTACGTCCGTATTCGTAAATACATAAGCGTTGTTCGAGAATGATCCAAAAGGACCAGTATTTCTATCTCCTGCACCATAAACAGGTCTATCATCTACACCACCTAAGGTTGCAGTAGGAGCCTTTAAGCCATAGTTTCGTACCATCATACCATTGATATCTTTTGTGTAAATGATATCTGTAGTCAATACTACACCATTATCTAATTTCTTATCTATACCGAGATTTGATCTCCAAACCTGAGGGTATTTGAAATCTGGATTCGTAACACAGTAGAACCACCAGTTTGGATTCGCGATCTGATTGCCTATCCATACAAATGGAAGACGACCTGTAAACAAACCTGAACCACCTCTAATCTGCGTCGTTCCAGATCCATTCACATCATAGTTGAAGCCTATGCGTGGCGAAATAAGTGGTGTCTGACTTGGTAATACGGTGTGATCAAAGGTAACTGACTCTCCATCTTCATTGAAATACTCAATCTCAGGATTATAATCAAAGCCTGCACGATCTATATTCTCTTGAGCTTTTGTAGGCGTGTCAAAATACAATGGCAAATCCATTCTAAGCCCTAAGGTTAAGGTAAAGTCATTAGAGACTGCCCACTCGTCCTGAATATAAAAAGCCCCTTGTCCAACATTAGTCTCAGCAAGCGCCCAGCTATCATTCTCCGTGTTTCCGTTAAATGTCGCTTGAGCTCCATCAACATAAGATTGCAGTGCTCCAGTATTCAAACTATCCAAAAATGCACCTACTGATTCAAAGCCAGGTCCAAATGTACCTCCTACTATTCCACCATCATAAGCACCCAAATTAAATGAGTTGTTGAAGTCGAACTTCTCTAAGGATGCACCTATCGTAAATGTATGGTCACCCGCATATAGATTAAAGTTATTTGAGATCTGTAGAACATCCTGATCCAATACGTTATTGATTGAGAATGGTTCATGACCAGCTACTATATATCGGATTCCATCCTGATTGATATTAATCACTGGAAATGGAGTTGATCTTGGATTACGGCTATCACGGAAAGCAGTAAATCCTACTTTTAAGTTGTTCGCCATATTATTCCCCATCAACATGCGCCATTCAGCAATCGCTGAGTGAATAACATTAGTAATGGTATATCCTGAATTTTCAAACTGTAATGTTGTAGCATCTGGCCCTCTCCTACCCAATGCAGAAGGGTGTGCCGGTTTATCCTTGCTTGCATCCAACCAGTTGTACGTTAAAGTCAGTGAATTATTTTCACTCAAATTAAAATCCAATTTAGCCAAAGCTTTTTGACTACTCGTTTCGTGCAGATAATTTTCATAATCTCCAGTTACATAACCGAATTCATTCTCTAATGCACTAGAAACAGCATCTAAATCAGAAGCTAATACCCTAGATATATTTGAACCGCTTTCTCCTCGATTTGCTAGGAAATTTGATCCAAGATCTGTTCTATTATCTTGCTCGTAGTTCGCAAAGAAGAAAATCTTATCCTTTACAATAGCACCACCTACAGAAGCACCAAATTGTAATTGCTGAAGATCTGCAACAAAAATATCATTGCCACTCACCTTAGAACCTGTCATAGCTTCATTTCTTCCAAAACCATACACTGTCCCAGCAAATTTATTTGACCCTGACTTTGTAACTGCGTTTATTGCAGCTCCGGTAAAACCTGCTTGTGTTACATCATAGGGAGCAAGTGAAACTTGAATCTGTTCGATGGCATCAAGCGATACTGGTTGTGCATCGGTTTGTCCACCAGGTGTTGCAGCATCAAGTCCAAAAGGATTGTTGAAAATAGATCCATCCAGCGAAAAGTTATTAAACTGATCATTTCGACCTCCAAATGAATTCCCATCTGCAGATGGCGTAAGTCTTGTAAAGTCAGAAGCAGATCTTGAGATTGTCGGCAAAGCTGTCAATTCTCGAGTTCCAATTGATGTTGCCGCTCCAGTACGTTCGCTGTCAAAAACAGCATCTTTTTGTCCAGAGACTACAAACTCAACCAATTCAACATCACCAGATTTCATGGTGAAGTTCATTTTGAGCTTTTGACCAATACTTAAATTAATATCACGCTCTGTCTTATCCTTATAACCGATATAGCTAACCGTGACAGAATATGGACCACCAATCTTCATATTTGGTAAAGTATACCGACCGTCAGTCCTTGTTGTGGTTCCATAGCTAACTCCGGAAGGCTCATGGACCGCAACTACTGTTGCTCCAATAAGTGTTTCACCACCAGAATCTACTATCTTACCATTTATCGTAGCTGTTGTGACTTGAGCGTTTGCATCAACAGCGAACAAGCATAATATACTTGTCATCACTAGTAAAAGTTTATTTTTCATAATTTTGGTTTATGTTTTATTATGAATCTTGTATTCTAAATTTATTTAATATTCTCTAAACATCTAAATAATTCATGTCATATTTATAGGCAAATTATAGAACCCGAATTAAACCTTTGGGCTTTGATGTAGTCTATCATAAGGTTTCATAATAAATTAAAAACCAATAACTTAAAAAAATGAAAAATTCATTATTGTTGCTTTTACTCCTTGTTACACCATTAGTGCTCAGTGCACAAAGAGGTCCTGGACCCAGTCCTAGTGAACGAGTAAAAATAATGGACGATAGTTTGAGCTTATCCGAGGCTCAAGAACAAAAACTACTTGACTTATTTGAAAGCACTCGGGAAACAATGCTAGATATTCGGGACAATAGTGAATCAGCTGAGCAATTTAGATCTGAGTTTAGGGCAATCAGACTTCAGGAAAAAGAAAAAATACAACTATATCTCACCGGTGAGCAATTCCAAAGATGGGAAGTAATACAAGCCCAGAGGAATGAATATCGTAGAACACAAAGAAAGGGGAAGCAAAACAAGAAACCCGACTGAGCAAATAAAAACCAATAAGCATTTCACAATAAGACTAACATAACACATGAAACACCTAATAGCTTCTATAATTCTCTTTATTCCTTTTGTTGTATTTAGCCAATCATTCTCCATTTCTGGAATTGTAACTGATACAGAAAACAATACACTTCCAGGTGCTGTGATCCAACTAGAATATCCTTGGGAAGAATCCATAGAAACAGTTGTAAGTAGTCTTGATGGCAGTTTTCAGTTCAAATCAGTAGAAGAAGGAGGCTATAAGGTTAAAGTAAGTTTCTTAGGCTTCCAATCAGCCACATTTGAATGTACTATATCTAATAAAAATTTCAACTTTGGGGCACTTACTTTAGAAAAACAAAATCTAGAACTTGAAGAATATGAACTAACCGAAAAAGCTCCAATAGCTCAAATATCCGGAGATACCACGCAATATAATGCCTCTGCATTTAAGACGCTAAAAGATGCTAGTACAGGTGACCTTTTAGAAAAAATGCCTGGTATTTCCAACAATAATGGAGAACTGCAAGCACAAGGTGAAAAAGTAGAGCGGGTATTGGTCGACGGTAAACCGTTTTTCGGTAATGACCCTAAAGCTGCTGTGCAAAATATCCCTGCGGAAATGGTTGATAAGATTCAGGTCTACGATCAAAAAAGCCAGCAAGCACAGTTTACTGGCTTTGACGATGGTGAAACCTCCAAAACAATCAATATAATCACAAAAAGTGATCGTAAAGCAGGACAATTCGGCCGATTATATGGAGGGCTGGGAGACGAGGGTAAGTATAAAGTAGGAGGTAATGCCTCTTTATTCAATGGAGATCAACGGATATCAATTGTTGGTCAAAGCAATAATATCAATATTCAAAATTTTTCGTCAGAGGATCTACTAGGGATTAATGGCTCAAGTAAAGGCCGAAGAGGCGGAGGCTCCTGGAGAGGAGGTAATTCAAATTTCAGCGTTCCTCAATCAAGTGGAATCTCCCAAACACATGCTCTTGGATTCAACTATAATGACCAATTTGGTGAAAAGGTAAAATTCTCAGCATCTTATTTTGGAAATCTAAGTGAAAACCAACTCCTCGAAAACACACAAAGATACTTTGTAGGTAAACTAGAAAATCAAGTGTACACAGAAGATTATATTTCTACTAGAGATAATAGTAATCATCGCTTAAACATGGATATAAATTGGGAGATTGATTCTTTAAACTCCATAAATATCAGACCAAGACTAAGCCTTCAAACTAGTGCTGAAAATAGTCTAACTGATTCAAATACGGAATTACTTTCGGATGCACTTAATACGTCAAACAATGATTATCAGTCAGAACTATTGGGTTACAACTTTAGAAACAATCTACTTTGGAGAAAAAAATTCAAAGACAAGAAAAACACCTTCTCTTTAAATATCAGTACCACGATCAATAATAATGATAGTGATAGTAGACAACGTTCTGACAACATCCTATATGTACCTGTAGAAAGTAATGATATCATTGATCAAGAAACAGATTTCAATTCCTTGGGCTGGCAAATACGCAATAATGCTACTTATACCATACCGCACAAAGAATTCGGTATGTTTAGTATTAGCGCTAATTATAATATTGAAGAAGAACGAATCAGTAATTATACCTATGGTTTGGATTCAGTAAGCAATACTTACTCAAAAGTTGATGATCTTTTAAGTGGTGAAAACAACTATTTTACAAGCACACAATACTTAAACGCTGGTTATAACTTTAGAAAAGGCAAAGATGTATTTGTATTGGCGCGACTAAGAGCTCAAACTGCACAGCTTAGTGGAGAGGAAATTTATCCACAAAGCTCTACCTTAGATAAATCCTTCCAAGCCTTACTGCCATTTGTATTTGCAAGGATAAACATATCGAAAACAGAAAATCTAAGGATTTTTTATCGCAGCTCAGCTAATCTTCCTTCAGGTAATGATCTGAACTACATACTAAACAATAGTAATCCAATTCAACTGAGTATTGGTAACCCAGCGCTTAATCAATCGATTAGCCACAGAGTATTTTTCAGGTATCAAAAGACGGACGCAGAAAAAGCGAACCTTTTCTACGCCAATATTGGCTTAACTTATACAAATAACTACATAGGAACAGCATTATACTTACCAGGCAGTGAAGCACCGATTCTTAGCCAATTGAATATTCCAAGATCGGCTCAATTATCTCAAAGTGTCAACCTAGATGGATACTGGAGCTCTAATGGATATATAACATATGGGCTTCCTTTAAGCAAACTTAAATCTAACCTGAATATGAGTCTTAATGCGGCCTATATAAGAAGGCCTGGTTTAATCAATGAGGAATACAATTTTTCCAATAATACCAATGCTGGATTCGGATTAGGTTTAAGCTCAAACTTCAGTGATCAATTTGATTTTAATCTATCTTCAAAGACCTCCTATAATTGGATCGCAAACACCATCCAGGAGCAATTGGACGCTAATTTTATAAATCAAAGTACAACTTTTAAGTTTGCTTGGGTACTCAAAGAACGTCTGATAACAAGGTCCAATATTACGCATCAGTATTACAATGGACTTTCAGATAATTTGAATCAAAGTTTCTTTCTTTGGTCAGCTAGTATCGGACTGAAGATGTTAAAAGATCAACAAGGGGAATTAGCAATCGAGATCTTTGATATTCTAAATCAAAACCAGGCTATTTCTCGGAATGTAACTGAGGTATACTATGAAGATGTGCAGAGTAATGTTCTACAGCAGTTCTTAATGTTGAGTTTCACATACAATTTTAAAAATTTCAATACAGGCAAGCAGAAGAGTAAAAAACCTGGGTGGAATAGAGGATATCCCTACGGTAGAGGATAGAATAGAAAAGGGCTGATCTTAATCGATCAGCCCTTTTTAGTAGCCTCGCTAGGAATCGAACCTAGATCCTGAGCGCCGGAAGCCCAAATAATATCCATTATACTACGAAGCCTTTACAAAGCACAAATATAAAAAAGATCTTGAGTTTAAAAATAGAAATCCCGATCGCCACACGAATCATGCATTTAGCTTATCTGAAGTTCATCTCCATTTAAACGAGCTAAAACTATGGTTTTTATTGATTTATCTAAAGAATGAAAAACAGAGCAATAATCACCCAAGACTTTAGAGACAATGTCAATTAACTTATCTGCGCTAATTCTTCCAATGCATTCTATTTCAATATGTATGGCATTGAAGGCTTTTGGTGGTTCATGGTCACGAACTCCATTTACAGAAACATTAAAATCCTCAATGTCGATGCGCTTTTTCTTAAACAGATTAATAACATCGATAGAAATACACGCACCCAAGCTAGAAAGAAGCAACTCCATTGGCCTTAAGCCCGTGGTATTCTTTTGATAGTCCTGACTTACGCCTATGTAAATTTCTTCGGAACCATTGCTTGAAGACAATTGAAAACTACTATCGATCTGTTTAACATTAACTTTCATAAACCAAGTTTTACTTATTCCTTTTCATATTTCTACCTAATCCCAAGACAAGGTTAAGAACATCACCTCAACTTAACCCACAATAGCATTTGCGGATACTTGAATGAGGTATTTTTTTTTAACACCTTATTTAACTCTTGATAAAACCCCACTTCATTTTTTGAAATAAGCCCATCCATTCCATGTGATTTCCAATATAACTATTGCATATCAATTGACTTAAATATCTTTGAAGTTTGGGCGATTTACTCCGTAAAAGTTCAAAAATCATCGATAAAAGGAATCTATAACTTGCTGCACTAAGCTAAATCACAGTTCCTCTGAAGCTACTCTCCAATTCAATAAAGCTTAAATAACATACAACTTATTTTATATCAGGATTTTGTATACCTACAATGTCCTAAGGCAACCTCTCCATACATCATTCCATCAAAGCCAGCTACAAATTATAGTTAAATTAATATAAGTTTTTTTTGGTGTTCGGGTTGTCAAAAAATTAAATAATCTGATAATTTATTTCGGTAAAACTTAAGTTGCAACAGAATTCAAAAAATAAAGAATTTAACATTTTAATTACCCAAATTTCTCATTATGAAAACTAATTTAATCAAGAGCCTAATTCTTGGCTTTTCACTTCTATTGTTTATTTTTCCGAGTATTTCTTATGCACAATTTAATCCAACTAAGATTTTAAGAGGTCCAGACCCAACAACTATTACCTCGAATTTTGTAAACATCAAATACGTATCTCATTTAGATGGTACACAAACAGTTAAATGGTCATTCAATGAACTCGCAAAGCTCTCAACGTTTACAGTAATGGTCAGTGAGGATGATGTCAACTATTCGGATTACAAGAATATATCAAGTCCAGCAAATTCCAACACAAGTACGATATTTAAAGTCACTTTGGATGACTTTACTGGTAGCAGTAAATTTATCCAAATAAGAGCTACTTATGGTGATGGTACATTTGAGGATTCTGAAAGCAGAGAAGTTCTATTCTATGGAGCTAAAAAAACAGAGATTAGCACTTGGCCTAATCCTGTAATGGAAGAAGTTCAAATTGGAGACATTAGCGATCTAGTAACAGATTTGATTATATACGATCAGCATGGATCGATTAAACGCACAGAGCGAATCAATCCGAATCAAGAATCTAAAAGCTTAAATATTGCTTCCTTCAAAACAGGCTTCTATCACTTTATCTTATTGGATGGAAATGGAAGGCTCGTTCAAAGTAAACGAATCTTTAAACAATAATAATAAAAAAAGCCCTGTCTTTCGACAGGGCTTTTTTATTGCTTGTGATCCCGCTGGGGCTCGAACCCAGGACCCCTTGATTAAAAGTCAAGTGCTCTACCAACTGAGCTACGAAATCATTGTAAGATAAATACGTTTGCTTTTCTTATAAAGCGATGCAAATATACAAGTTAATTTCTCAATTACAAATTTAAAAACTAAAAATTAAACTCCTTTTTCATCCTTCGATTCAAGCAAATTTTTCAAAGATTTTGAAGCTAAAAAAATGACCTAATTAAATTCTAAAAAGGCCAAGATGCTCAATTGTAAAATTACAAAAATAACAATATATCCACTATTAATTTTTCAGTACCACACGATTCGTTCAGAAATTAATTCCTCCCCTGTTGATACAACCAAAAAGTACATACCGAAAGCTCTTTCTTGCATAGGTAAATAAAACTGCTCCAAACTACTGACCTCCTTATTCCACAATAAGCAACCCTTCGTATCGTAGAGCAGTGCTTGAGCCTTTGATGGATCGATCGGCCCATGTAACCCAAACAAAATGCCATTCGGACCACTTTGAATCTTTTTCAAACTAAACGCATCCTCTTGATTAAAGCCAGAATCGCAATTGGTATTTGTGCTAAGCAAATCAGATCTATATTGAGCCAAAATCAATCGCATTCTTTCTTTCTGCCCTTTCGTAAAATAATGTAGACAAGCATCTGAAGTATACATCATATAATTCCCTGTCATATCAGTGGACCCACAGGAAAAAGACTGATCCAAACAGGTGTTTAAATATGTACTTCCAGTCTTCGGAGTATCCGCAATACCATCCTCCGATGAACAATCCGACAAATCACTACCCCAGAGATGCTCTAGACCAAAATAGTGTCCCATTTCATGGACCAGGGTTTTACCTTCGTCAAAGCTTCCTGTTCCAGACAGACTCTTCAAACCTCCAAAAAAATTTACATCCATTACTATCCCTTGTTCGGGTTTGGGATCTACTCCTGGAAAAGAGGCTTTTCCGATGAATAGTCCACCAGTTTCGGCCACCCAGATATTAATATATCGATCAGTGTCCCAAGCGTCTTTACCGCCAAAATCATCATAAAACAAATTGGAAGAAGCACCTATATTCAAGAGCTCTACTTCCTTTCGTGTGATACCAGAGGTCGGTAGTCCACTTGGATCTGTGTCCGCTAAACAAAACTGAAAATTTACAGCTGTACTACTTGAACTAAAAACTTTTGGAACTTGAGCGCTTGTCAGTGATTCACCACTAAAAGCTGTATTCAAAACCTCTATCTGCTCGAGAATTTGCTCGTCGGGAATATCCTCGGAGTCTAGTCGATATACTACATGAACTACGACTGGAATCACAAGCTCTTGTCGAGTATCTACCTTACCAACATCGATATTATTAATCACAGCATCCATAAGGTGCTGGTTTGCACCATAACGCTCCTGAGTGTTTTCAAAGAAACAAGGCTTCAGGTCCTGTGCATGCATTAAAGGACTTAAAAAGCAAAGCAATACAAGAATTAGCGAAGATCGCATGGATGGTCTTTTCTGTATAAACGAAACTAGTTTGATAAATTGTTCAATAGGAACAAAGAAAAAGGCCCTAAGATCAAGCTTCCATCTAAAACTCCTGAATAATAGTAATCATCCATATCGTCCCTCAAGTAGTTGATATAAATTATTAACAAAATATACATTAGCACACGGCTAATGCTATAATAAGCAATATCAATATAAAAGCTATCCAATACCACCGCTAGCACAATAGCGATAACAAGCAATAGCTGACTTATTCGTTTACTACCATTTGCTCCGAAAGAGCGCACTAAAGTCTTTACTCCTATAAAAGCATCTAAATTTTTATCGCGAATATCGAAAGGCAGCGTTATAGCAAAAACATAGAGTGTATATTCTGTAAAAAACAACAGGTACCTTGTATCAATATCAAAACCTGAATGCAGCAATGGCAGGAATATACAAATGGAGGACCATACTATTGCCACCAAAAACACCTTCACGAAGTCGAAATCCCTTAGTCGCTTTCCATTAAACACAGGAAGCACATAGGTTAGTGAAACAAGTCCTAGACAGGAAATTATAAGCTGAGCTTCAAAAACTAGATCAAAAAAGAAATAAACACTACCTAAAAATCCAAGACCTGCATAAGCGAGAATATGCTTTCGGTAAGAAAGTATGGTTTTATATCGGTTTGTCATCTTGACCTTCTTAGCCTTATTTAGACCAACAATACGATGTAGTGAATATACAAGCAGCGTAGAAAAAAAAAGGAAGTAGACACTAGCGTCTACCTCCCATGATTTCTTGGCTATAAAAAGTGTAATAAGTGCAGTCGAGGCAGCACCCAGTGCTATCCAGAAATTCCCGTAAAGGATTAATTCCCAAAAAGCAATCAAAAGCTGTTTACACTTCCTAAGCATTTGAATTATTTATTCGCAGGATTATAAAAAGACCTAAAGTCCTCTCCTCCCTCAATATTCAATAGTGTATTATAGATCAGGCTGATGACATTGTTCACATCATCTTTAGCCGCCATTTCTACAGTAGTATGCATATACCTTAATGGTAAAGATATCAAAACAGAAGGTACGCCAGAATTAGAATAAGCGAATGCATCTGTATCTGTACCTGTAGACCTAGAAGCAGCTTCACGCTGAAAAGGAATATCATTTGATTTTGCAGTTGCAATAACCTTCTTTAAAAGGTTATTCTGTACTGCTGGTGCATAAGTAACAGACGGCCCCTCTCCTCCTTTAACATCACCTATTTTCTTTTTGTCAATTAGCGGTGTGTGCGTATCGTGAGTAACATCCGTAACAATTGCTATATTCGGCTTGATTCGCTCGGCAATCATCTCAGCACCTCTCAGACCAATCTCTTCCTGTACAGAATTGACTACATAGAGTGAAAATGGAAGATCTACTTTGTTCTCATGGATCATCCTTGCTACTTCTGCAACACAAAATCCACCCATTCGATTATCCAATGCACGACCAACATAGTATTTATCATTTAATACCATGAACTCGTCTTCGTAAGTGATTACACATCCAACATGAATACCCATATCTTCAACTTCTTCTTTTGAAGAAGCGCCAACATCGATAAAAATATTTTCAACAGTTGGAGTAAGCTTTGCATCCTCTCCCTTTCTAACATGAATCGCAGGCCATCCGAAGATACCTTTGACAATGCCATTTTCCGTATGGATATTTACACGCTTTGAAGGTGCAATAAGGTGATCAGAGCCACCATTGCGAATTACATTGATAAACCCATCCGATGAAATATGATGCACAAACCATGAGATTTCATCTGCATGTCCTTCTATTACGACCTTATAATCCTTTCCAGGATTTATAATTCCATAGGCAGTACCATAATCGTCCACATCCCATTCATCAATATATGGCTTTAGATAATCGATCCATAACTCTTGTCCTTTCCACTCAAAGCCTGTTGGTGATGCATTGTTAAGATAACGCTCCAAAAATGCCTCCGATTTTGTATTTATAATTGACATCAATTAATTTTTATACATTAAATTTAGGTAGTTCTATGTGTTAATTTAAACAAACTGTTCTCTCCACTTCTTTAACATGTCTGTATCTGATTCACTAACATAATCTAGATCAACTGCAGTTTCAATAAGATCATCATAATTAGAAAGTGTCTTGAACAAACAATTTGCATCCGAAAAAGTATCGATTGCTTTTTGAAATCCGTAGGTAAAAATAGCAATAACTCCAACAACTTCAACTCCTCGCTCCCTCAATGCTTCCACAGCCTTAACACTACTGCCACCAGTAGAGATCAAGTCTTCAACAACTAAAACCTTCTGACCAGACTCCACTAAACCCTCAACAAGGTTCTGTCTTCCATGCCCTTTGGGTTTAGACCTTACGTAAGAAAAAGGTTTCCCCACTTCATCAGCCAGCAACATACCATGCGCTATACCTGCGGTTGCAACTCCAGAAACAGCATCAAATGCTCCAAACTGCTTTGCAAGGATTGCTAATTCTTTTTTTACTAACTTACGAACATCTGGAAAAGATAGGACAAGTCTATTGTCACAATAAATTGGAGATTCTATACCGGAAGCCCAAGTGAAAGGATTGTTAGGATTTAATTTAATTGCCTTAATCTGAAGCAAATGCTTTGCTATTTTTTTCGAAACGTCCATTGTTTAATTTTAATTCTCAGTTAGCAAATGTACAAAATTAACATTAATGAACAGCTTCTAATATTATCTCAAGAATCTTATGGTGAATCTTCGGATAATGTATTACATATTGAGTATGCAGGTCAGAGTATTAATCTACTTAAAATTATCCATTTATTGGAGGAATCAACTATAAATTATTCCTATGTAAACATATACACATCCGACCTTCAAGGCTTATGGGCAGATTTCCAAGGAATCTGTAGGATAGTAACTGCAGCAGGAGGAGTTGTTCAGTCCAATACCGGTAAAATTCTATCCATCTTTCGTCGAGGAAGCTGGGATTTACCAAAAGGAAAGATTGAAAATGGAGAAACAATCGAAGATGCAGCTGTTCGGGAAGTAGAAGAAGAAACCGGCATCCATGTGCTTGTATTAAAATCAAAAATCACTATTAGCTACCATACTTACAGAACCAAATCTGGCAAATTAGTTCTAAAACCTACACACTGGTACCTTATGACAGCTGCAGAAGGGCCCCTAACCCCACAAAAAGAAGAAGACATAGAAAAAGCCATTTGGATCGACACCAAACAACTACTAGAAAAGGTAGAACCTATCTATAAGACCATCCTAGATGTAATAAACTTAAGTTTGAAATAAAACAACTCACCCCTAATTTTTGTTAGGTTATTTTTAAAATAACTTTCAATTTGTTCTGTTGAAAACAGAAATGACTTTTTTATTTTTGTTTTTAAATTTAAAATCCCATATTTGTGTCATCACCCAAAGAGCTCTCTAATTCCACTAATTCAAGCTTAAGTCTTTATTAACTATTATCTATCATTTAACCATGAATGTAAGTAAATACCTATTTGTCGTAATAATCGCAGTCTGCGCCATCCATTCTAATGCACAAACTGCAGCGCTTGAAGGAAGTATCAGTATAAGTAACTATACTACATCTGCAGAATCAGAAGTATTTTTCTTTGATACCGAAGAAGAAATCTGCTTTGTAGATTTCGCAAATTTTAATCTTAACATCAATTCTATATTGATTGTAGATTCAAAAGGCAATGAAATATTCTCCGAAGAAGTCTGGGATCTACCAGTCAATACTATATATGAGTTGAGTACTAAAGACCTCAAATCAGGAACATATCATCTCATACTCAACACCTACAAAGGAAACATGAGTAAAGACATAGAGATCAGATAGATCAAACAAAAAACGGAACTGATTTTCAGTTCCGTTTTTTGTTTCAACTTTGATCAAACTTATTTGTTCTCAAAACAAATCCAAAATTGAGTATGAATAAGATTGACATCGTTTGGTTTAGAAATAACCTAAGAACAGAAGACAACGAAGCCCTTTCCCAAGCTGTCCAAAACGGCAACAAAATTCTTGCACTATATTGTTTAGATCCCCGTCTATTTAAAATCAGCAGCTTCGGATTCAAGAAGACCGAGCGCTTCAGAGCAAAGTTCTTATTGGAATCGCTCCATGACCTCCAGGACCAACTCGATAAGCTTAACATTCAATTGCATACTCCTTCGCTTAGCATCAAAGCTTGTTTCACTAGCTTAAAGGAGGCCTATTCCATCCAAAACATCTATATGCAAAAGGAATGGACATTCGAAGAGCAATCTGAGCAGGAGGAAGCCAAAGAAATCTTGCCAAACACCGAATGGCACGAATATTATGATCAATTTCTCTTCCATCCTGAAGATGTGCCATTTGAAACCCATGATATACCAATGGTTTTCACACAATTCAGAAAAAGCTGCGAAAAAAAGGCATCTGTTCGACAGCCATTACCTATCCCTGCAGCAATTTCAAAAGATAGACAGGTAGCAATAGAAAGCTCCATCCCTAAACTTGAAGAACTCGGATTCGATCGCTTTGAGCGACACCCTTCCACCGCATTCCCATTCCAGGGTGGCGAAATTCAAGCCAACAAGCGAATGGATTATTACATCTGGGATTCAAACAAGATTGAATTTTACAAAAAAACAAGGAATGGCCTCCTCGGGAAAGATTACAGCGCAAAATTCTCTCCTTGGCTTGCCAATGGCTCCTTATCGGCAAGAGTAATCTATCAAGAAATAAAAGATTATGAGAAAGAAGTCCGAAAGAATGAGTCAACCTACTGGCTAATATTTGAATTAATATGGAGAGATTACTTTAAATATGTTTCACTCAAATTCGGTGATTCTATTTTCAAACAAACTGGCATACTAGATCGAGTTTATGACTGGTCCTCAAATACAAAATTCGTCAACGAATGGATAGAAGGAAGAACAAAAGAACCCTTCGTAAATGCCAATATGATTGAACTCAAAGAAACCGGTTGGATGAGTAACCGAGGCAGGCAGAATGTAGCTTCCTACTTCAGTAAAAACCTAAAACTCGACTGGAGAATCGGTGCTGCCTATTTTGAAGCTATGCTTTTAGATTATGATGTTCATAGTAATTATGGTAATTGGATGTATGTCTCAGGCGTTGGAAATGATCCAAGAGATCGAACATTCAATATTCAACTTCAAGCAAGCCGCTATGACAAAAACTCTAAATTTCAGAAACTATGGCTGAGCCCCACCCTATTTTAGAAATGGATCAACATGCACTTCCTGGAATTGATGGCTGCAAAGCTGGGTGGTGTGTAGTATTTAAGACTAATCAGAGTATAGCCTGCAGAGTAATAAAAGACTTGGAAGAACTCGACACAAGTAATATAAAAAGATGCCTAATTGATATGCCAATTGGACTACATCCTTTGAGGCATATCGATGCAGATCTTCGCAACCGATTAAAGCCTCACAGGCACCATTCCGTCTTTTCTGTACCTGTTCGAGAAGCTGTATATGCACCCAATTATGAGCTAGCTAAAAAAGAACACATCAAGGCTTGCGGCAAATCGATATCTATTCAATCTTGGAACATCTGCAATAAAATCAAAAGCCTTGATCTATTTCTTCAAAAAACAGATTCTGAAAATTGCTTCGAGGAATCGCATCCCGAATACTGCTTTTATTTACTAAACGAAGTAACACATCTACAACATAAAAAATCAACTAAAGAAGGCCAGACTGAACGGCTAAATATATTACTAAAATACACAAAGGATGCCCAAGTTTGCTTTGAAACAGCTATGACCAATTATAAGAGGTCTGAATTAAAAGCAGATGACATTTTAGATGCCTTGGTCTTATTCGTAACGAATAGTCTACCCCTTGGATTCATAGCGAATGAACCCCGATATGATTCGAAAGGAATAGCTATGCGTATTGCATACCCAAATGTTTTTAAATAAAAAATAAAGCACAATAAAACCTTTGCCCATGGCATGTGTTTTCAACTAAAACAATTCAGATGGCAAATATTTTGGTTGTCGGAGGTAGCAAGGGAATCGGTGCTGCTCTGATAGAAACACTTCTTCCCGAAAACACTGTGATTAATTTGAGCCGAACTGCTCCTTCAATCACTCACCCTAACTTAACACACAATGATTTTGATGTACTTCAAGATGATATTCCATTATTTGAAGATGTCCAAGCAATTGTATACTGCCCTGGAAGCATCAACCTCAAACCAATTACCTCTTTAAAAACAGAAGACTTCCAAGCTGACTTTGAGATAAATGTGCTTGGCGCAGTTAAAATCATCCAAAAATATGCTCGGAAGCTAAAGAAACAAGAAAATGCTTCTGTGGTGCTATTTTCTACTGTAGCAGTCCAACAAGGAATGCCTTTTCACGCCTCAGTTGCCGCAGCTAAAGGAGCTATTGAAGGTATCACAAAATCACTTGCAGCTGAATTTGCAGGGGCTGTTCGATTTAATTGTATAGCACCAACAATGACTAGAACAAGTCTAGCAGCAGGTATTCTTAAAAATGAGGAAGCTGAGCAACGCATTGCACAAAGACACCCTAGTAAAATGATCAATGAAGCTGAAGACGTAGCTGCTTTAGTACAATTCCTTCTGAGCCCATCAAGTAAGAATATTACAGGTCAAATATTAGGTATAGATGGAGGAATGTCAACTTTAAAACCTTAAAAAGCTATGTTAAAACACTTTACAGATACTGATATTGAAGAATTAAACAGGGTTTTTAGACTGAATTTGATGAACTCAATTACGGGATACAAGCCAGCTGCATTGATTGGTACTAAAAGTAAATCAGGTCAGACGAATGTAGCAATATTCTCCTCTATAGTCCATCTTGGTTCTAATCCAGGTCTTATAGGTTTTATAATGCGACCTACAACCGTGCCAAGAAATACATATTCCAATATCCTTGAAACTAGAGCCTTCACTATCAACCACGTTCATGAAGATTTTATAGAACAAGCACATTATAGTTCTGCAAAATTTGATTCAGATATTTCTGAATTTGATGCTTGCAACTTAAAAGACGAATACTTAAATGATTTCTGGGCACCTTATGTAGCAGATAGCCAATTAAAAATAGGCCTAGAACTTGAAGATACTATCGATATAAAAGCGAACGGTACTATTCTCGTAATTGGGAAGGTAAAAGAGATCCATATTGAAGATTCCTGTATTCAAGAGAATGGAAGATTGAAATTAGAAAAACTGAAAACAGTTGCCATTAGTGGCCTAAATAAATACAATAAAGTAAGTGAACTGGCAGAGTTTCCGTATGCTAGAGTAAGTGAGGTACCTGAATTTAAATAAAATAGATTATGGCAGATCTAAGCACAGAAGATATCGACAGAATCATTGAAATGGCTTGGGAGGATAGGACTCCCTTTGATGTGATAGAATTACAATTCGGCATCAAAGAACAAAAAGTCATTGAACTCATGCGTAAAAACATGAAAGAATCTTCTTTTCGAATGTGGCGCAAACGAGTTCAGGGAAGGTCTACAAAGCATGCAAAGAAAAGAAACTTCGAAGAAGGCAGATTCAAGTGCAGTAGGCAAAAACAGATCACCCACAATAAGATTTCAAAACGTTAAAAGAACTAATCTAATTAGTTCTTTTTTACTTTGATCGCTTTGTAGATATCATCAATCGCATAAAAATTTGCAGATAACACAATCGGAGCCTGTATCTTCCCAACTTTTCGGATTTCCAGTATTCGTTCGTCACTTGCTTTTATATTTCCGAACATACCAACCTCATCAATATGCTTATTGTCCACAGATAAGATATTATCCCATTTGATTTGCTCTCCTTTTATACTTATAAACTCTTTGGAGATTTCCACAGGCTTAAGACTAATAAAATTCCAGCAGTTAAAACAAAGAATTCCAAAACAGATAAAAGCAGTAAAGAAAGAAAGCATACTTACAAGCGGCTTGTAAGCTTTTAGCTCTGCTTTGTACCTATTCTTTGCCTCAAATTGATAGACGAGCCATGCAGAGGCAAGGACAAGCACTGACAGTATAATTATACCAACTATAAGGCTCGTTCGATTTGGATTAAAAACTGCTTCGATCATATAAAAAATAATTTGGGCTAAATTACATAAAAGTAATTTAGCCCAAAAGAAAACAAGTCACTAATCTACAAGAATAGCATCTATTTTTGCTGCATCAATAGAAGCATTCAATGCTTTTATATCCGTAGCTTTTATTGCTTTAAATGCTTCAAGTTCAACTTGAATAGCTGCAGAAAGTTCTTCTTTGACAGCTACAGCCTGATCAGTAGGTGCAAAATCAGAGCCCCCTACCAATGAATTCAAATGTGCTAATTTATTGGTAAGACGAATCGGAAAATTCAATGGATCCTGACGTGATCTGTTCTTCGTCTGATACAAGTTTTCCTCGATAGACTGCATCTTCTTATTGATCAAATCTATTTCCTCTACAATTGCTTCCATGGCATCTTTGTCCTTGATTCTTGACTTATAAGCATTCAATTGTTTTCGCACAGAGCGAATATCCATGATAGCTTCATGTGCAGCGCTTACCTCCTCAAGTATTTCATTCAGAAAATCAAATTGCTGTACCAAGGCATCCTGGGAAGCCTCCACACGAGGATCATTGATCAAATCAAAACGCTCTTTCTGCACGTCACCGTCCACCTCGAGTTCAACATAATAAGTTCCAGGTACTGCTCTTGGCCCCTGCAAAGATGCCCACCATAGAATCATACCTTCAAAATCTTTACCGCCTTCATAGCGTAAATTCCAATTAAATGTATTGGCTCCTTTCTCATACTTCAAACTTTCCCCTTTTTCTTTGGAGTCAGATGAAAATTCTTTGATTAGATCTCCATCTTCCTCTACAAACCTCAGTTTTACCACTGAACTATCTGTTACAGCTCCAAGGTAATAATTCAGAGAAACGCCCCCTTTATGATTTTGCCCATTTGTAAGACTAACTCGCCCTTGGCCTCCACGCATGCGATATGCATCCATAGGATCAAAAAGAATATTCTGATTTAGGTCTTGTCCAATCTTTGCCTGATGAATCACAGAAAGATCATCTATCATCCAAATTGAACGTCCCTGAGTAGCAACAATCAGATTTTTATCCTTTATCACCATATCTGTAATAGGAACGATTGGCAAATTCATTTGAAAGGCTTCCCAATTTGCTCCGTCATCAAATGAAACATACAAGCCACTCTCGGTACCTGCATAAAGTAAACCTTCACGGTCTGGGTCCAATCGTATCACACGTGTAAAGTGGGCTGGATCTATACCTCTGTTTATTGCTGTCCAAGTCTTACCAAAATCATTTGTTTTCAACAAATAAGGACTAAAGTCCCCAAGCTTATATCGGGTTGCAGCTACATAAAGTGTCCCCGGACGCTTAGGGTGTGCCTCAATAGAATTGATCATAGACCATTCTGGCAATATATTAGGAGTTACATTTTCCCAAGTTGTACCACCATCCTTGGTGACATGCAACAGACCATCATCAGATCCTGCCCATATTAATCCTTCTTGAGCAGGTGATTCTAAAGCTGCGAAGATGGTACAATAGTATTCCACTGAGGTATTATCCTGTGTGATTGGCCCACCAGAAGAGCCAAGTTTTGAGGCATCATTTCTTGTCAAATCTGGACTAATCAATTGCCAACTCTGCCCCTCATCGTTAGATACGTGCAGATGATTTGATGCAGTATATAATTTCTTTGAATCATGCGGTGAGAAGAATAATGGGAAGTTCCATTGAAACCTGTATTTCATATCCTCGGCACCATGACCCATAGGATTATCTGGCCAAACGGTAATATTCCTACTCATGTTTTTACTGTGATCTAGTCGCTCTAAAAACCCATCATAACATCCACCATAAACGATATCGTTATCATTAGGGTCTATTGCAATATGACCACATTCACAACCTGCCGTTGACTCCCATTCTCCTTCTCCAATACTGTATCCATTGGATCTATGACTTATTCGAATAGTTGAATTATCCTGCTGTGCTGCATATATTCTATATGGAAAATGATTATCGGTAGTAACCCTATAAAATTGAGCAGTAGGTTGATTGTGGTAAGTCGTCCAAGTCATTCCGCCATCATAGGTAACCTGAGCTCCACCATCATCTGCAATAACCATTCTACTAGGCATCTCAGGATCAATCCAAAGATCATGGTGGTCACCATGAGGCGCATTATTGGATTTAAAGTTTACACCGCCATCCGTAGATTTGTGATAGGAAACATTCATTACATAAACCACATCCTCATCCTGAGGATCAGCATGTATTTTAGAATAATACCAAGCTCTTTGTCTAAGGGATCTACTCTTATTTACTCTCCGCCAATTCATTCCGCCATCCTCTGATCGAAACACACCCCCTTCGTCTGCTTCAATAATCGCCCAAACACGTTTTGAGTTTACAGGTGAAACAGTAACACCTATGATTCCAAGTGTTGTAGTTGGCAAACCCTTATTCGAACTTATATTTGTCCAAGTCTCGCCACTATCTGTACTTTTCCATAATGCTGAACCATCTCCACCAGATGAAAGCGAGTATGGTGTGCGTCGTATATTCCATGTGCTTGCATACAATATTCTTGGATTGTTAGGATCAAAACAAAGATCCACTGCACCCGATGATGGATTTGAGAAAAGTGTCTTCTTCCAATTCTTTCCACCATCTATACTTTTATAGACCCCACGCTCTGAGGAATCTTTATAAAGATCTCCTAATACAGCTGCATAGACTATATCGGGGTTTGTTGGATGAATTCTAATTCGAACAACATGTCTAGTATCTTCCAAGCCCATAGACTCCCAGCTCTCTCCTGCATTTTCTGATTTCCAAATTCCATAACCATGAGAAACATTCCCCCTTACAGTAACTTCTCCTCCCCCAACAAAAAGGACATTGTTGTCGGATTCAGCAACTGCAATGGATCCTACAGATCCTCCAAAGAAACCATCAGATATATTAGACCAAGAGCGACCTCCATCTTGAGTTCGCCAGACGCCACCTCCTGCAGCACCAAAATAAAATAGGTTTGGATTACCGGGCACTCCAGTAACAGCAGCAGAACGACCTCCTCTAAATGGTCCTATCTCTCGCCATTCTGTTTTAGAGTATAAATCTTTATCCAATGAAACAACTGGACTTTCTTTCGTCTTTTTTGATTTGCGATTCTGACCCTCGCCAATGTTGACCATAGAGAAAACCAATAGGACAACGAGTATAAATCTTTGGGACATATCAATATGTTTGGTGAATAATTAGCTTTATAGATTCTTATCAAATTAATATTTTTTCGACTTAAATCTTAAAAGCCAAACTTATTTTAGTCCTTTCGGATATAGTACTTCGTTATTCAAACACTAAATTGACAGACAATAAAAAACCATCGCTTTAAAAAGCGATGGTTTTTTATTGTCTGTTTTTGCTTTACAGCTTATCGAAGATTAACCTTCTTTATCTGCTCCTTTCCATTTTGTTGTAGAATAAAATAATAGCTACTATCCTCCTGCGCAAGATCAATACGATCTTCAAAGACTCCCTCAAAGTCAGTGCTTTCAAAATCATAAATCAATCTTCCCCTATCCGTTAGAACCTTTACATTAAGATCTCCACGTTCTTCTATCCTAAAATGTATACCATAAAATACATTGTCGCTCAGGGGCTTTAGGCTGAATTCCAGAACATCAAGAGTGCCACTTGCAGCAGAAGAATTCAAATAGGACCTTACCTTCTTCTGTTCTATATCATTTAGCGATTCAGCCACTTCTACAGAACGATTATTCCGTTTTGTAACCTTATCATATTGATTAGAATCGCCAAAATCTATATTTATGTCGATATCTAAGTTCTTTAACTCCTCTGAAAGTTCTTCCAATTCCTGCTCTAAATCACCTAAATCAATAGAGATGTTCTTTCTTTCATTATTCATACTCCCACAAAAACAGTCCACACACTGCTTAGCCTCTTTGTAGGAGACAAACACTGAATTGAATGTTCTTTTATTTCCATTTCTAAAAACTTCAATACGCATATTATCTCCAGGGCTATACAGACTATGTAGATAAGACAAGTCATTCCAATCAATGATATAATGCCCATTTATTCTTGTAATCGCATCATAATCTTTAAGCCCAATTTGCTCTGCAGGCCCCCCTTCTACTATAGTCACATCTAAACCAAAAGCGATCTTATTATCTGCTTTTCTTACACCTAAGAAAGGACGTTCACAGGCATTTCTTTTATGACGTGAAACCAAAGCAGTATTTCTAGAATCCATTCTCACAGGAACAACTATTGCTTTTCCTTGTCGAATTAAATGCAAATCTGCCTCTTGTTCTGCTTCAAATCTTGAAAGAATATTGCCCAATGATTGATCAGATCCTACTCTATAGCTATCGACACCATACAAGTAATCCATTGCCTGCAAACCGTAACGTTTGGCAACACTCTCCGAGACAACACTAGTTATGTAAAAACCATAAGGATTATCAATACCCATGTTTTTTGCCTTAACGGAGGTCAACCTTCCACCATTGATACCAAGAAAGACTTTTCGAGACGATGCTGACGATACCACTTTCGGAGTCGAATCACCTTTGTTAGCTGAAGATTTCAATATACCTTCTGAAACACGCTTTTCCTTACCACGATAATAAACAAGACGAATTTCATCTCCCACGCGCTGGGCATCCATCACTGTAGAAATATCATCCCAATCAATCATCCTAAAACCATTTATTGAATAAATGATATCGTCATTTTTCAAACCCATATCATAGGCTGTATATCCATTAAGAATTATAACTCGAACTCCTTTATTTCGATCATAATCGTAAAATGAAGACTCTTTTACCCCCAAAAAAGCTTCCTTATCCTTAGGTATAGCGGGAGGGTCTGCAACCTCAGATCTTCTGCGTAAGCGAACTTTAGTTTCTTTAACAATGCCGTTTCTGAGATATGCAATCTGAATCTGATCCCCTGGATCGAAGTCACTTAAGGCATCTGACAAACGAAAAGATTTTTTTAGAACCTTTTTTTCTACTTCTATGATATAATCAAAAATTCTGAGTCCAGCTTCAGCAGCAGGTGAGGATGGATAAACATAACTTAGATAGGCCCCGTATTGGTTTTCAAAACCAAGGTTTCGAGCCTTACTTGAGGACAAATCATTTATTTTCACTCCAAGAAAACCACCATAACTAAATTCAGGAGTCTCTGCTGCATGAGCAGAAATAACAGAGCTGAACATAAAAAGAGAAATCAAAAAGAAAGAAATATTGGATCTGAAATAAATCATAATACTTTTATTATTTACTCCTAAGGACACATTTGTCTAATAAGGGTTGCAGCTATTCTTATTTTTTAACTTGAGCTTGCAAAATAACACAACAAATTCATTTATTTTCACTATATATGACCTTTCTCTAAATCCAATAAAAAGCTAATATGGATAAGCTAGCATCCTTAAATCTACTAATGATAGTGCTTCTAGTAGGAGCTTGTTCTACAACAAAACAAATACCAAACTATATGATTGATGAGTCAGAGGCAAAGGTATTACCTATTTCAACTCTAAACCTCCCTATTAAGATATCTAAAGAAGGCTTGAGTGAACAGTTAAATACCGTACTTGGCGACACCTTATACACCGACGATAATGTGGATGGGAGCGGATTAAAAGTTACTGCACAAAAAGCCATGGACTTCGAACTTGACATAACACAAGAGGATCTTATATATACAGTCCCCCTAAAAGTAAAGATTGAAAAAAAGTATTACGTTACCACCCTTAAGGCTGAAGGGTCTATAGCCATGCAGTTTAAAACGACTTACGAAATTGATAGCACCTGGAATCTGATCACAAAAACAGAAGTACTTAACCACAAATGGACGGAAAAACCAACCTTGAGAATGGGTGGTTTCAAACTCCCATTCGAAGTGATTGCAAATGCAGTAATCAAAGGGACAAAAAAATATTTAACAAATACAATCGATCAGGAAGTTAAAAATAATTTGGATCTAAAAAGCCAAGTCGAGAACGTCTGGGCAGATTTATACAAACCATTTCTTGCCTCTGAAGAGTTTCGCACATGGATGATCTTAAATCCAATATCAGTTGCTGTAAAACCTATTCTAAACGAAGTAGATACTATATCAACATTGTTGCAGGTCGAGGCCCAACCTCACTTAATATTTGGGGAAGAACCAGATAGCCTTATCCCCACTGAACTTCATTCATTTACGTGGCTAGAAGAGGAGAAAGATCATTTCGATATAACATTGGTCTCTGAACTTCCTTATTCCGAAGCGAAAGTTCTTGCTGGCAATAATCTTATCGGGGAGAAATTCGAGTCTGGTAAAAGGTTCGTTGTAGTGGAGGATATTGACCTATATTCTAGAGGACAGTTTTTAATTATTAGAACCAAGTTGTCAGGAAGCTATGATGGCTGGATAAATCTTGCAGGAATACCTAGAATAAATGAAGAGAACAACAATATTCTCTTAGATAATTTTGACATTGAATTGGAAACTAAGAATCTACTCCACAGGAGTGCAGCTTGGTTGTTCAAAGGCTCCTTCAAAAAGATGGTCAAAGAGGAGATTGAAGCTAATTTGAGCTATTATATGAATTATACAAAAGAGGTTTTGCAAGAAGAAATGAATCATGTAAAAGTGCAAAATGGTGTCTACATGGATGGTAATCTTCACGATTTAAAAATCATTAATCTATATCTTACCGAAGAGGCATTGAAGACCTGGGTTGGCCTGGAGGGAAATCTTAAGCTGGATATAGTTAAGGAACCTGTAGAACCTGATAACACTAATCAAACCGAAAAATAAAAAAAGCCCGATCTGTTTGATCGGGCTTTTTTTTAGAATCTTGTAAAACCACCTGCTGATCCTTTTTTGTATGGTACATTCAGGAAGTCAAAGACAGATCCTGGGATAACTCGAATATAAAAGTTGATTGATTCATTAGATGGGAACCAAGATGCGCCCAACTCCCAACAATGTAATTTCCTATTTATATTGAAAGCAGGATAAACGGTACTCTTATTAACAAAATCGTAGCCAAAGCTCTGAACATTAATTTGCCACATTGGAGTAAGATCGAATTTACCTACAATAGTAACCCGATTGCTACTAACAGTCCTAATAACTCGACCCTCCTGAGTATTCCATCTCAATTGATATTGATGCGTCAAGGTAAATCGCTCCAAGAGGCTTACAAAAGTTGGCGCTGTAGGTAGTTCACTAGCCTCTTTCTTTTCTATATTAAATAATTTCCTAATGTTCGGTATTGAAATCTTATTGTTGATACTTAAGTTACCACTAGAAAACCTAAAAGGCTTCCTATCGCTTTTCCATAACAACTCGTTGATTCTATTCCCCTCGCTATCCATCTGATAAGGATCCCAACTAGAAGAGAAATTCCAATTACTCATGTTCTTAAAGAAATTCGTATTTCCAGACATACTAATGTTGCTGAAATTGAAGGAGTCTAAAACAAAGTTATGACTACCTCCTATGTTAAATCCTCTCAACAGAATGATATTATTCGAGGTAGAATCCTTCCTCGAAAAAATCTTTGCTTCAATATTATTGGCGATAGAAAAATTCACGGATGATTGTTCGCCTTGTGTTATAGATTCGGCAGAATAAATCCCGCCCTGAAAAATAGAATAGGTCTCCAGAGAATCTAATCTTCGATTATCTATTTGAACCTCTCGAGAATAACCCCAAAAATCAGAAGTATAATCTGGTTTGTAACTATAACTTAACCGAGGAGTCATTGTATGCCTAATCCCCCGTAAGGGACCTTTTTTCAACAAGATTGTTCCAAAGAGTTTTGTATCTATACCAAAACTTGCATTCAAACTTCGGGCAGCACGCATGCCAGGCACGTATGCTTCCGATTGTGTTCCATAAATTGTTTCTGAAATTTGAGTTGTGAACTCACCGGTATCTGGATCTTCTATGGTGTCCGTAACAAAAATAGTTTCTGGATCAAAAGTCTTTTCCAAGGTTTCAAAATACCAAGTTTCTCTGTAGCGGACGCTAGGATTTATATTGAAATATTTAAAGATCTTGAAAGAAGCATTTGTGCTTAATTTATGGTTCGCTCCATATTGAATAGCTTCAAGACTCTCCGCACTAAATAGTGTTGAATCTGTAGTCTCCAATTTAGCTTTTGCCTGCATATCGTATTTCAGCGTAACCTTTTCATACCACTTCTGCCCTCCGATCTTCTTTTTTCTTTCAAAAGGATACAGGGTCTGAGTTACAAAGTCCAGCGTTGGAAAATCGATAGTCATCTTACGACTCTGTGTATTCTGTGAGTGCCTAAAAGCTACAGACATTTTAAAGGGCTTACCTGGAAAAGATTCAGAATAAGAAAAATTTGAGCTCAAGGAATTGTTCTGCTGAGAATAAGCATCATTATAATTATTCCTTGATAGGTTATTCGTCTCTATACTTATATTTCCACCTACAGTCCTAGAGGGATGAGCTTTAGAATCTTGAGAATGTCTTACCCGAAGACTAATTGCCCAAGGATCTCGTTCATAAAAGCCTTCACTAGACTCCTTTTTAAGACTAGAATATTCCAATTTCACATTTCCAGTATACTTGTATTTTTTCTTGTAATCCATTGTCCCTCTCAAACGATAAGTTCCTCGAGTATATATATCCCCTGTTAGCTGAAGATTGATATATTCACTTATCGGAAAATACCAGCCTATATTATTCAAGCCAAAACCTAGCTGGCTATTACTTTCATAGTCCTTAGGAAATATAAGCCCAGTCGATTCTCCTTTTTGAACTGGAAAAAAACCAAATGGCAGCCACAAAGGAGTAGGTACATTCATGATTTCAAGATTGGAAGGACCAATCACTACAAATTTATTACCGATTACTTTTTGCTTTTTAGATCTTATGCCAAAATGTGGCTCATCATGATCACAGGTGGATATGGTCGCATTCTTACTATATACTATATCTTTAGTTGTTGAATCTTCTTTTATACGAATCAGTTTTGCCTCAGCTCCTCGCACATTCATTCCACTCTGGGTGGTCCCCACTCTTGTGATATGTCCCTTTTGCGTTTTAAAATTGTAGCGCATCTCAAAGGCTGAAAACTCCTGATCCTTTTCCTTAAACTGAGGAAGACCTGTCCAATTACCTAGAGTATCTTGCTGTCCTTTTGCAAATATGATATTACTATCAAGATCGATTTCAATATAATCTGCTCGCAATTCAATAGTTTCATAAATGACTACTGCATTACCATACAGATAAGCTTTATTCTCAATCATGTTGATAGCAGTCGAATCTTCTGCATCATATTTTACTTGAGCATCGAATCCTTGGTCAGAAATTTTGAAGCCTCGATTCGGTATAATTGGCACAGGAATAAGGGAATCCTGAAAATTAGGCACTACAATGGAATCATTTACAAGGGAATCTGACTTAATATTATTAAGTAATAC
>JAQXAY010000088.1 GCA_029252685.1 Saprospiraceae bacterium | reverse complement strand
CCTGCAATCTCGATAATCTCCATAGAGTATTTATCATCCGCATATTGATTGATGAGCAAATTGATATCAATTAGAAGGTCCTCTTGCTTGAGCCTAAGTTCAAATGCTGTCTCAAGGGTTTCCTGAATCTCTTCAAGGCTGACAGGCTGATCAGCAACAAAGATTAAACTCTCAATATGTCTTAATAATCCTTCCACAAAAATTAGTTTAGTCGGTTAAAAACAAAATTGATCTTTTAAAATTACAAATTATCCATAACAATAAACGACAGTTTGATTATAAAGAATCTGTACATATTTGATTGTAGGTTTCCTTCATTTGATCTGAACGTAAAAGTGCTTTGTAGGATTCATTATTTGCGAATTCATTCTCAGTTTTTTCATGCTCTGAAAACATAAATGATGCTAAGCCATAAGCAGTTGTATAATTTGCTATCAATGCATCTATACAATCTTTATCATTATAACCATATAATTTCAATCCCTCATAATCCAATTGTTCTAATACCCTGCTTCTAAAAGCATTTAATGTTTTATCAGAAGGTTTATGCCAATCAATAATTAGGTCCCCATTCCGCAATCGAACTGCATATTCTTGTCCCACTTCAAAAGGCCAACCATTTATTGCTTTATAACCATCTAGACTTTTAGAATACGTATCAGAACCTATAGAGCTGTAAATCATGAGTTGTTCATCTGGATCATAAGCTATTATACCAAAATATAACTCATCGGAAACAGAACTTGATTCTGAATATGCAGCCCAGGGGTCTACACCGGTTCGCTCAATATGGACTTTTCTATTAAATACTACAACCAGAGAACAGATTGCAACAAAACCTAGTATGATCAAGCCCAAATATATATTATACCTATTTTGGCGTTCACGCCTCAATTGATTCAATGAAGTATTTGCCTTCTTGTCAATCTCGAAGCTGTAGGTAAACTTGAGTCCCTTTCGATTCATATGAATCTTACAGAGTTCTTCATTGATAAAAAAAGTATAGGTCTTACTTTGTCTTACATCAAAATCAGTAACCAAAATTGAACCATTACAACTAATCAATACATGCCCGTTCATTCTTCCATGAAATAGTTCGACATGATGATTGACACCATCTCCTTCTAAATATATCCATTTGAACCTTGGCATACAATCGTTTTCATTTACAGTTATTACACTATTAAATTAAATGAATAAGAACGAAATAAGTAACGTTTTTGAAAGAGAAATATGTTGTAAAACAAACACTTTAAATCCTTCCTAAAATAATTGCTTAAGTAGATATTAAAGTATATTTTTTAATATATATTTTAAACAACAATATACCGTACAATATCTTATCATGAAAACAAGACAAAAATTACTCCTCATTCTCTTTATGTTGACTCAGATTATACTTCAAGCCCAGGACAATACAAAGATCATGGAGCTCAATGCCAAAGGGCAAGAATATCTGTTTAACCATAATTACGAAAAAGCAATCAAAACCTTCCAAAAGGTTCTGGATATAGACTCAGAAAATGGAATAGCATTCCGAAGTCTCGCCTATACCTATGAACTATCAAATGAATATGAGTTATCAGATGCTATGATTTCAAGATTCATAAGTATATATCCAATGGAATCTAAACTGATATACTATGAAGCAGCAAATGTCAAGTATGTAATAGGTGCATATGATGAAGCACTAAAACTATTACAAGTATTTGAGAATATGAAAGAGCAGCCCAATCATGAATTTGGAGTTTCTATGGAACAAGAAATCACACAGGAGATTGAAGCCCGAGCAAACCTTGAAGAATTAAGAACCAAGATCGAAATTGCAATTGATATCAGGCAGTTCAGTAATATGGGTGATGTTACCAATATTGGTAGGAATATAAATACGCCCTCTGACGAGTACTTTCCCTACCTGACAAACGACAGAGAACTTATTTTCTACACAAGAAGAAAAGACAAATTCAACGATGAAAATCTATTTTATGCAGAAAAACTAAATCAAAAATGGGAGATTGGGAAGTCAGTTGGCCTTGAATTTAATTCCAACAACAACGAGGGCATGTCAACCATACTCCGAAATGGGAGACGACTATTTTTTACTGCTTGTGAACGTCCTAATGTGAAAGGAACCTGCGACATCTGGACAGCTGAACTAAACGGCCACAAGATATCGAAAATAGAATCTATAGTCGGTGAGACTAATTCAGACTACTGGGAATCTCAAGCATCTATAAGTTGTGATGGCGACCGAATTTACTTTGCCTCAAACAGACCTGGTGGTCAAGGAGGGTCTGATATCTGGACAAGCTATCTGACAGAAGATGGCCAATGGTCAGAACCAGAAAACCTCGGAGCAAAGATCAATACAGCGCAAGATGAAGAAGCCCCTTTCATCAGTAATGACTCCAAAACTTTATTCTTTTCTTCAACAGGACATCCAGGCCTTGGTGAGCAGGATATGTTTATAAGTAAGAAAGGCGCTTCAGGGAAGTGGCAGCGACCCGTTAACCTAGGGGCACCTATAAATTCATCCTACAGAGAACTTGGGTTTTACCTGTCCTCAAATGGTACTACTGGTTACTTTGCTTCGGATAGAGAAGATCCCCAAGCAGCGGGTGGAATGGATATATATAGTTTTGAGTTGCCCAAGGTACTTAATGCCGACCCTGTAACCTACCTAGAATTAACGGTAATCGATTCCATAACTAAGGATCCTATAATTTGCAATGTCTTTACAGAGGAAGAAGGCAGGCTAAGTACAGACAACAATGGACGGATCTTTATCTGTAGCCCATCGAATTCCATATTGAACCTGACTATACTAGAACCTGGCTTCGATGCACTTACCAAAAGTATCAAAATACCAGAATGGGATAATTCAATTATGTATTCCGTTCTGCTTCCATTAAAACCACAAGGTTCTTATAAGTCAACAGATATATTGAGCTTTGCCTCAGATGAACTGTCCACAAAGAAGGTACAACACCTAATCTATTTTGGGTTTAATAAAAAGAAGATTGACGGCTTAGAAAAGCAAAGTCTTAGTGAATTCTTGAATGCACTACCCGAAAAAGACCAGCTTGTGGAAATAGAGATCAAAGGATTTTCTGATCAAACGGGAGATGACATCTACAATATGAAGTTATCAGAAGACAGAGCCAACGAAGTTGCAGTCTATTTAAAGAATAGAGGATATCGAGTAGACAGAGTTTTCATAGAAGGAGGTGGTGAACTAAATTCAGATATACCTGCTCGAGAAAAACGAAGAGTAGAAATAAAAATTTACCATAAATAAAAAAAGCATCTCGGAATATCCGAGATGCTTTTTTTTATTATCCACCGAAATCATCGAAGGCAATATTCTCTTCTGGTACACCTAATCGATCAAGTGCATCAAAAATTGATTGTGCCATCGCTGGAGGTCCACAGAAATAGTACTCTATTTCTTCTGGTTCCGGGTGATCTTTAAGATACTTTTCGAAAAGGACAGGCATAATATAACCCTGGAATCCGTCACCTTTAGGATCATCGATATCATCTTTAACCGTCCAATTATCTTCAGGTAAAGGATTATCTAATGAAACATAAAACTTAAAGTTGTCGAACTCATCTTCTATCTTTCTGAAATCGTCGATGTAGAAAAGCTCACGCTTTGTACGTCCACCATACCAGTAAGATACCTTACGATCAGTTGTTTTTGCTGTATGGAACAAGTGGAAAAGGTGCGAACGAAGGGGTGCCATACCTGCACCACCACCGATATAAACCATTTCCTTTTTTGTAGGCTTAATGAAGAACTCTCCATAAGGCCCAGAAATTGTTACCTTATCACCAGGCTTACGTGTAAATACGAAAGAAGAACATATACCCGGATTAATTGGCTTCCATGCATTTGCTGCTCTATCCCATGGTGGAGTAGCAATACGAATATTCAACATGATAATATTTCCCTCTGCAGGGTGATTAGCCATGGAGTAAGCTCTGAAGATCTCTTCATCGTTCTTCATGGTAAGATCCCACAATTGGAATTTATCCCATTCAGGTTGGAATTCATCTGCTGGCTTACCCATATCTGGGTGAGAAGTAATATCAATCGTTTTAAAATCACACTCAATCTCTGGAACATCAATTTGAATGTAACCTCCTGATTCGAAATCAAGTAATTCACCATCGGGAAGTTTTACAACAAACTCCTTGATAAATGTAGCAACGTTGTAGTTTGAAACTACTTCGCACTCCCATTTCTTGATACCGAATATCTCTTCTGGAATTTGCACTTCCATATCTTCACGAACCTTTACCTGACAAGCAAGACGCATACCTTCAGCGGCTTCCTTCCTAGATAAGTGATTCATCTCCGTTGGGAGTACTTCACCACCTCCAGCATGTACATGACACTCACACATAGCACAAGTACCACCACCACCACATGCAGATGGCAAGAAAATATTTTCACCAGATAATGCACCCAATAAGGTAGCACCTGGCTTAACTAAACGAGGGTTTTCCGTATCACCGTTGATGATAATCGAAACTTCACCCTGTGGAACTAACCTTTTTCTAGCAGCTAGTAAACCAGCACTTAAGGCTAGAATAACCGCTGAAAAGACAATAACTGCAAATAATATTTCCATCTCGAAAGACTATTTTTTACTGTTGAAAATTGATTTCTTAATTATCCGCCGATAGCAGCTGGATCAATACCTGAAAGGCCTAAGAAAGCAAGTCCCATCAATCCTGTTAACAAAAATGCCATACCTAATCCGCGAAGTGCAGGTGGTACATTGGAATATCTTATTTTTTCACGAATTGCTGCAATAAATACGATTGCTAAAAACCAACCAAATCCACCACCTAAACCAAATGCGATACTATCGCCAAGGTTATACTCTCTTGAGATCATAAATAATGAACCCCCAAGAATAGCACAGTTTACGGTAATAAGCGGAAGGAAGATTCCTAAAGAATTATATAAAGCAGGAGATACTTTCTCTATGACCATCTCTACCAACTGCACCATAGAGGCAATTACAGCAATGAAAAGAATGAATCGAAGGAAAGTCAAATCCGTTCCAAATACGTTTGTTGTTTCGTTTAAAAGGTATTCGTTGATCATCCAATTGATTGGAATTGTGATACCTAAAACGAAGATTACAGCTAAACCAAGACCAACTGCAGTTTTCACTGACTTAGAAACTGCTAAGTAAGAACACATTCCTAAGAAATATGCCAAAACTAGGTTCTCTACAAAGGCTGTTTTAATAAAAATATTAACGAAATCCATTTTATCTTGATTAATGTATTTTCAAATTTGAGTTCAGCGTAATTAAGAGATATCTACTAACTCTTTATTTCTGCTTCTCTGAATCCAGATGAATACTGCAAGAATAAACATCGCAGCTGCTGGCATTACCATCAGATTGTTTGCAAAGTATCCTTCAGGAAGAATTTGAGCACCGAATAAGGTTCCCTTTCCAAAAAGCTCACGGAAAAATGCAACTACAATAAGAATGATACCATACCCTACACCGTTACCTAGACCATCAAGGAAAGATTTCCAAGGTTTGTTACCCATAGCAAATGCTTCCAAACGTCCCATTACTATACAGTTCGTAATAATTAGTCCGATATATACAGAAAGCTCTTTGTACGTTGGATAATCAAAGTACTTAAGGCTTAACTCAACAATCGTTACAAGTGTTGCGATGATAATCAACTGTGCAATCAAACGTACTTCATTGGGAATGATATTTCTCAACAATGATGTAATTAGGTTTGAGAATCCACAAACAAATACTACCGCTACAGTCATTACTATCGAAGGCATCAATAGGGACGTTACTGCAAGTGCAGAACATACACCTAACACCTGAACTGTAATCGGGTTGTTGTCTAATAAAGGATCTACCAAAAGCTTACGCTCTTTTTTGCCAAATAAAGGCTCCTTTGCTTCTTTAACTTTAGTCTCTGCCATAACAGATTAAATTTTAACGTTAACGAAAACTGCCAAAAGGCAATCTTACATGCCAGCCTTTAGAGTGGCAAAATATGGTTCATATAATTGAAGTCCGCTCTCCAACATCTTGGTAACACCATCTCCGGTAATAGTTGCTCCAGTAATTGCATCTACTTGATGCGGATTCCCTGGAATTGCTCCTCCTTTTCTGACATTTATGGAAACAAAGTTTCCTGCATCATCATAGAGTTTCTTACCAGTAAACAAAGCTACCCAAGCACTGTTGTCTTTGATCTCCGCTCCAAGACCAGGAGTCTCAGCAGCATGATCATATGAAACACCCACAATCGTATTGAAGTCCTCTTCAAGTGCAATCGAACCCCATATTTCGTCCCAAAGACCTTTACCGCGAACTGCAGTAATATAGTAGGTCTTATTAGATACTGGATTAGCATATACAAACAAAGGAAGATTGCGCTCTTCAACAGGCTTCTTAACCTCTTTCTTCATCTTAACATTCTCAGCGGCCAGTTCTTCATTTATAGTTCCGTCAGCCTTAATAACAAACTGCTTTACATCTTTCTCAAAAATAGCCTGCACCTCTTCATCTGAAATATCATCAAGATTACCATTCAGTCCTTCAGCTAAAGATTTTAGGATTGCACGTTTGTTAAAAACTTTTTCGTTTATCTCCGCCTGCTCTGCTGTAGCCATTCTGAAACCAGTCAGAAGAAGTGCTACCACTACAGTCATTGAAGCAACGAATAAATATATTTTAGTTGTACTCACTTTTATCTCAATTTAAGCGTTTAACTATTTTTTTTTAAGCAGCTACCTGAGCTCTTCTCGCTCTGCGTTTCATATTAGCATCAAGCACATAGAAGTCGATAGTCGGCGCAAGTGTATTCATGAACAAAATAGCAAGCATCCATCCTTCAGGATATGCTGGGTTGATTACACGAATGATCAATCCAACCATACCAGCCATAAATCCATAGATCCATTTACCAGTATTAGTTGATGCAGCTGTTACAGGATCTGTAGCCATAAATGCCATTGCAAATAGGAATGATCCCATGTAGAAGTGGTAGTACCAAGGAATATCCATGTACTCTGTTGCACCCCATCCGTTCAATAACATACCAGTAACTGCGCAACCTATAGCCATACTCAACATAACTCTCCAACTCGCAATACCCGTTATAATCAGGAATAAAGCTCCGAAGATGATAAACGGCTTACAAGTCTCACCAATTGATCCTGGGATAAGTCCCCACCACATCTGAGATACTGTAAACTGAGAAGTAACCGCTTCCCAACCACCGCTTACTGCAAGTGATAATGGTGTTGCACCAGAGAAACCATCTATGACGACTCCTCCTTCTCCAAAGACGGACCAGCCGAATGAGCTGAAGAGATTATCTAACCAACCGTGTACCATTGTATATTCTGTAGAATACGTGATACCTTCTTTTGCTATACCTGAGACCCAAACATCATCACCTGAGATGGTAGTCGGGTATGCAAAAAATACAAATACACGAGCCAACAAGGCAATATTCCAGATATTCATACCTGTTCCTCCGAAGGCCTCCTTACCTAGTATAACCGCAAAAACGATTGACATTGCAAGAATCCATAAAGGAAGGTCTGGTGGCATAATCAAAGGAATCAAAGCTCCTGTTACTATATACCCTTCTTCAATAGGGTGACCTTTCTTAGCTGCATAGAAGAACTCGATTCCAAGTCCTACCACATTAGCAACAACAAAGATTGGTAACATTTTAACTAAACCGTGTGTAAGTTTTAGATGAAAGCCATCAAACAAACCGGTAAACTCACCTAATGCATAAAAATGCTGGTGACCAATATTATAAGTACCAAATAGATAACAAAGCTGTAAAGCAATTACAACATGTATCATGGTACGCTTAAGATCCATACCATCGCGCAAGTGTACACCGTTCTTAGTCGTCTGATTCGGTGTAAATGCGAATGTAAAAAAGCCGTCGAATAAGGTGTGTAACATCTTCTTATCCTTCGATGGCTCTATTTTCTTCAAAAACTTTATTAAACCATTGTCCATTTCAAAAAGATTCGATATTGATTTAACTCAATTAATTATTGCAAATTCTGATTACTGCTCTCTAAGCGTATTCAGACCTTCTCTTAATATTTTCTGTATTGGCTGCTTGGATGTACAAACAAACTCGCAAAGTGCAAGATCCTCTTCTACTACCTCCAATAGTCCCAATCCTTCCATACGCTCATAGTCGTTCACAAGAATAGATTTCAGTAAGTGCTGTGGATAAATATCCATAGGAAGTACCTTTTCATATTGTCCTGTAACTACAAAAGCCCTGTACTCACCATGTGTATTCGTATCCACCTCGAACTTATGGTCCCTAAATAGGAAGTTCGGGAAAGTATTAGAAACCGATGGCCTAGGAGATAATGGTAATAACCATCCAAACATTTCGTAGTAATCTCCTTCTTTAACAACAGAAATCTGATCATCAAAAATGTTCAAAAATTCTTCTGTTTGCTTTTGCTCACCAGAAAGAATATCTCCTGAAATATATCTTGGCTTTTCAATGCTTACATTATCCTTTAGTAATTCGCCAATGTTAGCACCGATATATGTATTTGCATAAGTTGGATTATCCACAGCTCCTCCAATCGCTACAACTCTTGATGCATCGAATTTAGAATCCGCTACCATTGATCCAATAGTTGCAACCGCCTGTACATCCAAGGTCCAAACAGTATCATTGGCATTTATAGGAGCAGTATGGTGTATTTGTATACCTACATTACCTGCAGGGTGTGCACCATAGAAATATGTTTTCTCAACACCCTCTGCCTCAACGAAAGCGGGTGAAGGACTATTCTCAGACTTACCATCAAGACCAAGATGAACCTGACCAGATGTCAATTTTGAAAGTACTTTAAGACCCTGCGCAAATGCAGCTTCCTTCCCCTTAATCACAAAGTTTAGATTTGGAGCCAAAGGAGCACTATCAAATGTTGAAATGAATATATTCGACGGAATTACAGTATGATCTACAACAACGTTGTAAGGTCTCTGGCGAATCATGCCGAAAGCACCATACTCCATCATGAATGCAATAAGATCTTCTCTGCTTGACTCTTCTAAATCAATAGATGGAAGTGTTCTGAATTCCTGCTTCTTATCAGCAAGAATTACTACTTCCTTAATCGCTCTCTTCTCCTTACGATTCAATGCAATTACCTCACCACTAACTGGTGCGACAAACTTAAGATCTGGATTTTGCTTATCGTAGAAAAGCTCATCTCCTGCCTTCACTGAATCTCCAACTTGAACTACAAGTTTAGGGATTGGCTTTATTCCATTGTAGTTTGGAGGTTGTAACGCAAAAGTATTTGCTTTAACCTTAGAATCAACTGTTTCAAGCGATTCACCTTCTACTAAAATGTCATGGCCCTTATCAAGGCGAACAACCTGCTCACCATCAAGACGTGCTGGAAGTCGTTTCTTGAATATTTCACCAATCGTTGGGAAAATTGAAAAATTACGCCCTGTCTTATCTGCCCCCGTCTTCTTAGCCTCAATAAGAAGCAAATTATCCGTCAGCTGTAATAAGACAGCAATTACTACAAATCCCAGTGTTCCTATTAGAAGATTCGTATAGAAGCTAGATGCATTTTCTGCACCCTGACCATACACTACACTGGAGAAAATCATCAGGCCTGATATCATTGATAGCCTGCTTATTCCGTTTTTCATTGACAAAATTTGTATTGTTCAAAAATGTCAGCCCCAAGAATTCAAGTTCAAATTATATGAGCGTTGATTAATCAGGCAGAACCATAGAAATCTATATTTCTGTTTTTTATTCAGCGCAAATATAAAAAGACTTGTATTATAATTAAGGATAGGCTTTCATTATCACAAGGTAAATCCATTATTTAGACTTGTTCTAAATTAACAATTTACGAATAAGATCTTTTCCATGAAATAAAGCCCTGAACGGCAAGGATTACATAGACAACAAACAATATCGCAAACAAATAAGCCCCTTGCGAATAATATATTCCAATGTACACTAGATCAATGATAATCCAATAGATCCAATTTTCTAATTTTTTCTGAATAGTAAGGATGGTTGCCCCTAAAGCGAAGGACGTAGTCAAGGCATCTAGCCAAGGCAAAGAGGCCTCTGTAAACAAGGAAAACAACACAGCCATAGGGATTGCAGCACAAAGAGAAATAAGGATGTAGTATAGATGCGCTCGCCTATCCATCCTTGAGACAGAAACCGGACTATTTGCTTGACCTCCTAACCAATTCCTTAAACCCCATATTGCAAAAAGAAAGTAAATAATATTTAAGATTCCATCACTATAAAGCCTGTAAAGGACAAAACCCGCATAAGCAATAGAAAGACTCGAAATCCCTCCAAACACCCAACATATAGCTCGTTCCTTGGTCGCAAAGAACACATACAGTATTCCAAATATCAAGCCAGAATAATCCACAAAGTGTAAGCCTCCTAGTTCAAGAAGTAGTTGATCCAACATCTTTTCAAAATTTACTGCAAGTATAGCAACAAAAAAGGCGACTTTAATAAGCCGCCTTTTTGTTTATTTATTTTCTTCAGTAACCTCCCGAACACCTTTTCGGGTAAGTTTCTTTTCTTCGATCTTTATGGATGTAGGTCCTTCTGTAATTCTAAATTCGGATCTACGATTGAGTTGGAAAGCAGCTTCCTGCATATCCTCTGTTTCTAGTCCAAGAATGAAATCATCAGTAAGCAATTGTCCAACCGGCAGATAATCATATTCTGCAGCCTCTGTATCAGTAACAGTAAATGGCTTTGACTCCCCTTCACCTAAAGCCTCAATTCTGAACTTTTGGATACCTCTATCGACTAACCAAGTTTTCGCCGAATTTGCTCTTCGCTGCGATAAGTTGTAGTTATATGCATCCTCACCTCTAGAATCCGTATGAGATAGAAGCTCAATACGCATCTCCGGGTAATCATTCATCAAATCAAGAATGAATTGAAGATCCTCTTCAGACTCTTCTAGAATCTTATCATCATCAAAGTCGTAGATGATATTTTGAAGTTTGATCGGATTCTCCTTAGTGATTGTAATATATATTGGCATTGGATCTAACATGATATTCTCATTCCAAGTCCTAGAATCCACTAATCCAACAGTCTCTAATGACATAGTATCTGATACATAGTCAGTCCTAGATGTAATAAGAACATAATCTCTATCCAACTCTAACTCTGCGCTAAAATCATTAGCTTTTGTATTGCTGAAGTTTTTGAATTTAACGGCAGCACCAGAAGTCATATCAAGGATCTGCATTTTAGAACCAGACAGAGCTTCTTTAGTTTCAGAATCAAAAACCAAAGCTTCAAGATTCGCCAAAATGATTTTATAACTCACATTATAAATATCATCACAACAAGTCTTAGAATTAACAGATTTTGAGCCTGTTCCCTTTCGGTTAGAAGTAAAGAAACCTCTATAACCATCAGGCGTTATATTATAGTATTTATCGTCTACAGAACTATTTACTCCTAATCCCATATTACTTGGAGCAGACCATCTTGATCCATTCCATTCGGAAGAGAAGACATCCATCCCACCTACTCCTACATGGCCATTAGAACTAAAGTACAGTATACCATCCTGATAGAACGGAGTAACCTCATCACCTGGTGTATTGATCTTTGGTCCAAGAGATACAGGATCTCCATAAACACCTGCCCCTTTATAAGTCGCATAATATATATCCCAACCACCTTGGCCACCTTCCATATTACTACTGAAGAAGATTACCTCTTTTCCATAAAGCTCGCCTACTGCTGGATAATTTGCTAGATATTCACCATTGATACCATTTACCTCCTCGGCAGCACCCCATCCGTCACCAGATTTTTGGCTTATATAAATTTTAGATGACACCAAACCGTTACCATCCAAATCTTGCCTTGTAAAGTACAATCTGTTTCCATCTCGAGATATACTGATATTAGCAGTATACTTTCCAGTATTGATATGATCACCTAAAACTTCAGGCTCAGCAAGTCCTTTTTCTGTGCGTTTTGCTGTGTATATTTTTACCGAAGTAAGTGTTTTAGTTTCATCTTTTTTATCCTTTCCTTCTTCATCTACAACAACTCTTGCGTAATAGATAAGCTCGCCAGATGGATCCCAAACTGCAGAGTACTCAGAATATTTTGTATTTACCTTTTTACCTGCATGGGTCACAGTTCTTCCATCTACGTCTTGAGCAGACATCATAAATTCACAGCCCTTAAGCTCTGCATCTGCCAATTCGATTTTCTTCTCATCAGTCACCAAAGTCTTATAATCTTCCAACAGACTTTTTGCCTTTTCTATATCATCTTCTTCGATATCCTCGATATCTTGATTCATTCTTATTGCTCGAGCATAATTGAACCTAGCTTCAACAAATTGCTTAGCCTTATCTTTGCGCAAACCGGACCTGTAACGCATTACAGCTCTTTTATAATCTCTCGTCTGCATATATAAATCACCTAAAAAGATAGCAATCTCTGGATCCTTATCCTCTTCGTAAGCAGCTTCTAATTGCTCGATAGCATTATCATATTCAAACTTTGCAACTTGCTCTTCTGCAAGGGCAATTCGTTTTTTAGGAGTCAAACGACCTGCACTTGGCTGAGCAATTGCTGCGCCAAAAATAGCTATAGAAAAAATAAGGGTTAATATATTTCTCATCTTGTAAATCTTACTTTAGAATCTTCAACAATGGATTATAATTGTGGGCAATAGATCTTACTTGGAAGTTCTACTTTTGGTGGCGAGCTGATTATATAATTAGCAGCAAGCTCGAAAGCGTATCTATTGTCTAATACCTTTCCTATATACATATCGTATGCAAAGGCAACTCGAAGTTTACTTGTTTCATAGCCCAAAAGCACCTTAGGCGTTGGAATTCCATCTAAGTTTGTATAACGGTAACCAAGGCCAAACTTCAAGACCTGATCTTTAACCTGCTCCGTTTCCTTGTCCTTAAGATTCATAGCTAACCAACCATGCACGTTGTATTGATGAAACACATTTGAAGCTTTAACAAAAACAGTAGGTTCAAAATATAATTCATCCTTAATAAGTTCTCTTTTAAGGAAAACATGCCCAGAAAAATAAGCTGGCACTTTGGTATCTAAACCTGTGGGCATAGGATTTGTTCCACCACCGGTACTAGAAGTATCTGTCACAACAGCTAAACCACGTTTTACAAATTTATTGCCAAAAAGACTATTCGTATTTGAAATACTAAATCCTGCTTCGAAAGATTCTTTACTCTTCTTCTTATTGGTTTTGAAAACTATACCTACGTTTATTGCATTCTTGCCACCTGACTGACCCTGTCCCTGACCCTGGCCTTGAGCAGCGGTGCCTCCTTTTTCTGAAGTATCACCGAAATCATTAGTCAACTGATTATGACCATCTGCAAAATTGAAGGAAGAAACATCAAAACCATTTCCTAGTGTCTCTTGTCCCCACTGGGCTCCAAGCGTTAGTATTCTTCTAGTTTTTTTATCTCCTATATCTAAATGATAGGCAGCAGAAAGGTAATAACCTATAGTTGGTAAATTACCAATACCGGCAACATCCTTATAAAAGATTGCTCCTATACCTACCCAATCATCTTTTTTCTTCCTGAAGCCATTAAGAATAGGTGAATCAAAAAATGCGAACGGAGTCGTTACATTACTAAAACCCCACTGCTCTCTGTATAATCCTCCTACCCGCACTGTACCAAGAAAATCTCCTGATTTAGCTGGGTTCACATATAGCGGGTTCATCTCATACAAAGAAAAATGAACTACACTTTGCGCATTACCGGAAGCTAGTCCGGCGAAGAATAAGAAAACAAATGCTCTAAGCAATTTCATATGGATAATATTTTCTAGATCTATTAGAGATTTTTTTTGTGCTTCCTCCTTTATATTGTCCTCTACAATAGTTTTATTTTCAAACCTCTGCAAAGTCAAAATAATGTTAAGCAAATTTTAGGCTCTCGAAAAATAAGTTCTTTTATATTGATTTCCATAAAAACCCATAGCATTTTTATAAATGAATCCTATAAATGTCGAATAATGAAAAAAAATAGGCAAGTATTATTGAATTCCTAGAATCAAGTCCCTGCTAATTGAGTTTGAATCTGCCCAATTATATTTGGAAGGCTCTGTTTGCCCATGCAATCAAAATGTCCTTTTGGACAAACCTCAAATCCAATTTTTGAACAAGGCCTACAATGCATCCCTCGAACTTCACTACTTTCAAAAGCTGATCCCTCCTCTTTCATAAATGGATACATGCCAAATTCAGGAATAGTAGAGCCCCAAATTACAAGTATGCGTTTATCCAGTGCTGCGGCAATGTGCATAAGTCCAGTATCCGAGCTAATTATCAAATCACAGGAGTCTATCAGTTGAGCCGAGCCCTGCAGAGATGTTTTTCCACACCAATTAACAAGGCCGAGTTCCTCCCCTAGTTGCTTACCCTCCTCCGTTTCAGCAGGACCCCCTAAAAGGAAATATTCTGCATCATAGCTAGGTACAATCTTTCTGATCAATGCACTTGGAATCCTTTTTGTCTTATGCGCCGCTCCTAATACAATTCCTATTCGGATTTTGGTTTTTGGAAAATCAGCCAACAAAGCCTGATCCGCTTCATAATAAAAATCTAACCCTTTACCATCATATTCAACACCTATACTTCGGATTGCATTGAATTTACGATCTACAATATGTATATCAGGCAATCGATTAAGGCCAAGATTCACAGTCAACCACTTTTGAAGATTGATCTTATCAAGGGTATATGTACTTGTTTCCAAAGACTTACAAATCTTTTTTGACCTTAGATTATTGTGTAGATCTATTACATGATCGTAGGACTCCTTTTTTAGGCTATCCATAGGTTCAACTAATGCTTCGTAGCAAATCACCTTGTCTACATGCGGATTATCCTCCAAGATATTCGCAAATCTCTCTTTGGTAAGAACATGTACCTCTGCCCCTAATTGTTCTTTAATACAACGCATTATAGGTGTACAAAGCACAATATCTCCAATAGATGAAAAGCGAATAATCAGGACCTTGGCCACATTAATTTGATTCGTTATAAAAACTCAAATTAACAAAACTTGATCATACAAAGCAAACCAAGTACAAGATTACCAACCAAAGGATTCAGACTTAGCACCTTTCTCATCCTTAATCAAGGTCTTCTTGCCCTCCGCATCTATCCGAGTTGACTGAATCAGTAAATCAAAAAAATATTCAATTGACTCAGGGGCTTTGTTCCCAGATGAAGCCCAAGAAATATTATGTTCTATTCTTGGCTCAAATTGATTAATAAACATATAATCACTACTGGCGTCAAAAAGATCATAGCTTAGTAGACGAATTGAATCCCGCTGATAAAATAATGCTCTGACCTCAGAACGATCTAACAGGTTTACCTGAAAAAAGGTATCTAAATTGATATTCTGCTTAAGAACTTGACCACTCCGAAGCAAAGTAAAGCATTCGGTTGGCTCTCCATCCACTCCAGTTCCGAACTCAATACGCTCTTCTGGAAGATCACTTAAGGTATAATATGGTTGATAACATGCTGAAAAGCTAAGCATTACTGCGAAGACGATTAAATATGACAGTCGCATAGATTATTATTTAGTGTAGTTTTTGCAAAAAAAAAAAAAAAAAATAAGTAGTCCACTAAACAAGAGGTGTTAAAATTATTTTAAAACTGACATTTTCAGTTTTATTTAAAAATAAAAAAGACATTTTTAGGTTCTAATCACTGCTACATTAATACATACGTAACGTTATGAAAAATTTACTATTAATATCCTTTGGTTTGTTCTTTCTAGTTCATTCCAACTTCGCTCAAACAGCTACTCTCGATAATGAAATCCTCCTGGAAGCAAAGAAAGTTGCTGAACAGTGTGATGACATTCAGATTTGGGAATGTAAAAAAAGCGGAAACGTAACCTTTGTAAAATCTGTCGATGATACAAATGGCAACCCACAATTTATCCAAGTATATTTCGACGAAGATTCTAAATCATTCGAACAAGAAGGAGAAGCACAAAAATGTGCAGCAAGTCAACAAGAAGCTTCTTGCTCAGAGAAAGTAGAAGTAACTAGTAGTTCAAAAAATAATATTGAACAAACTCAAGCGAAAGTAGAAACAAAATCTTGTTCGAAATCAAAGGGTAGTTCATGCTGTGCATCAAAGAAAGGCAGCAAATCAAAAGCTCAGTAATTTCAGTTTTATAAATTCCCTTAGTACATGTTGAAGCAATCAATCTTATTTCTAAGCTTTCTTTTTCTTGTCCAAATTTCCTTTGCTCAAAATACGAGTGATGGTAGCACTAAAACTGGCGTTCCTATCATGAAATTTGATAAACGCTTCCACGATTTTGGAAAGGTTAAAAAAGGCGAGATAAAAAGCACCACCTTTGAATTCACAAACGAAGGAGATGTAGCTTTAGAGATAGAATTGATCTCAGCGTGCGATTGTACTACAACCGATTACCCAAGACTTCCAGTAAAACCGGGAGAACGCGGGAAAATAAAAGTTGTATTTGACTCAACAGAAAAAGAGGAGTCCGAAACTATTGACATTGACATATTCTTAAAGAATACAGATCCAAAAACAGGTATTCCGATTATGGAAATGCTCCAATACAAATTCGAACTTAAAAATTAATGAAAGCAGCTTTTAGCTGCTTTTTTTCTTTTTACAGCATCGAAACCCCGTTTACTTGATTACGTTTTGTAAATTCACAGTGAAAAATATTTACAAACGATGACAGCAGTTATAACAGGTTCTACGAAAGGTATAGGGGCATCCATTTCTGAATACTTCGCTAAAGAAGGATTCGATCTTGTGATTTGTTCAAGAAACAACAAGGATCTAATTGCATTCAAAGAAAAGCTTGAGTCTTCCTACAAGATAACCGTACACACATTAGAGGTGGATCTATCTAAGAAAGAGGATATTCTAAAGCTTTGTTCATACATCAATAAACTCCAATCATCTATTGAAGTCTTGGTCAATAATGCAGGATCATATATCCCAGGTGGTGTTCTCACAGAGGAGGAAGGCGCATTGGAATTTATGATCAACACGAATTTATACAGCGCATACCATCTCACCAGAGGTATAGTACATAAAATGAGTACTACTGGCAAGGCCTATATCTTTAATATCTGTTCCATCGCTGGATTGCAAGCATACCATAATGGAGGTGCTTATAGTATTTCAAAATTTGCATTAAATGGATTTACCAAAAATCTAAGAGAAGAACTCAAAGAGAAAAATATACGCGTCTCAGCGGTTCATCCAGGAGCAACAATGTCAAATTCATGGGCTGATTCTGGTATAGCTGAAGATCGCATTATGGAAGCCAATGATATTGCAATTGCTATTTGGTCCGCCTATTCTATGAGTACCCAAGCCGTTGTTGAAGATATTATTTTAAGACCACAATTAGGAGACCTTTAAGCCATGGGAATAAAACCATCACTTGTAAAACCCTTTGCAAAGAGAGCAGCAAAAAGTATTCAAAAATGGTCCTCGCAACCATTAAAAGCTCAAGAAAAAGTATTTAGCGATCTTTTAAGCGTGCTTAAAAATACAGCTTTTGGCAAAGATCATAAATTAGATAAGGTTAATTCATATGAAGCATTCAAAGAACATATTGCTATCAATGATTATGAAAACCTGAGACCTTATATAGACCGAATCATTGCTGGAGAAAATAATGTCCTCTGGAAAGGTCGTCCTAAGTATTTCGCAAAGACATCTGGAACAACATCAGGAGTTAAATACATACCGCTTACCAAAGAAAGTATTCCTAACCACTTTGGGACCGCACGAAATGCAATGTTCAATTTTGCTGCAAAAGCAAATAAGTTTGATTTTTTCGATGGAAATATGATTTTCCTTTCGGGAAGTCCAACCTTAACAAAAACTGGTGGCATTCATACTGGAAGACTGTCTGGCATTGTCAATCACATGGTTCCCTCTTGGTTGCGCAGTAGTCAACTACCGAGCTTTGAAACGAATTGTATAGAAGAATGGGAGGATAAGCTAGAAGCTATTGTCGATGAGACAATGGGCAAAGACCTTAGGCTAATAAGTGGTATACCTCCATGGGTTCAAATGTACTACGAACGCCTACTCGAAAGAAGTGGCAAAAAACACATCAAAGACATCTTCCCTAACTATTCTGTTTTTGCTTATGGAGGAGTAAACTTTGAGCCCTATCGACAAATCTTAGAGGAGCTGGTAGGCCAAAGGCTTCAAAGTGTTGAGACCTACCCAGCTTCTGAAGGATTTATAGGCTTTCAAGATAATGTAGAAAATGATGGTTTATTACTGAATGTCAACTCTGGCATATTCTTTGAATTCATACCCTTGGATGAAATCAATAAATCCAATCCTAGTAGGGTCAGCTTGAAGGATGTAAAAATGGGCATCAACTATGCGATCATCCTAAACACCAATGCCGGACTTTGGGGCTACAACATAGGTGACACCGTTGAGTTTATTTCGACAGCTCCCTATAAAATCCGTGTTACAGGGCGAATCAAACACTTTATCTCTGCATTTGGAGAGCATGTAATAGGTAAAGAAGTAGAGGAAGCCATGCTTTATGCATCAAAAAAACATCAAGCGAGAATAGTAGAATTTACCGTTGCGCCAAATATCAAACCGGAAAATGATGCTCCTGCTCACCATCAGTGGCTGATAGAATTTGAGCATGAACCTGCTGACATGCTTGAATTTACCAAAAGCTTAGATGAAGAAATGTGCAGACAAAACATTTATTACAAAGATCTGATAGACGGAAATGTTCTAAGTCCATTAAAAATTAAAAGGCTCCAAAAAGATGCTTTCAGAACGTATATGAAAAGTCAAGGTAAGCTCGGGGGGCAAAACAAGGTCCCAAGATTATCTAATGATCGTAAGATTGCTGAACAACTAAACTAAAAAAAGCCCCTATCAAGGGGCTTTTTTTAGTTTTCATAATCGGATATAAAGTCCGCAAATATTGTATTGACGAGATCTTTGAAATAACGCTGTTCTTCACTCGCAATCGCCTTCAATCGATCTAAATTAGCATGCTCAATAAGCAGTGTTACCCGCTTTCGTTTTTCATAACTTACCTCAAGCTCCGCATCTTCAATGGTAGACCGAACTAAAGCATCCAATCCAAGTCCATCAGTTGAAGGGGCTTGAAAACCTGATTTAAGGCCCTTATTGAGTTGCTCACTAAAGGTGTCGGTGAATACGGATTCTATATTAGAGATGAAATTTTTTCCACTTCTTTTCCTATCTGTACCGGAGGACTCATCCTGAGCAGGGGCATTAATCACCCGTGTTGATACTTCAACATGTTCAGTTTGGGGATCAAAATCCTGATCGCCAAATAACATCTCTAAACCTGCTGTAAATTTCTTTTTTGCCAAAATCTAAAGTTTTTCAATTATGCGTTTTCAACAACTACAGGTTTCGCTACTCGCTCTAGAACTTCTTTCGCTAAGGAGAGATAATCCGCTGCACCCTGACTCTTAGAATTATATTCAAAAATATCCTTTCTCGAAGCAGGTGCTTCTGCAAGCGATACATTATCACGAATCATAGTATTGAATACTTTGTCTCCAAAATACTTTTGGATAGTTTCAACAACATCCCTATTCAAGACCTTCCTAGCATCATACATGGTCGCCGCAACACCACAAATTTCCAGTCGCTTATTTAATCGAAAACGAACCTTATCCACAACCTGTTTAATCCGAGTCAATCCTTGTATAGCCAAAAACTCAGCCTGTAAGGGTATAAGAACATAGTGGCTGCTCGTTAAAGCATTTAATGTAAGTAAACCCAATGATGGTGGACAATCAATGATAATAAAATCATAATTATCAACAATTGGTTCAATTAGCTCTCGAAGAATAAACTCTCGACCCGCTTCATTGACAAGTTCCATTTCAACACTCGACAAATTGATACTTGAGGTAACTACATCAAAATTTGGCTTAATGTTTACCGGACATAGTTCTGACTCCCCCTTTAAGGATTCATAAATACTATATTTTACCCGAGGAGCGCCAACACTCAGAGACAAGTTCGCCTGAGGATCAAGGTCCATCAGCAATACACGTTTATCCAACTCAACTAGGGCAGCGCCTAGATTGACCGCACTTGTGGTCTTTCCTACTCCTCCCTTATGATTAATTAATGAAATTATAGTACACATGCTTTGTTATTATTAAGGCTTTTGAATCCGTCATCAGATATAATATCCAACAATATTTATTTGAAATAATTGTGCCAGACGACAAAATAATAAAAAGAAAAATAATATACTAATAACAAAAATATAACCCCTTGAAAGTCAACAATATGTATGTAAATAAAATATCTGCCTAGTTAAAACAACTTAAAACAAATAGTTAGAAATGTTTTAAGTTTAGTTGCAAAACACACTAAAAAGTTTTAAATTAAGCCTTGAACTAATATTTATTCCAGAAATATTTCGAAATGAACGAGGACAGAAATCAGTTAAACAGGCGTTTTATAAATGTATTCAACATCCTAGAAGAGCGAGGAGAGGTCATTAAAAATGATAGAAACGGAAAAGGGATCAGTGATTTTGCAAAACGCATAACAGGAGCTAAAGCAAATGGTCATATTATCCGTTGTTATCTTGACGAGGGCAATGCAAGGATGATCACCTACTCACATGCACGCGCTTTATGTAGAGAATATGGTGTAAATGACGGATATATGCTTGAGGGCACAGGAACTCCATTTGGTATGGATCTGCCATCTGCCTCTTCCAGTTCAGAACAAATCAGTGGCAATATACTCTTTACGTCTACAGAAGCCTTTGCGGGTTCATCTGTTGGTGCAGGTTCATTTTATAAAGAAGAATCAACCATGTTCAGCCTACCAGACTTGGTGCGCTCAACGCAATATGTTTCTTTCCCAATTAACGGAAACAGTATGGAGCCAGTGATTATGAATAGTGACATTGTAGTCTGTAAACCAGTCGAACGTATTGAACAGGTAGTTGACAATGAGATATATGCGGTTAAGCACAATGGTGCTGTTTGGGTCAAATATGTTGAAAAACTGTATGACAATGGTCGGGTAAGTAAATTAAAATTACGATCTGCGAATCATCTCGAACACGATCCTTTCACTGAAGAAGTAAATATACACACCAAACTTTTCAAGGTGATCAAGAAAATTTCAGACATTTAATATTTCTTATCAATATTATCGAAAAGAGGGCTTTAGTTAAACTAAAGTCCTCTTTTTCATACACTTATTGCAACATAGAAAACAAACATATGCCTTAATATAAA
>JAQXAY010000071.1 GCA_029252685.1 Saprospiraceae bacterium | reverse complement strand
CAAGTTCTGTAAGATCTTCAGTCTTCCACTCCTTTATAATATAATCTTGAGAATTATCATCAAATCTATAATCTGCAAGGTAGAAAGATACATTACCTATGGAATCTCCATTAACATCTATTCCTTTTATGTCCAATAGGAAATAATCTGGATCATTACCATCATCTCCACCAAATTTTTTTGAAAATCCAGAAGGGTCTCCATCTCTCATAACCAAAAGTGGAAAACTTGCATTCGTGATATCAATAGAATTTATTATTGCTCCTAAAGTATCAGGAATTTCAATAGTTGAAGTGTATTGACCGACCATAAAAGTAAGTGATTCATCTGCACCCCCAAATGGATAGGCTCCATAAAGGTTTGAAAAGCTATTTGTAGTAGAATCTTTTACTGTAGATACCGCCCAGCCACTCGTCCAGTATTGGAACATAGTGTCATAGTTACTTTGAAATCTAACATCATTGAAATAGAAGTAGTTGTCATCGATTGGCAAATCACCTCCGTTTCTATACTCATTCACTTCAAGATTAGCATCTTCGAAAGTAATAATGTCCTGACCGTAGGCAAGTACACTTATTATTGCAAAGGCAAAGGTGTAAATAGAATGCTTCATTCTGATAATGTTTTATAACTAATTTGTATTTGAAAATTTTGTCTTGGCATAGGCCATCCTAGGCTAAGTTGATAGTCTTGTCCAAGTATATTGTTTAAGTTGATACCTATATTCCAGCTTGATTTATCCAAAATGATTTGTTTTGATAATCTGACATTCAGTATTGAAAATCCATCTAGGTATTGGCTATTGTCTCTGTTTGTAAATTGTTTGCTTTGGAATTCTTGATTTATTGTGATTTGGTTGTTTTTCCAGCTTACAAATGCAGCATAAAAACCGGTGTACAAAGGGGTGTAGATTATTTGCTTGTCTTTTGAATTGTCGAGTGGGTTGATTTGCTCTAGGTTGGTTGCTTTTGTATAGGTGGATTTAATTGTCAAGCCCGAATTAAATTGATTAAATATTTTTATGTATTGACCATTCATTTCAAGTCCTCGGGCCCATGCCCGCTGTACGTTTTCTGGACTCCAAAATGTAGTACTTGGAATCCAAATGATCATATCATTTGTGTGTCTAGTGAAGGTATTAATACGAAGGGAGCTCAAGCCTCGCTTAAAGTAGTACTTGAAGCGAAAACCTAAGGATTCTTCAGTTTTTAGTGCCTCATTACCACCCGGTGACCAGTGAAGATCGTTGAGTGTAGGGTATCTAAATGCGCGTTCAGCGTTTAGAACTAGTCTGTTTTCCTTATTTAAGGATCTTTCAATGTTTAAATGTCCTCCTGCTTTAGGATCGAATCTATTGGATAATTCCAATCTTGATCCTAGAGAGAGACTTGTTTTTTGAAGCAGGGTATTATCTGAGAAGCTTCCAAAAAATGCTTGAACGAAATGCCCTTTGACTGTTTCATAATTTTCTGATGTTCCTTGGACGAATTGACTCTTTATACCCAATTTTATATTCGATCTAATTGCTAGGGCAGATTGGATTTGGATATTTTGAAATCTATTGTCATTACTTAGTTTAGCATCTATATCCTCGTAATAATTTGAATTGATTTGATAGAAAACGAAAGAGTTTAGTTTTGTATCCTTCCAGAGAAGTGATTGGTTTTTTAAACTAATGTTCAGAAACTCATCTTCTTGTTTTTGCTTAGAAGGGACTGATGCGAAGGGGCGGGGTAGATTCTTTTGAGAATTATGATACCACAAATGCAAAGAGGAATATTGGTCTTTTTTATGAGCAATCCACTGGTTGTGTTGGACGTTGATGGATTGATTCTCAGCATGATTCATTTTTCTGGTCGCTCCATTTAAGTCTGTGTATTTGAAGTCGGATCGTTCAGATTGGTTGCCAATGGTAGTCTTTGAAATCCACTTCTTCGATATCTGTTCAAACTGTACTTTAAATAGAGATGAGCTAAAGCTGCCTAATTCCATGGCTGCATATAAGCTCTTTTTTGCTTTAGGCATAGCCGTTGTAAACTTCAGAGCAGGAACCATTGAACCGTTTCCTAGAGTGGTGAAGTCGCTGTTTGACGATTGACTCAACTGATCGAATGAAGCATATTCAAAAAGTGAAAGGTCTGTATATGCATTTAGTGGATTTTGGAGTGGAATGCCCTCCCAAAGAATTAAAGACTGGCCACTCGTAGAGCCCTCAATGGAATAACCTGTTAGTCTTCCGGGGCCATAGGATCTGATATAATTGTTACCTGCTTGTCGAATACCCTGGCTTACCCGATTGTGTAATTTTAATAGAACTGGTGTGCTGTCAATACTAGTAGTAGAATACAAGTCAACATTCCATTTTTCAGAGATTAATTCAAAAGTTGGCAGACCATATTGCAGTGAATCTGGTATATGCTGTGCATATGAATTGTTCAGAAAAAATAACTGAAAATAAATGAATAATGATATGTATAAACGCTCTTTCATTCTATGTGCTGAATATAGAGCAGGATATACCAAGATAGTATTTAGTATGTTGTACTAAGTTCTACATAGATATGTCTCACCCAATCTCAGTTCCCGAAGATCTTATTAGTGAATAATATGTTTTAGGCAGGTCTTCTGACTCGTTTCACTTTTTACTCCTTCCCAGCAATTGCCAGTGGATGAACTGTAAAAAGTTGTTGATGAAACTTACAGCTGCGGGCACAGTTCCTGATTTACACAGGATTCCCTTTTAAGCCAGGAAACAAAGATTCCTGGAACCTATAACAAAACAAAGGTATAGAATTACTAATGAAAATTGAACTTAAACGCAGTCTTAGACTGCTTTTAGTTTAATTTTTTAATTTTAGGCTTATATGATAATCTTTGCAGGCCAATGCCTAGATGTAAAAGTAAAACACGCTCTTGCTTCGGATAGGACAAGGTGGTTTCCACTTGTATATCTTTTGAACTAAGGTCGGCAGAGGTCTTAAAACTATTGAATAATATATCATAGCGGGCATCACACTTCAACAACATATTCTTTCCTTGAAATGGTATATTATAATTGTACCCAATCGATGCTGCGTAATACAAATCTTTTCTATTGAAGTTGTTTGATTCTGTTTGGAAAATTGAGGCAATATTGCTTAACTCAGAATTTAATGCTTCTTCAATTGTTAAATTGATTTGTTCATTGTTTGATTGTAAGGTGTAAAAAGCTTGTCCTCCAAAGTAAATTCCTTTTAGGCTATTGAGTAGTGCTCGCTTTGGTATGAATCTTTCTTTGAGATCATTAAACTTGATGAATAGGCCAATCCTACCTGTAAGGTATTCGTCTTCAAGGGATGCTGTGTAGCGTTCACTCTGACCTTCACTATCATAGAAGTTGAAGGTCCCATTAAAAGTGTAGGGGGTTAAGTCTGCGCCAATTAAGGGACTTATTAAAATGTCTGTCCCTGGTACAGCCATACTCATTCCAAATTCAATACTTTTGAAAGAGCCTGTTTCTTTTAGATTTATTGCAGCAAGATTATTTCCATCTGCATCTATATAATTTCTACCGTGGTAGTATTTGTATCTGCTTTCTCCAATAAGAAAATATAATCTTCTTTGGTTGGTATAGAATTTAGAGCAGTATTTGATGAATCCATCACTCAGGTCATAATCTTTGAAAGCGATGCCTGGATTTTTTTTCAGTAATCTAAGTATGATATTATCTGCTCTCTGAAATTGCTGCAGATCATAGTAGGTTTGGGATAGGAATAAGTCTGCTTCAAGTTTAATGATTGGATCATCGCAGTCTTTAATTTCAAGTAAAGATATCCTTGCATTATTTAACAAGCCTTTTTGATAAAAATCTCTGGCTTGATAATATTTGTCTGTGCAGTTTGATTGCGCATGTAGTGATTCTGCAACAACGATAAAAACAAAAAGTAAGAGGGAGAAGTTAACAATTTTCATGGGAGTGATTATTTACAAAACTTAAGAAATTCAGGAAGCTCTTCTGATTCTTCCAAGGGGTTATTTTCTAAATATTTTTCACAAATCGTTTGTAGATGCTTTTCAAAATCCATTGAAATGGCCTTGATATCACCATCTTTAGTCCCATAAAGGATGAGTTCTTTTTGTGGAACAAATTGGATAGATTTTGCCATCGCCTCCATTTGGAAACTGACAGGTAAATAGGAGTAGGAGGTCAGCATTTTATCGATCTCCCATATACTAACCATTCCATCTTGTGCGTATACATATAGTTTGTTTCCGACTTGCTGTATGGTTTGTATTTTTCCTCTGTGAATGGAAAATCGTCGAATGTATTTTGTTTTTGAATCAGATAGTTCATAAAAAGTGATTTCACCAGACTCCTGTCCGGTCATTAGAACATTCTTTTTACTGTCTTTTAGTGTAACTTCTTCAAGGATATGAATTTTGGAGATTTGGTTAGGTAGCGTATTGCTTATCATTGATAGGCCTGCAGTGTTGCTTTCATTTATCTTGAATAAGACCCCATTCGATGAAGCAAAGTAAATTCCATTATTCTTTTTCCTTTTGATGACATCAGCTATGATTCCAGTGTGGGCCATCAGGGGTGTTACAACTCCTGTTGCTAGGTCCATTTTTTTTATAAAATTATCAGAACCAAATGTTAAAACTGTATTTGAGTTACTTGATAGAATGCCCTTTATATAGCTTTTTTCATGCGCCAAAATGGACTTTTGTTCTTCTTGAACTTCGTCTGTATTGTAGATTCGTGGACCTGCAACAAACAAAGGTTTGTTTTTTCCGGGAATATTTGTCCAAGCCTGTATGGGGTACTGCAGCTCTATCTTTTTTGAGTAGTCAATTTTGAATAAACTGTCAGGGTACTCGATCCAATGATGGAAAGAGTCTAGTTGCACGGTTTGTCCAGTGGAAAATCCAAGGCTAAGTAATTCTTTTGCTGTATCATAATTAATGTGCTGAATGGAAGTACCTTCCAACATAGTTTTTGTCCAGGAGTTTTCACCAATATTAAGAGAGGCGTCTAATATTGCAGCATATAATTCCTTAGGTCTTTCATTGGTGGGTAACTTTGCTGAAAGTTTATAAGCCTGAAGTGCCAGTTTAGCTTTTTCCCATTTTTGGTATGGAGAGGTATATAGAGATTCTAAAACAGTTTTTTCTGCGTTTAACTTCACAAGAGCATTTGTTTTGTTCTCAAGTTCATAATTGGTCTCTTTGAACAAACTATCCTTTTGACTGACGCTTTTTAGGGTATATGTGAGTTGATTTTTAGAATTGTCAAGGTCCTTTTTTAGCGACCTAATATAAGCTTTCTGACATTTGTCATAGTAGTTTTTCCAAGAGCTGTCACTAACAGCTGAGAGGTCCTGAATCTTTTCAAAATGGGTGATTGCAGATTCAAAGTCCTTTTTGAAATAGGCGTCTTTGGCCTTTTTGAAGAGTGCTTCAAAGCTGTCTTGTGCGAAGGATGTGGCGGGTAGTAGCACTAGGCTATAGAGTAACAGTAGAAACTTAAATTTCATGGGTGTAGTGTAAGTACTTTTAAAGGTTTATTCCAACAGTTTGCCTTGGCCACCAAAACTCAGAGGGTTATGACAGACCGCTTTAATATAATTTAAAGCGAAATAAATTATATTTAATATCCTTAATATATGAAAAATAACTCTACATAGAAACTTTAATACTCCTAGTGTACACAATTTTTTAAATATGGGTAAGCGTAAAAGATTTATTTATTCTTGAATGGCTCAAGAAGTTGGCCTAGGAAGGTTTTAGGGTAGGAGTCTACCTGTTCGAACCCTAAATCTATATCGCGACCTGTATGGGGTATATGGCTTGTTTTGAATATGTAATCCCAAATAGAAAGACTAATACCAAAATTCACTCCACTTTTTCCTTCAGGAAGTTCTTTTGAGTGATGCCAAATATGCATAGCGGGGTTGTTGAATATATACTTCAATGGTCCATAATTTATATCAATATTGGCATGATTAAGGTGACCAATAGTTGTTTGGATGATATGTACTATAAATACGAATTCAAGGTTAAACCCTCCAATTATTGCTAAAGGGAAGTATGAGAACGATTTATAAACTACATTCTCCATCCAATGGTATCTAAGGTGCGCTGCAAAGCCCATTTCTTTTACACTGTGATGTACTTTATGGAATGACCAGAGCCAAGGTATTTTGTGGAGCATTCGGTGCACAAGATAGTGTGTAAAGTCAATAATGATGAAGTATATGAGCAGTTGAGCCCATATAGGTAGGTTATTTAAGTGAACAAACCACAAGTCTCCAAGTCCAATTTTTCTACTTATTTCTAGAGTGAGTTGTTCGCCAGCAAAAGCAATTGCAGCAAATCCAATCATGTAGAAAAAGAAATAATTGAAGAACATGTAGAAAGCATCCAAAAAGAAATCTTTTCGAATGCGAGGTTGATTCTTTCTCCAAGGGTTTAAAATCTCCAAAGTATATACTAAAACAGATATCCCTATTAGCCAATAAAAATAATTATCCCACGACGGTGCAGTAATCTGAGCCAGGAACCAATTCCAAAAGCCAGTTAAAGAAGACCAAGCACCTTTTATTATTTCCATGGAATAAAGTTATATGGTTTGCGAGAATAATTTTGTCGTTGGTTTGTGTCTGTTTAATCTTAGATCAAATGCCATACAAATATTACGTACAAAAGGTTTACCTTTTTCAGTGACAATTATCTTATTGTCAGTTATTTGCATCAGATTGTCGGTTACAAAAGAGGATAGTCTTTCATTGATTTGATCAAAGTATTTCTCATTATTTATATTTTTCTTCCAATTGGTTTTGAAGTGACACATAATCTCAAGTATGTGTTTCCTTATAAGCAGATCTTCTTCATTAAGTTTGTGACCTCTAAATATTGGTATTTTTCCTTGGTCTATCAATTGATGGTATTCTTTTACTGTTTTTACATTCTGTGCAAAGCCGGTCCAAGAATCACTTATTGAACTCATTCCAAGCCCAATCATTAATTTAGTGTTGTTGGTGGTGTAGCCCATGAAGTTTCTGTGAAGCTTTTCTTCGTTGTAGTGGCTGTATAGGTTGTCGGACTTTAAAGCGAAATGATCCATGCCTATCTCAAAATACCCATTAGATTCCAGCGCTTTCTTTCCTTCCTCATATAATGCTCTTTTTTCTTCATTACTAGGAAGGTCATTATCATCATAACCTCTAGATCCCACACCTTTTATCCATGGAACATGTGCGTAAGAATAAAAGGCTAGGCGGTCAGGCCTAAGTTCATTGGTTAATTCAATGGTTTCGAGCATTCCTTCCAGTTTTTGATGAGGAAGTCCAAAAACAATGTCGTGACTGATAGAGGTATAGCCTACTTCTTTAGACCAATTGTGTACCTTTTCAACATTTTCGTAAGGTTGAACTCGATTGATAGCTAATTGTACAATAGGGTCGTAATCTTGAACACCGAAGCTTACTCTTCTAAAACCAACATCATAGAGCGACTGCAGGTGTTCTTTTGTAGTGTTGTTGGGATGTCCTTCAAAAGAAAACTCATAATCTTCTGAAATTTCACAGTTTTCAGTGATGGATTCTATCAAATGTTTTAGAATATCTGGGCTAAAGAATGTTGGTGTGCCTCCTCCAAGGTGAATTTCTTTTATGAGGGGTTTCTCATCAAGTAGTTCTCTATAAAGATTCCATTCTTTAATTACAGAATCAATATATGGTAATTCGACATCATGTCTTTTTGTTATATGCTTGTGGCAAGCGCAAAAAGTACAAAGGGATTCACAATAGGGCAAGTGAATATAAAGGCTTATCCCATAGGATTTTTCTTTTTGGTATATAGATTTTACCGAAGACTCCCATGTTTTATTGTCTATACCTTCTTTGTCCCAGTATGGTACAGTAGGATAGGAGGTATATCTAGGGCCAGGTACATTATATTTTCTAATCAGCTCTATATTCATGCTTCTCTTTAATTAAGCTACAAATTTACAAAATCGAAGATGTATCAAAGTCATACACTTGTAAACTGTATTATAATACTATTTAAATTAATTAAGTCATCTTCCACCGCTTTCTTGAGCTACATTTTATTTGAAGATTATATTTAATAATTCGATTAAAATAAATTTGACTTAGTCGTATAGATTGCACTACATTTGTAAAAATTAAGACATTATATACTTTACAGGATGCATAGAACAGACAAAGAAAATGAACTCTACAGTCTTCTTCAAAACCTGGAAATAGACCATCAAAAGTTTCAAGTACTCCAACAGTTGATGCAAGAAGGATGGGCGATAGAACAGGCACTCGAGGAAATTAAAGATGTAGACGACAGTTTAGCTTTAGAACTCATACATAAAGGTATGACCAAAGCAGAGGCATATTATGAATTAGATTTAATTGCTGATTAAAAAAAAGGGTTGCTTAAAGCAATCCTTTTTTTTGTTAAGTAGACTCTTTTGATTCATATAGATTTGTTTTCATTCGCATCTAATCTGTCAGATTGCATTATTTCTTCTCTTCAATGTCTGACTTGAAAGCTTTTTCATTTCTTTTGACAAATAAAATTCTAATCTTTGCTTGTATAATAAGACCAAATTAATTGCATGAAGCGATTTATACCATTTCTTACTTGGATCAAGAGCTATGATCGAAAACAATTCCTTGGAGATCTTCCTGCAGGTATAACTGTTGGTATTATGCTGATTCCACAAGGGATGGCTTATGCTATGATTGCAGGTCTTCCGGAGGTGTATGGTTTATATGCTGCTCTTTTTCCTCAAATCATCTATGCTTTCTTAGGTACATCTCGTCAATTAGCTGTTGGGCCTGTTGCTATGGATTCCTTGCTTGTTGCAGCTGGTCTTAGTGTGATAGCCACAGTTGGCACAGAATACTACATTCTACTCGCTATTTCTCTTGCTCTGATGGTTGGGATTATACAGTTCTTGATGGGGTTGTTTAAGCTAGGTTTTCTAGTTAATTTTCTATCAAAACCCGTTATTAGTGGCTTTACTTCTGCGGCAGCAATTATTATTGCAATGAGTCAACTAAAACACTTGTTTGGCCTGGAATTAACAAGTAGTAATCAAGTGCATATTCTTTTGATGGATGTTTTCCGAAAACTTGGAGATATTCATATGCTTACCCTTGCAACCGGTGTTGCCGGGATTGTGATCATAAAGTTACTTAAGAGGTATTTACCCAAGGTTCCGGCTGCATTAGTCGTCGTGGTAGTCGGGATTTGTGTCGTTGCAGGCTTTAATTTTGAAGAAGCTGGTTTGCAGATTGCGGGAGAGATTCCGAGTGGTTTACCTAGTTTTGAAATTCCAGTACTTCGATCGGAGCATTTTAGAGAATTGTTACCAGTCGCTTTGACTTTGGCTCTGATTGCCTTTATGGAGGCTGTGTCTGTCACAAAAGCAATCGAGCAAAAGCATAAGGATCAAAAGATAAATGCAAATCAAGAACTTATTGCCTTAGGGGCTTCAAATATTGTCGGTTCCTTTTTTCAGTCTTATCCCACGACGGGAGGATTTTCTAGAACGGCTGTCAATGACGAGGCCGGCGCTAAGACTGGAATTGCAGCTTTGATCAGTGCTACTGTAGTAGGATTGACCTTGTTGTTTTTGACCCCTTTGTTTTATAATCTTCCAAAAGCATTATTGGCATCTATAATCATTGTTGCCGTTCTACGCTTGATTGACTTTAGTTATCCATTGCGTTTGTTTAGGAATAGGAAAGAGGAATTCTTTTTACTGATGTTTACCTTCCTTATTACTTTGATTATAGGTATAAAAGAAGGGATTTTATGGGGTGTTGTTTTGTCCTTGCTCTTGCTTGTATATAGAACCACAAAGCCACACTTGGCAGTTTTAGGGAGGATTTCAGGGACTAAAATTTATAAAAATATCGATCGATTCGAGAATGCCGAGGAGCGCCCAGGTATCCTTATTATTCGTTTTGATGCTCAGTTGTATTTTGCCAATGCGGATTACTTCAAAAAAGCATTGTTGAATGAGATTTCTGGTCGATCCGGAAAATTGAAATTATTGATCATAAGTTGCGAAGCGATAAATTATATTGATTCCTCAGCATCTTCAATGCTGAAAAGGCTACTGGAGAAAATAAGTGGTCAGGATATTCAGATTTACCTTTCTTCAGCAATTGGTCCTTTGAGAGATAATTTAAAGAAAAGTGGTATCACAGAGATAATAGGAGAGCAACATATGTTTAACTCTGTAGAAGAAGCAGTTCGTACCTTTGAAACGGATGATGGCAGAAATGATAATGCAATACAAATAGCTAATCAAACTAATCTTAGCTAAATAAAAGAAGGATGTTCATTTTGAACATCCTTCTTTTCAATTTATTAATATTTTCATTAGTGCTTGGAATACAAATTTATGCTGCAGCAACGCAATGTATTTTTGCATTATCACATTTGGAGTATAAAAATTGTGATAGAGAGTATGATAATTGCTCAAAGCGCGAAACGAAAAGGAAAAAAGATATTTTAGAAGGAAAGGGGTAGGCATAAAAAAAGCAGAAAGCTCAATGCTTTCTGCTTAGTACCCCGGGCGGGACTTGAACCCGCACGGCCCAAAGGCCACAGGATTTTAAGTCCTGCGTGTCTACCAATTCCACCACCAGGGCATGATGTGGAGCGAGAGACGGGATTCGAACCCGCGACCCCGACCTTGGCAAGGTCGTGCTCTACCAGCTGAGCTACTCTCGCAATAAATAATGCTATAAAGCATACATGCCTTCCTTTTAAGGCGATGCAAATATAGGTTAAAAAATGTCAATTTGAAAATAAGAATGTCCTAAATATTAAAAAAATGCATCCTTTTATTAGCTGTAACAACTAAGTGCTTGAAAAACATTAATATCTAATAATTGAAATTTTTATTTTTTTTGTCTTTTTGTGTAATAGTAGGTTTCCAATTGTGATCGTATAGCAAGATTTGAACTTTCAAATTGATAGTTGTTTTTTTGCTCTACATCTATAATTCGGGCTTTTACATTATCCTTCATTTGAATGGAAAGGAAATCCAATATTGTCTTTATTGCAAAGGTGTCATATACTGGAAAACAGGTTTCAATTCTATGATAAAGGTTTCTAACCATCCAATCCGCTGAGGATAGATAGACTTTTGTATCACCATTGTTATGGAAAACAAAGATTCTAGAATGTTCAAGGAATCGATCTACAATACTAATCACTCTAATATTTTCGCTAATTCCCTGTAATCCAGGAATAAGGCAGCATATACCTCGAATGATAAGATCAATCTTAACACCAGCTTGAGATGCCTCGTATAAAAGATTGATCATGTCTTTATCTTGAAGCGAATTCATTTTAAGCGTTATAGAGGCGGGGAGTCCCTGCTTGGCATTTTTGATTTCCTGCATCACAAGTTCCCGAAGACCTGATCTAAGGTTGAAAAGTCCAACTAGGATATTTTCAAACTTTTGTAAAGGTACCTTGCTTGTTTCAAGAAAATTAAAAATCCTTGCAACCTCCGAGGTTATTTTTTCATCATAGGTAAAAAAACCAAAGTCTGTGTAAAGCTTTGACGTGTCCTCATGAAAGTTTCCAGTACTTAAGTAGGAGTATATTTGCTCTCCATTCATATCCAGCTTTCTAATTAGAGCAATCTTAGCATGAACTTTTACC
>JAQXAY010000066.1 GCA_029252685.1 Saprospiraceae bacterium | reverse complement strand
GTAAGTCTTTTAGCCTTCTATGAAATCAAAATTTACATCCGCAACTGGTCTTTGGTAGATTTCTATTTCTCTTTCTAAAAGGTCAACACAATTGTATGCATTTGAAACTTCCAAGGTGATTACCTGTGGTCCAGCTTCATCAAAGGAAAGTGTAGGTTCTTGAACTTGGGAAATAATTTCTCCATTCAAAGACCATTGACTTGAGATATTGCCTTCGGATAGATTATCCAATTCGACAATCGTCTCTGAGCAAAAATCTAACGCAGGTAACATAAAGTCTGCTGTTGGTTGTGGATTTACAAATAAATCGAACTCAAAAGGTTCGGAAACACAGCCATAAAAATCTTCGGCTAAAAGACTTACAGTATGTATTCCAGATTCTGTAAAAGTATAGTTTGGATTGCTACTCACACTGCCCGCTCCATTTCCAAAATCCCAAGAGTAGTATAGGTCATTTCCCGAAGTGTTGGCAAACTGAACAACCAGAGGTGTACAGGATACAGTATCTGAGGGTGTAAAAGAGGCAGTTGGTAAAGCTCTTACCTCTATCGGTAAGTCCAATGTTCCAGAACAACCAGTCTCTGCATCCGCTCCAATTAAGCTTATAGTATATACTCCACTAGCACTATAACTGTGGCTTGGGCTCACCAAGTTAGATGTATTTCCATCCCCAAAGTCCCATTGATATCCCTGAGCATTTTGGCTCAGATTTTCAATGTTTAGCGTTTCATTGAGGCACAGATTTTCTTCAACATTAAAATCTATGATCGGCTGTGGTCGAACTGTTATGGTATTACTCACTGAGTCAGAATTACAATTATTATTGACCTTTAGAATAAGTTCATATTCACCTTCCTCTGTATACGTATGTGTTGGATTAGCTTCTGTAGATGTATTTCCGTCCCCAAAATCCCAATAATATTCTACACCAACGGTACTTATATTATTTAATTCTGGTGTGAATGGGGCGCAGCCTAAGAGTTCAGGTACATTTATGAATGCATCTACAGTTGGTGGGTCTACTGTAATAATTTGTTGCATGGTATCAGACCCACAGGCATTGCTGGCAATAAGGGTAATCGTATAATCAGTCGGATCTTCACCGGCATAATACAGTTGATCCTCTGGAAGACTATCAGTTGATATATTCCCATTCCCAAGGTCCCAGCTAAAGTAGTCTGCTAATCCAATAGTTGCATTTGCAAATGTCACTTCCATAGGGGAACAATCTACATTTGTTATGGGACCAAAATTTACTTGAGGACTTGGGTAGACTAGTATAGTATCCAAAAGTTCATCAGATCCGCAAAGGTTAGAAACTTCGAGTTCTACTGTGTAGCTCATAAGTTCTGTACCCATATCATAGCTTATTGGGTTTGGTGTTTCCTCTGTACTAAATTCAGAGTTTCCAAAATCCCATTGATAGTCCATTTCATAACCGAAACTTGTATTTTCAAAATTCACGGTCAATGGTCCACAGCCATTATCAAGATCCATAATAAAATTTGGACTTGGTGTTTCTGTGATGAATATAGTCTTCAGGATAGAATCCTGACAGCTGTATGCATTTGTGCTTAGCAAGAGTATTTCATAGGTACCCGTTTCATCAAAATTATAATTGAAGTCTGTTACTTCACTTTCAGCATGATTTATAATGGTCCAATTCGAGTTAAATAGATCATCAGAGGCATTTGTAAAGTTGACCTCTGTTGTAACGCAGGCAACTTCATCCGCTACAAAATCACTATTGGGTACTGGCCTTACCGTAACTATTCGTTCTGTGATAACCTCGCATTGTGAATAGTTGTCCTGATAGATATATTCCAAAATATGTGTTCCTATCCCTGCTATAACTGGATTGAATCGTCCATCATCATTGTCTGTGATTCCTGGTCCATACCATTTACCTCCTGATGGAGTGAAGCCACTAAGTATGATTTCTTCATCATATGCACAGGTCTCAAAATCCGGACCAGCATCAACTTGATTTAGCCAGTCTACAACCTCTATCTCTACGAGATCACTTTGAGTACAGTTCAAATTACCATAATCAAATTGGATTGTAAATGTTCCTGCTCCGCTGACTGTCGGATCGAATAGGCCATTTATTGGATCAATGATGCCAATACCTGACCAAGTTCCTCCAGTACTCGGAGTAAAGCCTTGCATTGTGTATATACCTTGATCAATGCAAAGAATAGAGTCTGGCCCAGCGTCTACCGCGACAAGGTCTTGAATCTCTACTTCGATTTGAATGCTTGCAACACAACTATTTTCATCCACATACGAATAATATAAAGCATATGTACCTGCTGAAGGTACTGACATAGGGTCAAATATTCCAGATGGGTTTACGACACCGGGACCTGTCCATGTGCCACCACTAGGGCTTGAAAATGGCAGTTCTACGAGACCTGGAGCTTGACAATATGTTGTATCATTACTTATTAAAAAGGGTAGTCCATTAACAGTAAATAAAAATTGTTCTTCAGATACACAGTTATTTGAATTCGTAAATGTATATACTAAGGTGTATATTCCTGTTCCACTAGTTGCTGGTAAAAATATATCATCTAATAGCTGACCTCCGTCTGGACTAGACCAAGTTCCACCTATTGGACTAGCATTTAGGTAGATTGAATCTACAGAAACGCAGGCGTCTATTTCATTGTTTGTAATGTCAATATTAGGGAGTTCAAAAATTTCAATGGATAGGGTATCCCAAACCTGACAATTATCTCCGCCAATTGTATAAACAATCTCATGTAAGCCTACACCAGCATCTTGGGGTGAAAACATGCTTCCTGATACTCCAGCGCCGGACCAAGTCCCTCCATTCGGCGAGGCATCAAGATTCAAATTAATAGCTGCTTCACTGATACAAAATGATTTGTCTGGACCAGCGGCAATAGCAACAGGTTCAATAATGGTAATATCAGCACTTGCGCTATTTGAGCAGCCATTACTATCTGTGTAATCGTAGACAACACTGTATACACCAGGAGCCATCACAGGATCAAATAGACCAGTTGTAGCATCAATTATACCTGTTCCAGACCAGCTTCCACCCACTGGACTTGCTGCAGGAAGTAGGATTGGACTCCCTTGGTTACAGAAAGTTATATCCTGTATTTGAATATTCGGTAGGTCATATATAATAAGTTCGAACTGATCTGTATTTGAGCAGGAATTCCCATCCGTATAGGTATACGTTAAAGTATATGTTCCACTGCCACTCTGCGCAGGATAGAAAGCATTGGCACTAATAATTCCACCATTAGTTGAAGACCAGCTTCCTCCTAGGGGGCTCGCTATGAGAATCATGGAATCCATGGCAACACAGGCCTCTGTCTCATTTCCATTAATATCTACGGAAGGTAGATCATATACATCTATGCTTATGGTATCCCAAACCTGGCAATTGTTTGTTCCAACAGAATAGATGAGTTCGAAAGTACCTACACCAGCTGCAAGCGGATCAAATATAGATCCATTTATCCCAGTTCCTGCCCAGGTGCCACCTGAAGGTACTGCTGATAGTCCAAGATCTAAAGCTGGCGCTGTCAGACAAATGCCTAAGTCCGGGCCAGCATTAATCGCTGGGGGAGCAACTATAGTCACGGTTATTTCCGTAAAATTAGAACATCCAAAATTATCTGAATAACTATACATTAAAGTGTAAGAGCCAATTCCTGACACTAATGTAGGGTCAAAAAGACCTGCAGCATCAGTGACCCCTGGGCCAGTCCATGTTCCACCAATCGGACTTGCAAAGGGTAAGCTGACTACTCCTGGAAGATCACAATAGGAGATGTCAGATGAGCTTATTACTGGAAGGTCATATACCTCAATTGTCCAAGTATCCGTATTGCTACAGCCATTGGAATCGGTGAAGGTATAGTCCAGATTATAGTTTCCAATTCCACTAGCATTTGGGTTAAATATATTTCCAGTAATAACAGCGCTTCCCGATCCTGTCCAAATACCACCTGCAGGAGTTGCACTTAGTGAAAGTGTTGATTCTGAAACACATATTCCATCAATATTTGTGCTAAGGTCAATGACTGGGAGTGGATTTACTGTAATTGCGATTGTATCTGTCGAGAAACAAGACCCCTGTCCATAAATGTAAATGATCTCATGTGTTCCTATCCCTGCATTGCTAGGATTGAAAATAGATCCAGTTACACCTTGGCCAAAGTATGTACCTCCTGTTGGAGAAGCTATTGAATTTAAGTCGAATACGACAGCATCTACACATAGATCAATATCCGCTCCAAGATTTACAACAGGAACTGGATCGACAATGACATTGATATCTACATCATTTGAACAACCAAGTGGATCAGCAAAGGCATAGTTTAAAACATACGTTCCTGTACCTCCAGCTAAGGAAGGATTAAATGACCCACTTGGATCTATTACCCCAGGTCCAGTCCAAGTACCTCCCGTAAAATTAGGTGTAGGAAGGCTGTATGCCGCGTTAGCATCACAATAGAAGGTATCTGGAATGATTAATTGAGGAATACTGTATACCTCAACGGAGAGATCCTCTGTATTGCTACAACCATTTCCATCAATATAGGTATAGGTTAGTATATAGGTTCCAACTCCAGAGCTAGATGGGTCAAAGCAATTTCCTGATACCACTCCACCATTATTACTTGTCCAAAAACCACCTAATGGTGACGCACTAAGTGTTAGGCAGCTAACTTGCTCACAGACTAATGCTTCTGCACTGATTGACAAATCAGGTAAGCCATTCACTTGAATTGTAAAATCTTCTTGCACCGAACAAGATCCAGATCCATAACTATACGTAAAAATATACGTCCCTGGGCCTGCAGTAGCTGGATTGAAGATTGTACCTGTTAGACCTGGTCCTGTATAAGTCCAAGTCCCACCTGTTGGGCTTACTACTGATGCAATATCAATAGGACCATCATCTTCACAAACTGTCACATCTGGATCCATAGTGATCGTAGGCTGTGGTACCACGGTTACGGTTATGTCTGTGGTGTTGGTACAAAAGTTGCCATCTTCATAGCTGTATGTTATGGTATAAGAACCAACGCCCCCAGCGATTAGACTGGAAAAAAGACCATTGTTTGCGTCGATAATTCCTGGTCCTGACCAGCTTCCCCCAGCAGGAATAGCTGTGGGAAGTGTTTCTGTATTAGAGCTTAAACAGAAAGTGGCATCAGAAGCACTAAGTATAGGCAATCCAAAGATTTCAATACTTAAGCTTGCACTATTTGAGCAAGCATTTTCATCTGTATAATTATATGTAAGTGTGAAATTACCTTGCCCAGATGCTCCGGGAAAAAATTGATTGCCCACTATAGAACCTGCCCCCGAAGAGGTCCAGGTTCCTCCTGCGGGACTTGCAAGTAAATCGATAGCTGAGTCATTTATACATGCTTCAATTTCTGAAGCAGAAATGTTGAGTGTTGGAAGTGGTAAAACTTCAATAGTTAAAGTATCAAAAACGGTACAAAGACTAACTGTCGCTTCATAGATTATTTCATGATTCCCGATACCTGCAATAGCTGGATCAAATATGCCTGCTCCATCTACGCCAGTACCTGACCATATACCTCCACTGATATTATTATTCAGTTGTGCGGAGGCATCGGTTAAGCATAGGCTATCGGGACCTGTTATTTCGAGTGTTGGTGGTGTTTCTATAGTGAAATCTGTTGTTTGGGTATCCGTACCACATTCGTTTTCAATCTGAAGGGTAACGGTATAGGTGCCAGGTGTGTTGTAACTTACTTGCCCAGGGGCAGCTTGATCAGAACTTGCGGGTGTTCCTCCTGGAAAAGTCCAGCTGTATCCTGTTATTTCAGAATAGTTATCAACCACACTATATGTATTTTGATCGAAGTTTAAGCTTGCGCTTTCACAAAAGTCAGGAATAGCGTTTAGTGTTAGGTTTGGAGGACCTGCTACTTCAATAGTTTCGGTTATTTCATAGGTTCCACAGTCATTTGTTCCAAATAAGCTTACATCATAGGTACCTACTACATCAAACTGAACATCAATATCTTCTGAATTTAAGTTCGTTCCATTCACAAGGGTCCATCCAGTAATTGGGGATATACTCCAATTAAATACTGCAGAACCACCGCTTGATGTGTTTTCAAAATTTGCTACGAAGGATGCACAATTATTTGGACCAGCTAATGCCATATCAAAATCCACGATAGGTGCTTCTACAACGGTTATGGTTTCAAATACAGAAAAAAGTCCACAAGCTTGTGAGTTTATGAACATGTCAATTGTATAGTTTCCTGCTGTTAGAAACTGCACTGAAATAGAGGAGGAGCCGGATAGATTACCTCCTGTTATGATCCAATCCACAAATGGGGCACCTGGTGATATATTCCATGTTGCTAATAGATCTACGCAGGCAGATGGATTCCCACTAATTATTTCCGATGCAGCAGTAGTATCGATAAAAGTCCATGTATTTCCAACACAGATATTACTTGGTTCTTGCACCTCCATTTCTGGTTCTGGAGGTAGGCTTATTTCTATAGGTTCAACAGTAGCCGAGCTTGACCCACAGGGGTTTGAAGCCGAAATCTGTACGTCAAATGCATTGACATAATTCCCTGTAGAAGTGATTTCACCGCAAGAACTTTCTTCAAAAAGGTAGGTGAAGCTAGAGGGAATTGTATTTTGGTCGTAGGTAGCGACTTCTTCTCCATTCACATAGATGATATATTCTGTGCCAATCGGATTGTTTGCATAATCGGTAATAGGAAAACTTACTGGGGCTGGTGAACAAAGAGATACTGTGTTACCTGGCGTTGCAAGTCCTATTGACGGGTTGTTTCCGTTGTAATAATTATAAGTATTGCTAGCTGAGCATCCATCATTTGTGATTACATCAATTACAATGCTGTAATAACCATAATTCAAGTACGTATGTATTGCATTTACACCTGCATTATTAAAGGTCGCATTCGTGTAGCTATCAATATTTCCATCACCCCAATTGATTGTATAACTTGCGTTATTGAGGATAGTTGTAGACATATTAGTCAATTCCAGGTTAGTGATTGGTGTAGCAGTACAAGTTCTAATTTCTGCACTATCTAATACACCTGTCCCTGGCGCAATGCCAATTGTAGGATCTGGTAATGCGAATATTTCTATATCTTCCGTATGGCAGATTGTACCATTCTCATATAGGGATACGGGGAATACACCAACTGACGGAAAGGTATAGAAGATTGTGTTTCCGCTAAGATCTGTGCTACCGTCATTGTCTAAGTCCCAGGTGTAGGTACTTCCACTTTGGGGGCCTGTGACACTTAGGCTTATTCCTTCTTCACAGGGTGAAACAGGAAGGTAGGTGTAATCACAGCTTTGGGCATCAGTATAAATAGCCCAGCATATAATCATTGTAAGTATACTTAGATTTTTCATAATGGTCTTTTGATTAAACAGTTGACTTCTTACATGTGCTTACGGTGGATGGTCTTGTGCCAGATATTCTCATATCGATCACTATGTGCTCGATTTACAGATGGACAGACTACCTTTCCAGCTCGTCGGCTGTCGAGGTACTGGTACTTCACGGAGACCTCCATTGTTCCGCCGGACGTTGCATTTAGACCGTTGATGTTTAGGTCATATGAAAATCCAGTTTCAATGATTTGACCTTTTCCAATAGGCCAACTAAGATCGAAGCCTACGATGATAGCGTCTGTGCTATAGATTATGCGGTCTGAAACGGTATTTTGGTAAAAAATACTCGTGCCCAGGTTCTTAAACATGAATCTACTGCCAATCGTAAGTGTGTTGATCTCGCTCTGTTGTTCATACCTAAATGCAGGAAATGGTGTAAATCGGTTTCCTTTTTTACCAAGTTGAAGGCCTGGTATAAAAGCTGTGCCGTGTACAATAATCTTGTCATTGGATTCTGTTGCAATTCCCTGCAGTGATTCTTGCTGGGTCCTGGTAAACAGTGTCATAAGATGTGTAAAACTGATTCCGAGTTCAATCTGGCTACCTTTTCCTCTGTAGCTTTTTTGATTGAATCGGTAGACCAGCCCAGGATTGATTTCTACCCATTTTGGGGTGTTCATATTGAACTCATCAAAATACTGAGCATGTGCAGACTGTGCTGCGAAAAAATCAGGACCTTTGGGGTCCAATTGATCGGAAAATAAAAGCTTTTCCCAATCGATAGATTTTTCATTATAAAATAGGCCTAATCCTAAGCGGATATTATGCAGGCTATGTTTTGCCTCAAAGGGCAGCACATAAGCATAATTCAGACCGAACATTTGGGTTTCTAACATACCATCTCCTTCGGCATCTCTTAAGAAAAAAAGCCCAAAGGCATTTTTCAATTGAGATTGAGCAAATTCAGCAGCTGCAAATTGGGTAGAAAAGGCTCCAGGGAATTGTCTAAATTGATCAATAGCGCCCCATTGCTCTCGTACTAGTGTCGAAAGGCTAATCGTCCCATCCGTACCTGTCAATGCAGGATTGGAATAAGCTTTGCTTATGTGATATTGCGAAAATAGAGGATCTTGCCCCTTTAACATGAAGGTTGGTAAGTGTAGAAAGCCAAGTGTAATTAATAAAATTACCCACGAACATTTCATAAAAATAAATTTGAGTTCACAACTAAAAAATTGTGGAAAGCAGCGCTCTTAAGTGAAGAAGGTTATGGATAGGAAAGGTGTGGTTTATTCTTTATCGATTGACAATATACGGAATAAGCAGGGCTGCAACTGTTAGGTGTTTTGCAAATGCTCGTATATAAAATATCCTGATTTTATACTTCTAAAGGTTTGCTTTTTTCTGTTCAGAGTAGTTTTTTATGACCCTAAGAAGCTCGTTGGGAATAATAGGTTTTGTGATTAAATTATTCATGCCAGAATAGAAAACATCTTCTTTTGTCTTTTCATCTGAACTGGCTGTTAGCGCAATAATATTCGTCTCATTATCAAATAGCCTGATGGCTTTAGTAGCCTCAATTCCATTCATGATTGGCATATGAATATCCATAAGAACAAGGTTGTATTTTTTTGCTTTTATTTTTTCTATTGCTTCCACACCATTTTCTGCAAAATCTAATTTAAGATTCCATTTATTTAACATTTTCTCAATAACAATGCGGTTAAATGCCATGTCATCAACTATGAGTATAGATAGACCATTTAGGTTGTCAGAAGATTCTGTATGTTCTTCAACGATATCCTTTGGTTCACCTTTTTCAATATAAATTTTGAAGAAAAACTTGGACCCTTTGCCTTCTGTACTTTCGACCATGATCTCTGAGTCGAGTAGATTGAGTAAATGTTTAGATATGGAAAGACCCAGTCCAGTCCCGTTTCTACTATGCTTTTTACTTACTTGATAGAATTCATCAAAGATTTCTTTGAGTTTTGATTCAGGTATTCCTATACCTGAATCTATGACTTCAAATTGAAGAAGATAACTGTCTTTTATCTCAGAGAGAAAATCTACTTTAAGTTCAACACCTCCTTGTTCTGTGAATTTTAGGGCATTTGAAATTAAGTTTACTAGAATTTGTCGGATTCTTAGACTATCTGAATAGACTACTCTAGGTAGATTTTCTTGATAGTCTAGTTTAAAGAAGATTTCTTTTTCTTGTGCCAATGGTTTGGAGCTCTTTTTAATGTCCTTCAAAAGGCTATGCAAGTCGAAGCTATATTTTTTAAGTTCAAGTTTGCCAGATTCTATCTTTGAAAAATCTAATACATCATTTATAAGAAGCATAAGTGTATTAGACGCAATCTTAAGTATTTCAAAGTTTTCTTCTTGCTCTGGCAGGTGATGCTCAGAAAGTAGGATATGAGAAAGACTGGTTATTACATTTAAGGGGCTTCTTATCTCATGGGATATTGTAGCCAGAAACTCCGATTTTACATTAGATGCTTCGATTTCGTTATCTACTGCAATTTGAAGTTTACGTTCAATTTCTTTTCGAACTGCAACTTGTTCTTCTAGCATCCCTGTGATGAATAATAAATCATCTTGGTTATCTATACGCGCAAGGTCGAATTCAGGAGTGATAGCACGAATCATATTCGAAAGTCTTTTTATGCCTCGTTCAATCGTCTCCTTTTCGGAATTTAATTTTTGATTGATCTCTTCATATTCCATTTCTGCAATTTGAAAGGCACGCTCGTTCATTTCAATGTCGTGGTTGAAATTCGAGTAAGATTCATTAACGGAATTGATGAATTCCTTTAGTCCAGGTGTGTTCTCTATCACTTCACTGGATAAATTCCTTTTAATTTGGCGTAATAAGAGCTTGTTGGTTTCCAAAATAATTATTCTGATTCAGTAATAGTTGTGATAGTCATCGTCTGATTATGCAATTCACATTTTATAAATCCAGGGAAGGGTGCAATTTCTCCATAAGAATAGAAGCCAGTAAAAACTGCATTTGGATTTTCCCAACCTTCCTGTGCGGCTTCTAACTCGTTATCAAATCGTCTGTTTAGTACTACTTTTCGGCCGATACAGGTAATCAATATAGAAAGCGCGTTATTTGTCGGTAATCCTTTTTGGGAATCGAACATTGCTTCAGTGGAAGCGTGTAGTAGGTTGTCTGTATTAAACTTCATCAGTCTTACCTTGGACCCTTGTGGCATATTTCCAGCGAATGTCATTGTTTTATTATCCTCGTCTATAGAAAGGATTGTTCTGACAATGGAATTTTCTTCGGTTTCATCTTTGATAGATATAGGAAAATAGAAACTCTTTCGGACAAGGTCATCTGCGTCTTTACCTAAGTAAAGTCTGTAGAGGTCAACTGCATTTTTTTCATCTATTTCTTCAACAACATTTTTCTTAGATTTGGTGATTATCCGTTCTGGACCGAATTGTCCCCAGCCTCCTTTCGAACCAAATCCAACATTAAGTTTATCTCCATACAGTCCAATTGCAACTACATTACCCTCTTGTATATCATCGTTGATTCCTACCAGGGTTTTGTTGAAGTTTCCTCCATCTGCAGCCAATCCACCCGTTACAGGAATACTTTTGTTGACGACCTGATTAACGCCGTCCACTAGTTCAGAGCCATTTACAAGTTGGCCATCTGAGAACAATAAAATCAGTTTTAGGTCATCCTCGATTAGCTCTTTAACAAGTTCTATTCCTGCCTCCGTTGAGGACTCAAAGTTTGTAAGATTTATAGAATTGTATTTAATTCTTGATTTGGGATCATCGAATTCCACTGCATTAGCCACAATCGAATTTTCAGAAACTTTTTTATTGTTTATTTCTCCAGCGGTGGATACAATCAATACGGGCGTGTTTGGATATTTTTCCTTTAGGAAAGGCTTGTATTTTTCTTCTTCAATTAATTCTCTAGCTCCAAAGCAGAGAATGAAGTTTGGGTTCTTAACACCTTGGTCGGATAAGGTGTCCCAGGACTGGTTTTGGAAATGAAATTGGGCTGTTTGCATAAGGGGATGTGTTTTTGTGAAATAATATATTAACACATTTTTAATGTATGTATAAATATTTATTTTACGGTTTCCTTTAATACAATATACAGAATTTTGTCTTGTAGCAAACAAAAAGGGATGTGGTATTACCACATCCCTTTTTTCTTTCGAAACAGTAAGAATTAAACTCCATACTTTTCTAAACGATATCTAGCCTTAAGAACCTCTGTTCTTCTTGAAACTGAAGGCTTTGTGAAATACTTGCGATTTCTTAATTGTTTAGTTATACCAAGCTTCTGGTGTTTTCTTTTGTATCTGCGTAGTGCTCTATCTATAGACTCACTATCTTTTACTGTTACGATTATCATATTTCTCCTTTAATATTTTAGACTTACTAAGTTTCCTTTCGGGCTGCAAATATAAATCACTTTTTTAGAAAATTCCATTTTTTGTTAAAAATATTTAAGGAATCCTAAAACTTATTTTTTTTTAATCTATTGATGCTGTGCTGCCTAAGATTCAATCCAATCAATGATTTTAGCATCTTTTGGGTTCGTCTTAGGGCTAACGATCTTTTCTAGCTTACCTTCTTCTCCGATTAGATACTTTTGGAAGTTCCAACTTACCTTACTGTCTTTATACCCATTGTACTTTTTCTGAGTTAGATAAATGTACAGGGGGTGCATCTTGTTTCCCTTCACTTTTATCTTAGACATCATTTTGAAGGTCACGCCATAATTCTTTTGACAAAAGCTTGCAATTTCATCATTACTTCCTCTTTCCTGCATGGCAAAATCGTTGCTAGGAAATCCAATGATTTCGAAGTTTTGATCTTTGTATTGCTCATAAAGTTCTTGCAATTGTTCGTACTGATAAGTAAGACCGCACTTTGAGGCAGTATTTACAAGCAGTATTTTTTTCCCCTTATACTCAGACAAAGAAAACTCCTCACCGTAGATGTCCTCCATGGTGAAATCATAAATAGATTCAAATTGGGTATCCAACTCTAGGGAATCTGATTTTGAAGCTTTTGAGTAAATTAGAAAGGCTGCCGTTGCAATTGCAACAACAGATACAGAGATATAGGTCATTAGAGACAGTTTAATTAAATTATAAGTATTGGGTTTGTTCTTTTTTTCTCCTCATAAACATTACATAGCGCTACTTAGTTTTGACAGGTTTTGTTGATGTCAAAGTTTTCATGCTCTATTTGCTCATATCCCTCAGTGATATTGACTAAATTATGTATCCCTCTAGATTTTAGTATTGAGATGGCAATTACGGAACGGTATCCGCCGAGGCAATGCACATAATTATCACCAGCAACAAACTTAGAGAGGTGTTCATTGATCGAAGCGAGTGGCGTGTGATTTGCTCCTCTGATATGTGAAGCTGCATATTCTCCGGGCTTTCTAACATCAAAGATTCTTAATGCTTCTTCTTGATTCAACTTGGCTACCTCTTTAGCTGATCTACTAACTATGGTATCATATTCTTTGCCGGCTGCCTTCCATGCAGCGAATCCTCCGCTTAGATAGCCAACCACGTTGTCGAATCCCACTCTAGATAATCGTGTAATGGCCTCTTTTTCTTGGCCAATTTCAGCAATAAGAATAATTTCCTGTTTAGTGTCTTTTATTAATGCACCAACCCAAGGCGCAAAGCTACCATCAAGACCAATAAAAATAGAATTAGGTATATGCCCATTGATGAAGTCCGACTGCTGTCTAACATCAAGCATCAGACAATCCCTTGAATTAACCAGTTGTTCAAAATTGTCAGTTGAGACAGCTGTTAAGCCAATTTTTAGGATCATATCAAAGTCTTCATAACCTTCCTTGTTCATTTTTACATTTAGGGGAAAATAGGCTGGTGGTTCTGCCAAGCCTTCTAGAAGTTCTTCTACAAATTCAGACTTGCTCATATCTGCACGGAGTGCATAGTTCATGTTTAATTGATTCCCTAAGGTGTCAACAGTTTCTTTCATCATGTTCTTACCACAGGCTGAACCTGCACCATGTCCAGGGTAAACGGTTAGATTCTTGGGTAGAGTCATGATTTTATTCCTCAGGCTATCGAAAAGTATCCCAGCTAACTGCTCTTTACTCATGTCGGCTGATTTTTGAGCAAGATCTGGTCTTCCTACATCTCCAAGGAAGAGCGTGTCTCCTGTGAAGATCGCCTGCTCTGTACCATTTTTATCCTTAAGAAGGAAGGTTGTACTTTCCATAGTATGTCCAGGCGTATGCAGGGCAGTAATCGTAACATCTCCTATTTGGAAAACCTGCCCATCTTCAGCTATGATTGCCTCGAATTTTGGATTTGCATTTGGACCATAAACTATTGGTGCACCCGTTTTTTCAGATAGGGAAACGTGACCTGAAACAAAGTCTGCGTGGAAGTGCGTTTCGAATACATATTTGATCTTAACGTCGTCTTTGTCTGCTCTTTCAAGATAAGGAGATACCTCTCGTAATGGATCGATAATTGCTGCTTCTCCATTAGAAACGATATAGTAGGCTCCCTGTGCTAGGCAACCCGTATAGATTTGTTCTACAGTCATGTTCTCCTTTGAATTAGTTTTTGAAAGATACTGAATTTAAAACTTCACAAATATACGTAAAGCAAATGAAAATCAATATTTCGTATTAATCGGAACAAATAGAGATAATTCATTATATTTTTTTATATATATCTGTCTTTTGCCTTGATAATTTGTTTCGTAAGAACTATTTTATTTCAGCGATTGGATGTATTCGTACCCCGAATACCTTTAAAATTTAGGCCCTCAGAGATTCTTTGAGGGTTTTTAATATGCCTCATCCATTGAATTTCGAAAAACATGGTCAACTTCTTCTAGCATAAGGTAGAAGCAGCGGATTAAGTGTATTGAAAGCTCTTCCTCGCTTGTTTTTCCAACTAAAAATTCAAGGCTGTGGTCTTTTGGGTGTGCACAAATTCCTGCGCTTAGTTCTTCTGCATTGAATTCTATTGGTACGCCGATGCTTTGTTCTAGATCCTCTTTACAAGACAACACCATATCATAAATCTTTTTATTCCAATCGGCATTGGTGTGATTCAGTCTTATGAAGCAGCCAGCCTGAGCCGAAATATCGAAATAGTAACTACATCTTTTGAGTCCTACGTTTGATAGTTTGCAGTTTTGAGTATCATTATTTTCAAAGTGGGTAAAATAATTTGCTTCAAGGCCAATTTCAATTCCTTTTACTTTTACCGACTCCCAGAATGATCTATAATCCATGATTGATATATTGTATGTAAACTTTATTTGAATCAAAGTTAAGATATATAAATCTTAAGGTCTCTTATTCGAGTGCTATTTATCTTTACTATTTATTTTGCTTAATCCGTTTGGTGTCATAATGATATTTATAAATGCTAAAAATCTGACTTTGTGCAAATTATTGAAAGTTAATTTTAGGATATATCTATTTACATGATTAAATTAGAAAATGCGATTAATAATAAATCCAATCATAACACTTCTCCTAATCTTTCTTATGTCTGGACTTAAGTCAAGTGCTCAGATTACGGGCCTTGAGATTATTCCAATAGATTCTCTGCATACAGACTTGGGGTATGATAGCTACAACCTTTCATTTATTTACCTAAAGAATAATCGTGCTGATAGTCTATTTTTAACCTGGGAAATAAAAGAAAAGGACTTGTCATCTGATTGGTATGTCACTATCTGTGATAATGTCCTTTGTTATGGTGTTCTGCCGGATAGTGCCGATATGTACGGTATTGCTCCCTCGGATTCTGTTTATATTCGTTTCGAGGTAAATCCTTATTACGTGGATGGATTTGGTAGAGTAGATTTAGAGCTTCGGGAGACAGATGTTTTATCTCAATCTATTCAGCCACTTAAATTTACATTTTTAACAAAGAATTCTACGAATGTGATAAACTCTTTGGATGATGTTTCAATTGTTGCATATCCTAATCCATTTCAGGACTATTTGTTTTTACAGAATCCATTTGCAGATGACGCTCGGGTAAGTTTTATCAATAGTAAGGGGCAAAAATACTTTATGGGAAAACTTACAGGATTAGAAAAGAGACAAATTAGTCCACCGGACTTAATAGGTGATCGCATGTTTGTTCTTTTTGAGACGAAATCAGAAACCAAGATTATTCCGCTCATACGTATACATTAAAATATTGTTATGAAAAATATTTTTCTACTATTGCTAGTTTTTTGTTCAAGTCTATTACTCGCTCAGGGTTTGGATGTTCAGGTCAGTGTCTTAAGTCAAACTCAGACTAAGACAGTGTTAGCTGTTTCAATTGATGAAGCCAATCTAGAGACATTAAATTGGAATGAACAAAGTCTCATAGTACCATTATTAACTGATGGTACTCCGATTCTAAAAACGGGTTATCCTGAAATGTTTAGACTTTCAGAGAATATCTTATTGCAAGGCAATGAATCTGCTGTCGTGAAAATCAAAGATGTTACATACCTTGAATTAAATGATGTAGATGTCCTTCCATCTAAAGGTAATTTATACAGGGATACAGATCCCGCTACAATAGCGCTGAATTATGGGAAAATTTATAATGAATCAGGCCTATATCCAAAGCAATTGGCTGGTTTGTCTACATCTTATAGGATGCGAGGTGTATCTGGACAAACCCTTTGGTTAAATCCAGTACAGTATGATGCTGCTAATAAAACACTGCGCGTAAGCACATCCTTTACGGTTGAGATTATTGATGAGCAAACACAGTCGACTATAAAATCAATATCGAAAGGGCAGCAGGAAATACTTTCTAAGCGCTTTTTGAATTACAGTAACCTTGAAGCTCGTTATGATCCTATCTCTGAGGTGGGTTCAATGCTTGTTATAAGTGCTGCAGACTATATGGAGTCGGTTGAAGATTTAGTCGATTGGAAGATTCGAAAAGGAATGGAGACCACATTAATCGATGTGGCAGATATTGGGGATACATCAGAAGATATTTTGAATTACATCCAAGAATTCTATGATAACAATAACCTTGCCTATGTTTTGTTAGTAGGTGATGAGAATGCAATACCAACTTTACAAACCTCAAACAATAATGCTTGTGATCACTGTTATTCTTATGTGGATGGGGACGATCATTATGCGGACATATTTGTAGGTCGATTTAACGGTGAGAATGCTGAACACATTCGAACTATGGTTGATCGAACGTTGGAATATGAAATAAATCCAAATACTGATGTTGATTGGATGAGCAAAGCTATCGGTCTTGGTTCAAATGAAGGCCCTGGTGATGATGGTGAATATGATTATGAGCATTTGAATAATCTAAAAATCCAGATGCTTGATTATAATTTTACAGAGATCTTTGAATGTTATCAAGGTTCTAATGCGCAGGCTTCGCCAACAATTGGTGAACCTTCTGCCGATCTTGATGGAGGACCTTCCACACAATCTCTAATTGATCATATTGATAATGGTGTATCATTTTTAAATTATACAGGTCACGGCGGTCATACTGCTCTTTCTACGGGTGGATATGATATCGATGCGGTTGACCAACAGGCTAATAATGGCCGTTATCCTTACTTAGTTGCAGTTGCATGTTGTGTAGGTGATTTCCAGAATGACTTTGGAGCTGGGCCTTGTCTTGGTGATGCATGGATTCGTGCTACGGACAACAGTACTGGTCTTCCAACTGGAGGAATAGGAGGTGTTTTTTCATCAATCTTACAATCTTGGGCTCCCCCAATGGAAGGACAAGATGAAATGACGAATATTCTTACAGAGAATGCGCTTTATCCAACTCGACATACTATTGGTGGGGTGTCACTAATGGGAATGGCATCTATGATTGATGCTTATGAAGGTGGAGGTATAGACATGGCTGATACTTGGAATATTTTTGGAGACCCATCAGTAGTGCTTAGGACAGCAATGCCACAACAATTGGTCGTGAATCATGCTCCTTTTGTTTCTATCAATGCAGGAAGTATTTCCATCGCATGTGAGGTAGAAGGTGCAACTATAGCAGCAAGTCATGAAGGTACCATACTCGGTGTAGGTACTGTTGAAAATGGCTTACTAAATTTAGAGTTGAATAATATAGCTGGCCCAATTACATTTATCCTTACAGGTACAGCCTACAATCATATCCCATATCAATCTGAGGTTTCAGTAACTGTAGATGCAGGGGTATATATGATATCAAGTATAAATTATGTAAATGACGCAAATGGAAATGATAATGGTCTTGCTGATTATTCGGAACAAGTAAGTGTAGATCTTGATTTTTCAAATGTAGGTCTTGCTGATGCAGATGGTTTGAGTGCTGAAGTAACAACGACTTCAACTGATGTTGTCATGTTAAATGGCACTATCCCGTCTATTCCTAGTTTAATACAGGGTACCAATACAATAGTAACGGATGCCTTTAGTTTTGAGGTGAATGGATATGTATTAGATGGTGTAATTGTTCCATTCCAGATAGAAATTACAGACGGGGTGGATATTTGGTACTCCAATGTATCTGTAATGCTTCATGCTCCCAAATTGGCTATTGATGAATTAGTTGATATGAGTGATGAGGCAAGTACACAATCTAACGGCAGATTTGATGCAGGAGAAACAGTGACTATCACTATTGAAGTCGAAAATGCAGGAAGTGCAGACCTTTATACTGTGAATCACTTGCTCACAGAAGACTCGCCATATATTACTATTGATGAAGCATCAATTGTTTCCAATACGCTTGCTAATGGTGATCTGGTTAGTTTAGAGTTTGATGTTAGTGCTGATGCATCTGTTCCGATAAATCATAAAGTTAACTTTGATTTTTCTAGTGAATCAGGAAATTATGCGGATGACATTGAATTTGATTTAAGTGTTAATCTTAACTTAGAAGATTTTGAAGATGATGTCTATATCGCAGAATATATTTCTGATGGACTATATCCTTGGTTTACAGATTACACAAATAGCGTTTCTGGAACATCATCTATGCGTTCTGGTGATATCGATGACGAGCAGTTGTCCGAAATGACCATAAGTATTGATGTTGTTGAAGCTGGAGATTTGATTTTTAACTCTAGGGTTAGTACAGAGGAAGGGTACGATTATTTAGTGTTCTATATAAATGATGTTGAAGTAGGTGCTTGGTCTGGTGAAATTCCTTGGTCCAGTTATTCTTTCCCATTAGATGTTGGACAATATGATTTACGCTGGTCTTACACCAAAGACTTTACTGTAAGTTCAGGTGATGATGCAGTTTGGGTAGATGATGTAATATTCCCTCTCCTTGCAGATCCTGTTAGTATTAGTGAAATACCAGAATCCACACTATTCCGTGTATATCCTAATCCAGGAAATGGATTATTCAATTTGAAAATGGATGATAGCTATTTTATAGAGATAAAGGACCTCACTGGAAGACAAGTGCTTCAATTTGGTGCTTTAGAACAAGAATCACAGATTGATTGTTCGGAACTCAAAAAAGGCGTATATATTCTCTCAGCCAGGAATAATGAGCTGGAGATAAATAAAAAGATAATAATACAATAAGCAAAAAAAAGCCCTTCATTATGAAGGGCTTTCTTATGTAAATAGTTGCTGTTTAGATAACGATAATACACCTCTTTTGTTGATAGAATACCTTGGGGGGATTCAGGGAAATCAACAAGGGCTGAGATGATTCTTATTGTCCAATTAAGGTATAATTTAAAGACAGCTCTGCATTCTCAGCGAAAAGTGCAGAGATAGGACAATTCTTAAATGCGTCTTCAACACATTCTTTAAATTTTTCAATATCTATATCTGGAACACTGGCTGTTAATTCAATAGATGATCCAGCGATCATACCGTCAACCATATCTACAGTGCATTTTGATTCCAATTGTTTTGGAGTAAAACCGAAGTTGCCAAGTACAAAGCTCAGCTTCATGTTAAAACATCCTGCATGGGCTGCAGCTATTAATTCTTCGGGGTTTGTATCTGTGCCGTTTTCAAAGCGACTTTTGAAGTTGTATGGGGTGTTATTTAGTACTTTACTTCCTGTAGTTAATTGCCCAGTACCTTCTTTTCCAGTTCCAGACCAGATGGCGGTTGCTTTGCTTTTCATAAACGTGTTCATTTAGTGATAATTGACGCTAGGTCACTTAGTATCATATATAAGAATGAATTTTATTTGTTTATGGTTCAAAACAGAAGGAACAATTTTTTTATTCTTCTCAGTTTCTTTGTTTTTTATATTGATAAGCTGTTGTTTTTTAATTTGTTAGATTGAATTTTAAGGATATTCTTCTTTTTTTACTTTTCAGTACTTCTCATTTGTCAAATAATGTTAATAATCTGTATTTGATCGTTTTGGCTTTCTTTTTTGGTCTATACCTTAGTATCTTAGAAAAGCCTTTTGCCAATAAGACCAATCTTCTTCTCTGAAGGAGCTCTCAATCAGGTTTAAATACCGAAAAAAATAACAACTAATGAAGAATTTTTTATTTGGACTAACTATTCTTTTCGTCTTTGCATCTTGTAGTCAGGATGATGATTCTGTGGATTCGATTGTAGAAATTCCAACTAACCTAACAACTACGGTTACCATTAATGAAAAGACCGTAAGTATTACTGCGACTGCAGATGGTGCTGCAAATTTTAGCTTTCTCTTCATAGAGAATGATGTAGAAACTTTTGTAGTATCAGAAGATGGCACAGCTTCCCATACTTTTGTGTTTTCTGGAACGCATCAGGTTAGAACTCGAGCATACAGTACTGCGAATTCATTCTTTGATTTTGCCGAGAAGTACGATTCATTCCAAATTGAAGGTGAAGATCCAATAACAGGACCACCCACAACAGGGTATTCAAGCCCGCTCAGCTACCCAGGTTATAATTTGGTTTGGAACGATGAATTTGAAGGGAATAGTCTTTCCTCAGATTGGACTCAGGAGTTAGGAAATGGCACTTGGGGTTGGGGTAATAATGAGCAACAATATTATAGGTCTCAGAATACTTTAGTGCAGGATGGTTATTTACAAATCACTGCTAGGAAACAGGCTTACGAGGGGTACAATTATACTTCTTCAAGAATTAAAACCCAAGGAAAGCAGTCCTTCAAATACGGTCGAGTAGATATACGTGCAGCTTTGCCTTATGGAAAAGGTATCTGGCCAGCTCTATGGATGCTTGGTGAGGACTATTCTTCTGTTGGGTGGCCATTATGTGGTGAGATTGATGTAATGGAGATGGTTGGAGGAGAAGGATTGAATGATAGAACTGTGCATGGTACTATGCACTGGAGTCACAATAACTCGCACGCATCTTACAGTGGGACTAATTCATTGCCTAGTGGGCAAAAATTTGCGGAAGAATTTCATGTATTTTCTATTATCTGGAATGAGTCGCAGATTCGGTTCTACAGGGATGATATACAGTATCATGTAATGAATACTGCAAGCATACCAGCCTTCCACGAAGATTTCTTTTTTATTTTCAATGTTGCAGTTGGAGGGAATTGGCCGGGTAGTCCAAACCCGAGCACACTTTTCCCGCAGACTATGATAGTCGATTATGTCCGAGTGTTCCAGGAAGAATAAAAAACAAAAAAGAAGATACGCTACCGTATCTTCTTTTTTTTATCTTGAAACATGCTAAATAAAAAGATACAAGCTCATTTCAACCCAGAGCGATTTCAAGGATGGGGAAAAAGCAAAAATTATTTTGAAGGCTGGTACTTCAAATTGATTGATGATGCTGGTAAACATGCTCTTGCTTTGATTCCCGGCATAGCTATGGATGAATCGGGTAAAGGCCACGCTTTTATTCAGGTATTGGATGGTAAAAATAGCACAGCTCAATATCATAAATTTCCGCTGGACTTGTTCAAGCCTGCTTCTGACCGATTTTTTGTATCCATTGGGCCGAATGAATTTTCGGATGATCACATCAAATTAGATCTTGAAGATTTAAAGGGACACATACAGATAGAGGGAAAGGCTTCTTGGCCGAACCCTTGGTATGCTCCAGGTATAATGGGCCCTTTTTCTTGGTTGAAGTTTATGGAATGTAATCATGGTATAGTGAGCATGGATCATAGACTCAAAGGATTGCTTCGATTCAAGGAGCAGGATATTCCATTTCATTCGGGTAGGGGATATATTGAAAAAGATTGGGGTAGTTCATTCCCTTCTGCTTATGTATGGATGCAGAGCAATCATTTTGAAGAGGATTCTATTTCCTTCAAATGTTCTGTAGCTACTATTCCAATGCTTGGGACCGGCTTTACAGGTTTTATTTGTGGCCTATACGTCAGAGGAGCTTTTATACGTTTTACCACCTATAATTTTAGTCGGATTAAGAAGCTTATTCAAACAGATTCTGGAATAGAATTGGAACTGATAAATCCCCGTTACCATCTCACTGTAAAAGCTACAAATGGTCAGACAGCCTTACTTGCTTCTCCTATACAAGGCGCCATGGAAGGCCGTATTTCAGAAAGTATGACAGCATCACTTTTCATTCGTTTGGTTCAGCGGAAAACAGCTTCGGTTGTTTTTGAAGGTCATGGAAAGCATGCTGGACTTGAGATAGCAGGTGCTTTTGGTGAACTGCTTAATGCCCATAAAAAAGGGAGAAAGTGATTAACTTTCCCCCTTGGGTTGTTTGAGGCTAACGCCAGACTATATTCGCTACACTTACACACTTTAGGCCTGTTAATAC
>JAQXAY010000055.1 GCA_029252685.1 Saprospiraceae bacterium | reverse complement strand
ATAGGATTATGTACTACATCGTTAAACGGAAAGGAAAACAGGTAAGACCAATTGTTGTTTTCTTATCTGCTAGTGTAATAAAGGGGACGAATGATGCTACATTTATTGCTGCTTCACTTGTAGAATTACTACATACGGCTACACTTGTCCATGATGATGTAGTTGATGATGCAAATTACCGAAGAGGATTTTTCTCTATCAAGGCTTTATGGAAAAATAAGATTGCAGTTCTCGTAGGAGATTATCTGCTTTCTCAGGGACTGCTTTTAGCAATAAAAAACAAGGAATTCAAAATACTTGAGATTGTATCAAACGCAGTAAAAGAGGTCAGTGAGGGGGAGTTGTTGCAGTTGGAAAAAGCGCGTAAACTTGATATAGAAGAAGACGTTTATTACAAGATTATAAAAGGTAAGACGGCTTCATTGATTGCAGCGGCTTGTGCTGCTGGTGCTGCCTCTGTTACGGATGATGAATCAGTGATAGAAAAGATGCGTTTGTTTGGGGAAAAGATTGGGATATCATTTCAGATTCGGGATGATCTTTTTGATTATGGTACAGATGATGTTGGTAAACCTTTAGGTATTGATATCAAGGAGAAGAAAATGACACTTCCTTTGATCTACGCACTTAGTAAAGCCGATAATAGAACTCGTTCGAAGATTATACGCTTGGTTAAGCGTAATAATGGAGATAAGAATAAGATCAATCAGGTTATTGAGTTTGTAATCTCTAGCGGAGGTCTAGACTATGCAAAGAAGGAGATGTTACGTTTTCGTCAGGATGCATTTGATATACTTTCAGAATTCAAGGAATCAGAATCTAAAGAAGCCTTGGTTGAGTTGGTGAACTATATAGTTGAGCGTAAGAAATAAAAAAAGGAGGCTGTTAAGCCTCCTTTTTTTATTTTTCTTCTTCTGTCTTATCGGATTCTTCATCCCCTTGAAGCTTCTCTATGGTTTCTTCAATACTGGATTTAACCTTAGAGGCGATATCCTTGGCTTTGTCGAAAGCTTTTTCAGCCATATCCTCGACGGCATCTTCGATCTTATCTTTTTGCTCCTCTGCTTTATCTGCGAGTTGCTCAAGTTTATCTTCAACCTTATCTGCTATATCTTCTAATTTATCTTCTACTTTTTCGGCAACCTCTTTTAATTTGTCAGTTCCCTCTTTTATAGTATCTGCGAGCTTTTGAAGTTTAGCGTCATCTTTATTGTCCTCAATCTCACTTGCTATACGTTCTTTGATTTCTTCTTTAGCCTGCTTTACTTTTTCTTCTTCAGACTTCTTCTTTTCTTGGATTTCTAGGAATCCACGTTTCTTTTCAAGTTCAAGCCTTGTTTTGTTCATTTCTGCAAGCTTTTCAGATTTAGATCGGATGCGTTCTTCGATCATTGCAATCTTTGCAATATTTATCTGAGCTTCTAGCTGATTGACAAAGTCTTTATTTCTGTTGTTTTGATATTCAAGATCCGACTTATCTCGGTTAATGGAGTTGTCCATTTTTTTGAGCGCCTCAATCAAGCCTTTATATCGCTTGTCTAGTCTTTCTAAAGCTGAAACTCCACCTGAATTTCCGGCTGAACCAAATTTCTTTTCTTTTACCTCTTTGAATGCCTTGTCAATGCGTTCCCAGATTTTTGACCGATCCTCTTTATTCAACTTGAGGTTTTTAAGCTTTTGCTGAATCTTTTTGAGTTCATCAAAAACAGCTTGTAGCCTTTGACCATCTTTGATCTTGGCATCTATACCGTCTAGTTCATTGTATAAGTCTTGCTTGTTTTTACCAGATTCAAGATTAAACTCTTTATCCATCTTTGTTCTCAAATCCTTAAGCTTAGAGAATAGTTCGTTGGTATGCTCTTTGAGCATGCTGCCATGTTCTCTAAAAAGATTTTTTTCTCTTAGCTGATCTTGAACCTTTGACCAAAATCCTTTTAGGTTTTCCCAAATTCCTTTGTCAAATTGTTCGATTCTTTCAATGCGGTCTTTGAGCTCACTAAGTTCGCTTTTATAGGACTCATAGAGCTTGGAAGATAGAACAATGAAGTTCCATTCATTGACCTTAACAGATATATCACTTTCCTTTTCAGGAATAAGTCCTTCAGGGATAATCGTGTCAACTTTTAATTCTGTCTCGTTGGCTTCGTGCGTAGGTAATTCAATTTCCTCATGATTTTTCCATTTGGAATTTAAATCTTCAATCAAGCTATCAGTAATATCCTCATCTTTGAATTGAAGGCATTTGACTGTATTAGTCTCAGGTATCAATTCTAAAGCAAGCAGGAATTTCTCGTCATTTGCATTCTTGCACCACGATGTGATTCTAGTTTTCATAAGTGGCTATTTCTGTTCTGTAAAGTAAAAAATCTAAAATTTGCTGTATTCTTAAACTATAGTATTCAGTATAAACCAAAGTTAAAAATTATTTATTGAATATGTTTAAATAAATTAAAAACGTCAATTTGGCCTAATATAATTTATTTTCAATGAGATATGAAGCTATCTGAACTGCATTCGTTGCAGCTCCTTTTCTAAGATTATCTGCTACGATCCACATATTTAGACCGCTTTCAATCGAGTGATCTCTTCTTATCCTTCCTACAAATACTTCATCTTTATCTTTGGCCATTAAAGGCATTGGATATTCATTGTTCGCTGGATTATCTTGGACAATTATTCCATCCATATCGGAAAGTAGCTTACGAAGCTCATCTATGTCAAATTGCTTTTCGAACTCTAGGTTCACAGATTCCGAATGGCCACCAAATACAGGGACACGTACTGCAGTGGATGTAATCGCGAGATTTTGGTCGTTAAGAATCTTTCTAGTTTCATTAACTATTTTCATCTCTTCTTTAGTATAGTCATTATCCAAGAATATATCGCAATGTGGAATGCAATTGGCGAATATCGGAAAATGATAGGCCATCTGTTCATCTTTGAGTTGCTGACCCGCTTTTTCAGCTTCATATTGTTCGACGGCTAAAACACCTGTACCGGTAAAAGATTGATAGGTAGAAACAACCATTCGTTTTATACCATAGGCCTGATGAAGAGGGGCTATTGAAAGCACAAGCTGAATTGTTGAACAATTTGGATTTGCAATGATCTTATCGGCTTTTGTAAGCATTTTAGCATTGATCTCCGGGACGACCAATGGAATATCTGCTTCCATTCTCCAAGCGGACGAGTTATCAACGACTGTGCATCCTATCTCTGCAAATTTGGGAGCCCACTCTTTTGAGACTGATCCTCCTGCTGAGAATATTGCAATATTTGGTTTAAGAGTAATAGCAGTTTCTAGATCTACTATTTCATAGGTCTTATCCTTAAATATTATCTCTTTGCCAACAGATCTTGCCGATGCTACAGGGATTAATTCGGTAATAGGAAGGTTTGCTTTTTCAAGCACCTTAAACATTTCTGTACCAACAAGTCCGGTTGCTCCAACTACAGCAATTTTCATAATGTCTTTTTACAATTTACGATTAGACTACAAAATAAACGAAATGAGGATAAAGTGTGCATATATTTTTATGCTTTGCATATTTCAATTGACAAAAATTGTTGGCCAAATTAGTCTAGGCTTTGACCAAGTTAATTGGCCAGATACTTTATGGTCAGGGGAAGTTCAAAATTTTACCCTTTCAGACGGGTATTTGCAGTTGTTTGATCCTGAGCCTGAAGGATCAAATTCTACTTATATTTATTTGGAGGCGCCTACCAGCGCGGATTCAATTACCTATTGGTATTTTGATTGGAGGATGGATTTCTCCCCTTCCGCATCTAATTATTCTCGAATTTGGTTGGCATGTGATGTTGTGAATGATGAAATTACAAGTGGCTATTATCTTAGGATGGGAGGTGTCAGTGGTTCATCTGATGCACTGAAATTGGTCTATTTTAATGGATTTACGGATTTAGACCTTGGCAGTAGTTCTCCGGGGTATATGCATGGGGCTGAAGTCCATAAACGAATTCAGGTTCAAAGAGATACAACAGGGGAGTGGGCAGTTTTTGGCAGTGATCCAGCGGTCAATGAGTTTGATTTGCTATTCACTGCGGTACATAATCCTACGAAGCAATTTGAATATGCACTCTTTGAGTGTATCTACACGGTCAGCAGAAATGAGCATTTTTTCATGGATTCATTTTATTTAGATCCAATATATACCGATTTAAAAGCTCCAACTTTAGTGGAATGGAATTATGTGCCAGAGCGTGCTATTGAGTTCCTTTTTGACGAGTATATTGAATCTTCAGTTCTTAGCTTTATGCTTAACTCGAATATATTTGAGCCTGATTATTCAATAGAGGGTAACACCTTGATAATATTTATGGAGGACAATATAGAGGACGGAGTGTTTTTTGATCTGGCGATTGAAGGCTTGACTGATGAACATTTGAATGTTGCACCTGTCATCAACATAAGTGACAACTTTAAAGATATACGATCAGTATCTACGGGAGATGTAATCATTAATGAAATTCTATTTGAACCTTCAGTTTCAGAAAATCCCTTATGTCCAGTCTTCGAATTTATAGAAATTTATAATACGAGTGCTTACGACCTTGATGTATCTGAATTGGCACTGGAATATGATGGAATACGATTTCCTTTGGATATAAATGTCTTGTCGCGTGAGACGTATTTGGTCATAAGTTCAGACCCAGATCTTGTAGGAGGACATTATTTAGAAAATTTTCCATCCTTATTGAATTCGGGTGCCACATTAGGATTAAGTAGCAAAGAAGTTCTTATTGATAATGTGTTTTATAGTTCTAGCCATTATAAAAATCCCGATAGAGATGATGGAGGGTATTCATTAGAGCGAATTAACTATTTCAATCCCTGTCTTGGAGAAGAAAACTGGTCAGCTTGTCAATTTGTCCAGGGGGTTTCACCTGGCTATCCAAATTCAGTGTTAGACACCAATTTTTATCCTGTCATACAAGTTGACTTTATTGACATAGGGCAAGGGAATCAGAGTGTGATTTTAGAATCGAACTATCTGCTTTCGGATAGTATAGCAGAAACTATTTTTGCCATTGAACCTACTAATGCAATCATAGATAGGTATAATTTTTTTGATACAAGTCAGAAAATAGAATTGATTACAGAAGAAATTCTCGTGGACGGTTTGGTGTATAATTTTTCGATTTCTGATTCTATTCTTTTATGTAATGAATCATTAGAATATTTAGAATCATACATCGAATTTGGAAAGGGGCGAAGACCAAACTACGGGGAACTAGTAATCAATGAGGTTCTACCTGACCCGAGGGGTGCTTGTTCACAATATATAGAATTGAGGAATACTACTTCTGATCTTTTAGATGGAGAAAATCTATTTATTGGATTCAAGTCTTTAAGTGATGAGTTTATCTTTCCACTTTCTGTACCTCTCGTAGCTCCAGATGATTTCCCTGTATTTGTGAGAGATAGTGTGGGTATTTCTTCTTGTTATGCAGCTATTAATAAAAAGCATATTTGGGTGCCAGACTTATTTAAATCTATGAATAAGGATTCTTTTCGTTTGACCTTGTACAGGCGTAATCCTGACTTTACAGCCACGGCGATATCTGAAATGGAATATAATGTGAAGGCTAGGGGAGGTGAAGCCTATGCTGCTGGTGTAGCTTATGAGCGTTTGTTAGATGGGAGTTGGTTGAGTGCCTCTGCTCCAGATTTTGGGACTCCTACAGCGCCCAATAAAGAGGCAGAAATAGATAATTTTTCATCGAGCCAACCTTTTTATCTTAATCCCCCTCTTTTAATGGGTACAAGTAAATTTGTCAATTTGGCCTTTCAGTTGGGTACAGATGTGGCTAAGTATACAATATCTGTTTGTGCATTTGGGATTCCAAGATTCTATGAGATTATTGATGGGCTTCAGTTGTCAGGTTCTGGAAATTATTTCATAGAACAATTTCCTTGGGATGTGATGAAAAGAGGAACCTACTTGATGGTGATCGAGAAAGATATTGACGGACTTGATTATGACAGGTGGCTTCTGCCATTCTTTGTTTACCTTTAGAGTATGCAATTTTTGAAAGAACGAATAAAAAGCTTTGGATTTGCATTTAGGGGAATACGCTTATTTTTTAAGTCAGGACCACATGCAAAGATTCATGCAATAGCAGCGCTGCTTGTTTTGTTTGGAGGTACTTACTTTAGAGTATCTGCTTTAGAATGGGCTTTGTTAATCCTTTCAATAGCGATAGTGTTTGCTGCAGAAGCCTTTAATACAGCAATAGAGGAGCTCGCAGACATTATAGAGCCTGATTTTGACAAAAGAATAGGTCGAATCAAAGATATTTCTGCCGGAGCTGTATTATTTTTGGCCTTTGGTTCGTTGATTATTGGTGGATTTGTATTTTTGCCAAGGATTTTATCTTTGTTTGAAGTTTAGGTCCAGAGAAATACCATAATATTTATTTAATAAAGTGCAGCGAATGCTGCGTACAACAAAAAAGTCGAAACATGAAGAGATTAGGATTAATTGCTGTTGCTTTATTCACAGTGGTTGCATTCACAAGCTCTGTAAATGCTCAGAAAATCGGATACACAAATTCAGCTGAGATTCTTCAAGGAATGCCTGAGTTTAAATCTGCTGAAACTACAGTAGCTACATATAAAACTCAATTACAGTCTAAGCTTGAGAAGCGTGCAACAGATTGGCAGGCAAAAGTTCAGAAGTTCCAGCAAGATTACCAAAGCGGAATCCTTACACCTGTTCAGGCAAAGGATAAAGAAACGGCATTGGGGACTGAGCAACAAGAAATCGCTCAGATGGAGCAACAACTGACTTTACAGCTGAATCAGAAAGAATCAGAGGTTTTAGAACCTATTCTATTGAAATTGCAGAATGCAATTGAGTCTGTAGGGAAAGAAAAGGGATATGATTATATCCTTAATGCGGACAATTTTTCAGGAGGTATTATTCTATACAAAAAACCTGGAGATGATGTAACTGCTTTAGTAAAGGCAAAACTTGGAATGTAATTTCCAATAGATCAAATAAAAAAAGTCAAGCTCATTGAGCTTGACTTTTTTTTTATTTTGAAACTGCTACGTTTAACTCTCCTTTTTCAATGGATCGCGCTATGACGATCTTTTGAACTTCTGAAGTTCCTTCGTAGATCTGAGTAATCTTTGCATCCCGCATTAATCGTTCAACATGGTATTCTTTTACGAAGCCATATCCACCATGGATTTGAACAGCTTCTACACTATGATGCATTGCTTTCTCTGCTGCAAACAATTTTGCTTGTGAGCTTGCAAGATCATAATTCATGCCTTGGTCTTTCAACCATGCAGCGCGATATACAAGCATTTTGGCAGCTTCGTAGTCAGTTGCCATGTCTGCAAGTTTAAATCCTATAGCTTGGTGTTTGATAATCGCTTTTCCAAAAGCTTCTCTTTCTTTAGCGTAATTAGAAGATATTTCATAAGAACCTCCAAGTATACCTAAAGCTTGAGCAGCGATACCGATACGACCACCAGATAGCGTTTTCATCGCAAATTTAAATCCAAAACCGTCTTCTCCTAGTCTGTTTTCTTTTGGTACCTTAACATCATTGTACATGATTGTATGCGTATCTGATGAACGGATACCTAGTTTATCTTCTTTTGCTCCTACCACTACACCAGCTTGATCAGCTTCTACGATAAGAACGTTGATACCTCTGTGACCTAATTCTGGATTGGTTTGAGCAATAACCAAGTGAAGGCTAGAGGAGCCACCGTTTGTTATCCAGTTTTTCGTTCCATTCAATAAGTAATGGTCTCCCATGTCTACAGCTGTAGTTCTTTGGCTGGTAGCATCTGAACCTGCCTCTGGTTCTGACAGACAGAATGAACCGATCCATTGACCTGTGGCAAGCTTTGGTAGGTATTTTTCTTTTTGCTCTTCCGTTCCGAATGACTCAATTCCCCAACAAACAAGGGAGTTGTTTACAGACATAAGAACTGAACAAGAATTATCAATTTTTGAAATTTCTTCTATAGCAAGTACGTAGGAAAGGGTATCCATTCCACTACCACCATATTTAGGATCGACCATCATTCCCAAGAACCCTAACTCACCCATCATTTTAACCTGTTCTGTGGGGAAAGTCATGTTCGTATCTCGATCAATAACACCGGGCTTTAATTCATTCTGAGCAAACTCTCTTGCTGCCTGTTGCACAGCAAGGTGCTCTTCACTAAGTTCGAAAAACATACATTAATGTTTAATAGAAATAATATGGTTTGGCCAAAGGGCTCTAATAAATGCGAAAATAATAAAAGAAATCCAATTGCTTTAGCCTCAGTGTAAAAGTTGCATCATTTTGCTACAGTTTATACTGATTCTTTCATTTTAATAAATTTCGAAAGGCGTAAACACCAAATTGTTGCAAGTGCTAAAACTCCTGCCATAATCACATAGGTAAAACTGAAATTTTCTTCCTTTAAGAAAAAAGGTAATGCAAATAGGCCAATAAAAATGGATCGAATAATCAGGTTGGACAAAAAGAAGACAGCGTTTACTCTTCCATAAAACTGGTTGGGAACATTTTCAAAAATAAAGCCTACTCGAAGAATCCTTACTCCTGCATTCGAGATACCCAAAATGATCATACTTACAAATAGTAGGCCAACAGATTGGAAGAAGTGTTGTGCAAAGTAGAAGGCTCCAGTTATGAACGTTAGTATGGCTATGTTTCTAGCAGTTTCCCTATTTCGGAATATGTATCGTATAAACAACCCCGATAGAAGGGCGCCCACTGAATAAAACATCTCAGCAGTTGCATACACGTCTCCTTCCATTTTTAAATGTAAGGAAACATAACTGGCACATAAGTAAAAAGAAACCAGCATGACTGTTCCGAAGAGTAGGTAGGATGCTATACCAAATTGAAGTATTTTTTTGTGCTCCATTAGCCAATTCCAGCCAGAAATAAGGCGGTCCTTCAAAAGCATAAACTCTTTACTTCTTTTTGTCAGGGGAGTGAATTGTATACACGAAATCAATAAGAAGGCAATGACATAGGTGGCGCCATCCATGAGGAATATTTTTTGAATCGGCCAAGGCTCAATTTCAATAGGGCTATTGATTGGTAGTCCTAAGAAGGAGCTTTGCCCTTTTTTTACACCTGATAACAATAGGGCAGCTGTTGCACCTGCTAATGCTGATGCCAATTGGCCAAATACCTCTAGGTAAGAGCTTATTTTACCATAATATTTTTTTTCTGTGATCTCTTGCATGAATGCATAGAGATTAGGGTAATGAATATTGTAGTTGAAAAAGGTAAACAAGAATACGAGTGCAATCATCCACCAATCTAATGCACCTGCCCAAGTTCCATAGAGACCCATACATAGGGTGAATAAGCCTGAAATGATGGTGATAGCCTGAAATACATGCTTTCGATTGTATTTGTCTACTAGTGTTCCACTGTAGGGCACCCAGAATAAAGATATGATTGTGGAGATGCCATAGATGATTCCAAAGCGTGTCATGTCCTCAGTTCTGGAGAAATGCCAGGGAATGGCTATCATACTTATTCCCTGTGCAATACCAGAAATCGTATTAGCTGTAAAAAGAAATGCTATCGCTCTTATGTTTTTCATTGTGAAAAATCAGTTGGAGCTAAGGTTCGATAAGATCAATCTCCTCCATTATGGAGCGGAATGCTACAAATTTTTCTTTAAACTTTTCCGCATGTTCTGCTTGTAGTTTTTGAGAAAAATTAGCTTGATAATGATGTAATTCCTTCATTGAACTGCAAGAGTACTGAATGGAATAGGTGATACCATCTTCTGTATCTAAAGTCAGGAGCTTTGAGAATCTCGCCCATTTGAATAATCCCGTTGCCAACACATTGGGGATATGGTTGTTGTTCATCCATTTTTCCCAATCATTGGCTGCTTCTGGCACTATTTTTATTGTTACGTTGTAAAAGATCATTTTTAAATTCTAGTAATTGATGCGCCTAATGCATTCAAACGCGTGTCTATATTTTGATAACCACGATCAATTTGATTGATATTTTTAATGATTGAAGTTCCTTCTGCTGAAAGTGCTGCAATTAGCAATGCTACACCAGCTCGAATATCCGGAGAGGTCATCTGAATACCTCTAAGTGGATATTTTTTATCTAGGCCTATTACATTTGCTCTATGTGGATCACACAGTATTATTTGGGCGCCCATGTCAATCAATTTATCAACAAAAAAGAGCCTGCTTTCAAACATCTTCTGATGTATTAACACAGATCCTTTAGCTTGGGTTGCCATTACTAACAAAATACTCATTAAGTCGGGTGTAAACCCTGGCCATGGTGAATCATAAACTGTCAGTATGGATCCATCAATAAATGTCTGTATTTCATAATGATCTTGTGCTGGAATATGCAGATCGTCTCCTTTTTTGTTGAGTTGTATTCCAAACTTTCTGAATGTATCCGGTATGATACCTAATTCAGGGATTCTACAATTTTTAATCGTAATGTCAGAGGCAGTCATTGCTGCAAGACCTATGAATGAACCAATTTCAATCATATCAGGAAGTACGGTATGTTCTGTTCCTTTTAAACTGCCTACTCCTTCAATGTAAAGTTTATTTGATCCAAGACCATTAATTTTGGCACCCATCCGAACAAGCATTTTACAGATCTGTTGGAGGTAGGGCTCACAAGCTGCATTATAGATCACAGTTTCTCCTTGAGCAAGGGCAGCTGCCATCACTACATTAGCTGTACCTGTTACGGATATTTCATCCATAAGGATATAAGCTCCTTTTAACTGTTTTGTTTCTATAAAATACTGGTTGTTTTCTTTATCGAAATTGAAGTCACCTCCAAGTTTCTTGAGGCCTGCAAAGTGCGTATCCAGCCTTCGTCTACCGATTTTGTCTCCTCCGGGTTGAGGAAGATAAGCTTTGCCAAAACGAGCCAATAGTGGCCCAATAAGCATTACTGAACCTCTAATCTTTCTTGCATTAGAAGAAAAATCAGGAGAGTTTAGGTAGTCCATGTTGATATTGTCAGCCTGGAAGGTTATATCATTGGGACTGTGCTTGTCAACTTTCACACCTAGGCCTTTCAGCAATTCAATAAGCCTTTGGATATCTACTATGTTTGGAATGTTGTTGATGCGAACAGGTTCGGCGGTTAATAATACAGCACACAGGATTTGAAGTGCTTCGTTCTTTGCGCCTTGAGGAACGATTTCCCCTGATAATTTGGCTCCGCCTTCTACTTTAAAGGAATCTAAACTCATATTTTTAAATTAGCTCGATGCTTGGTTTTTTATTACGGGAAAGATATAAATAAAATCACTTAATCCTCAATGCTCCACTTTAATTTAGTGCAAAGGGTTTATAGAAATGAAAAAGCCGTGATTTGTAATCACAGCTTTTTTTTATTTTATCGCCTTCTCTTAAAGGATCTGTTGTTTGTTTTTCTGTAATCACCGCTTCCTCCTCTTCCATTCTTACTACCAGTTCGGTTAGACCCAGGATTTCTTCTTCTTTTTCGTGGATCAATTCCAGATGATTTTGGATTGTCGAAGTAAGCATCTTTTGGCACAGTAAGTTTGCCATTGGAAAGCTTTTCGAGATCTTGAAGGATTAGTTCATCATTGACATAATGCTCTTTGTTCCAAGTCTTATATGCAAGCTTCATGTATGAGCCTATGATATTAATGAACTGATTCTTAGCAGGACCATCCTCCATCTCAACTGCCTTTGCAATCAGATGCATAATGTTAGCACCGTAATGTTTGTACTTGATATTCTTGATAGGATAATCTAGATAAGCGTCTTTCTTCTTTAGTTCCTCTACTGTTTTGATTTCAACATTATCTGGCAAATCTATATTGAGATCATCCCCTCCTAATCTGAAGATATGATTCCATATCTTTTGAACATAATCGTCAAGGTTCCTATTGTGAGGATGCATTTGCATGATAAGATCTGCTGCCCTGTTAATAAAGGCTGTGCGCATTTCTTTATCCTCAATTTTTTTTCCTTCATTAATAATATTCTGAATATTTCTTCCGTATTCAGGAATTATTAATTTTTCTTTCTGGGAATTGTATTCCATTATGATGATATTATAAAATATTCTTTTTTTCTAGAACAGAATAGAGCAGAGTTGCTGCTGATTTTCTTTTGATTAAAATGGTACAGGTTGATGGATCTAAAAAAGATGGGCTACTGAATGATTCGATTCAAAATCCTATTGTTCTAATGCACCACGTCGTAAAAGTACTCTTTAAAGAAGTAAAAATCAAATAACGCACTCAATAATTACAAGATTATACTTGATTCGTTGCCAAAGCAACAGAATTAATTACTTTTAATATGTAAATGTACTGCTTCTTTGGTGGGTATTGACTCAGAGCGTTATGTAAGAGGATGCATTTAGTTAAAATATATGAGGATGTTGAATTTTCCAAGTGCATTTAAAGTTGGGGTCTCAGAGTCAGAAATTAGTGACTATTTGAAAGATTGGACGCTTGAACAATCTTCTTCAGGAACCTCCAAATTGTGCCGATCTTTTTTGTTTGAAACTTTTGAAGACTGTATTCAATTTATGAACCTATTAATGGCAGATATTAAGGCCTTGGATCATCATCCAAGGTGGACGAATAGTTATAATCAACTTCACGTAGTATTGACTTCATGGGATGCTGGTAGTATTGTAAGTTTGAAGGATTACAAACTTGCATTTACTATCGATTATCACTTTAATCGTTTCTATAAGTCCTAAAATAAGTTTATCATTTATGTTGCACTTACTTTTAGTATTTAACTCTAATTATATTTGATTTTCTAATAATAGAATAAAAAAAGCTCCCTGATTTTCAGGAAGCTTTTTTTTTATTCTACGGTAACTGACTTTGCCAAATTCCGTGGCTGATCAACGTTACATTCTCGTATTATTGCGATATAGTAGGATAGGAGTTGCAGCGGTATTACTGTTAATAGCGGTGTAAAGATTTCCTCTGTTTCCGGTATTTCAATAATATGATCAGCTGTTTTTTTGATCTCTTGCTCCCCTTCGGGTACGATTGCGATCACATATCCTTTTCGAGCTTTTACTTCTTGGATATTCGAAATAATTTTTTCGTATGAGCTCATATTTGTTGCAGTAACGATAACGGGCATATTTTCGTCAATCAAGGCGATCGGTCCGTGCTTCATCTCTGCTGCGGGGTATCCTTCTGCATGAATGTATGAAATCTCTTTCAGCTTCAATGCGCCCTCGAGTGCCACAGGGAAGTTTAGCCCTCTACCTAGATAAAGTGCATTATTTGCATGGGCAATTTTATCCGCTATAAGTTTACATTGCTCATCGCAGCTCTTAAGAAGTTTTTCAATCTTAGATGGAACATTCTCAAATTCAGCTAATAGTCTAGAGTAATCAGACTTAGGGATAGTACCTTTCTTGTGTGCAAGGGAAAGTGCCATCATGGTTAAAAGCGTGACTTGACCCGTAAAGGCTTTCGTAGATGCAACACCTATTTCAGGACCTGCATGTATGTATGAACCTGCATCTGTCAATCTTGCAATTGATGATCCTACAACATTCACAATACCATAGGTTAAGGCACCTTTTTCTTTTGCCATTTCTAGGGCAGCTAGAGTATCTGCTGTCTCTCCGGATTGAGAGATAGCAATCACCACATCATTTTCGTCGAGTACAGGGTTTCTGTATCTAAATTCAGAGGCGTATTCTACTTCTACGTTTATTCTTGCAAGTTCTTCGATCAAGTACTCCGCAATCATACCGGAATGCCAAGAAGTACCACAAGCAACGAAGATTAGGCGTTTAGCTCTTGTTATTCTATTTTCAAACTCTTCGATACCACCAAGTCTAATCCAGCTTTCAGCAGCAGATAAGCGACCACGCATACCATCGGCGATGGTTTTAGGTTGCTCGTGGATTTCTTTGAGCATGAAGTAATCATAACCTCCTTTTTCAAGTTCTTCGATCTTGAGATCAAGTTCTTGAACAAAAGGTGTTTGCTTTATATTTGAGATTGTTTTTAGGCTGAACTCACCAGTGTTAGTAAGTACAGCAATTTCTTCATTTTTTAGATATACAACCTGATTGGTATATTCTACAATCGGTGTAGCGTCTGAAGCAATATAAAATTCACCATCACCGATTCCAATCACTAATGGAGAAGCCTTTCTAGCCGCAACAATCTTACCTGGATCTTTTTTGTCCATAACTACGATTGCGAATGCTCCAATTACTTTTGTTAGAGCGAGGCGTGTAGCTTCTTCTATACTTAGATTGTCTCTCTTCTGAAGTTCTTCAATAAGGTGAATCAGAACTTCGGTATCTGTTTCGGTTTCAAAGCTATGACCCTCATTGATGAGTGCTTCTTTGAGCGGAGCATAGTTTTCAATAATACCATTGTGGATTATTGCTAGGTCACTGTTTCCTGAACTATGCGGGTGTGCATTCGTATCATCCGGCTTACCGTGTGTTGCCCAACGCGTATGCCCCATTCCAATATGTCCTGTAATGTCTTTGTCTTCAGTATGCTCTTCAAGATTAGCAACCTTTCCTTTCTTTTTAAAAATGTTGATTTGATCATTATAAAGGGCAATTCCTGCGGAGTCATAGCCTCTGTATTCAAGTCTTTTAAGACCCTTTATAAGGATTGGGTAGGCTTGTTTATTGCCTATATATGCAACGATACCACACATGGTTTCTTGTTTATTTTGAGTAATACAGGTTTATCTTAGCGGGGTAATCCGGATGGTCAGGACCACAAAGTACAGCCCTTCCAGGTCTTTGAGGTCTTGTGAAAACGGATAAGTACATGTCGTTATTTAGGAATTCGCCATCTCTTAAGTTGTTCAGGTGAGCCGCAATATTCATCTTATAGGTATATGGTATGCCAAGACTTGCATCTCCTTCAATAGGATAACCTCCAAAGATATTTGCTAAGTTCTGTGTTTGTAAAGCGTAGAAAGCATCTTCTATGATTACTTTTATGGTATCCCCATTGTCATTTAAAGACTCTCTTGATAAAACAATGCCTTCAACTGGAGGGTAATCTGTTGCGTTATCTTCGCCAAAATAGTATACGGTGAGCTCTAATTCTGCTTTAAGTATGCTAATATCCGAGAATCCTTCTGTATGAGGTATTGTGATCTTTGTCGTTATTCCTTGACCCCCTTGTACAAAAGAATACTGGGCACTATTTTCAGGATTGTCCACATATTCTTCTACTATACTGTTTGTGTAGTCGTATTCTAGATTTGAGAATTTAGGATTAGTGAACTCGCCATAAATTGGGAATGCATAACTATTGTGCAAGGAATCATCATTGTAGTATACTCGAATAGATGGGAAATAATACGGTGAGTTTGTATTATTTCTCAATAGTTCTAAGGCAAGAACACCTTGGTCCTCACTGATAGATTCTAGGAAGAGACCTTTTAGTTGTTCTTTAAACAAATCGGGGTCACCATATATAGTATCCGGATCGAAGGATAAAATTTCTTCGCCAAAACTATTTTCAAGTGGGATTCTAAGGTGAGTAGGAACTCTAGTCTTTACATTTATCATAGAATCCGTAGGTGTATTTATAGGGAAGTAAACATCAAAACTATCTGTTAAGATTGGAGTTACTGTTACTGCTCCAATTTCATCGCCTACTAATTTTGTTTCCGTATTATAGATTATGCTATCTTGAATTCGCTCTTCTGTTTTATAAACCCTAATATCCATTGGGTTTTCAACAGATCCATAGATGCCTGCTCGATAGTATGGGAGTTCTAGCACAACAGAATCAATGATCACTGTGCCTTGAGGTATATCATCAGCGCTTGGCCCAACTTCTGTATAAACAGAAGCATTCATTTTCCCAAAAACAGGATCCATAAAATTACCGAATAAAAATCCTCCTGGATGTGGATTACTTGCACTATAAGGATAGTATGTAATTACTGAATCTCCGTAGAGCGTAAGTGTATTTAGAGTAATAGTATCTGAGAATTCTGTACTAAGGAAATCTTGGTCCAGAATATCTGAACCAATATTTGTAGTCTCATTACACGCGCTAAATAATACTGCAATACTTAATGCAGTTATAGCTAAAACTGAAGATTTATTGTTCATGCTTGTCAAGGGTAATTAAATAGAAAATATAAACCAATGAATAGCTTTTGTATCCATTGGTTGTATCATATCCTTATAAAAGTGCATTATTGCTCTAATTATCAGAAAAAATATTTATTCTGCTTCTTGTTCTTCTGCAACTAAAGGTTCGAAAAATTCCCAGTATAGGGGAAGCTTGTCCTCGATATCCTGATTTGCATCAAGCTTTGGAGCGTCCATACTTTCAAAGGTATTTTTAGCATCCTCATTGACTTGGTCACTTGCCAATATAATTGCATCAGATCTAAGCATAGCGCCTTTGTTCAGATTTATATTGCCATTTGCATCCTTGAAAATGTCAAGATCCTTTTCTTCTAGATTTCTTGTAAGAGCTGTCTCGATAAAACTATCTGCATTGAATGAGGATTCATGCGGACTATCATAAGCGGAATAAACCAACTTTGTTTTATTGAATAGTGGTTCGTTCGAATAAGCATCTTTCAGATAGCTTGGAATGAGGCTAGTCATCCAACCATGACAGTGTATAACGTCTGGCGGCCATCCGAATCTTTTAACAGTTTCAATTACTGATTTACAGAAGAATATCATTCGATTTGCATTATCCTCGAATCCTTTGCCTTCCGCATCCTCCAGCATGAATTTTCTTTTGAAGAAATCTTCATTGTCTAAGAAATACACTTGCATTCTTGCTCCTGGTAAGGATGCAACTTTGATGATTAATGGATAATCATCATCATCCACAATGATGTTTGTTCCAGACAATCTAACAACCTCGTGAAGACGGTGTCTTCGTTCATTGATTGTACCGAACCTTGGCATAAGGACACGTACTTCAAGGTTATTTGATTGATATAATTGTGGAAGTTTTCTTGCTATTTCAGAGATTTCGTTGAGTTCAGTGTACGGTTGCATCTCCTGAGTTACTATAAGAACTCTCTTTTTACTCATATCCCTTTCTTATTTGTGAAGATTAGATAAAATTAGTTACAAATATACTAAAACTATACCGTTTTTTAGATTAGAAGACCTAATTAATTGTTTCATTGGCTCTTGTAAATACTCTATGAATTGTAAAAAAAAGGGAAAAGCGCTTTCTTAGACATTCTGAATATAAAAATGTGTGGGATTTGATTAATTTTGCAATCGATTAAATGATTTTTTAATAAACGCTTGTTTTGGATGTTGATATTCAAGGAGGTAAATGCACTTAGGACATATTTAGAAGCGTCAGAGGAGGCTGGTAAAACTGTTGGTTTTGTGCCAACTATGGGCGCTTTGCATGAGGGGCACATGGCTTTGATTCGGGCTAGTAATGCGTCTAATGATATAACACTGAGTACTATTTTTGTTAATCCTGCACAGTTCAATGAACAGTCAGATTTTGATTCTTATCCAGTTCAGATTGAGCAGGATGCAGCAAAACTTGAATTGGAAAATTGCACTGTTCTATACCTACCTAAGGTAGAGGAGGTTTATCCTAGTGGAGATTATGAGAAGCCAGTTTTTGATTTCAAGGGATTGGATAGTCAGATGGAGGGAGCTTTTAGGCCAGGTCATTTCTTTGGAGTTGGGGAGGTTATAAAGCGTTTTATTGATCTCATGCCTTTTCACCGCATGTATCTTGGTGCTAAGGATTATCAACAAGTACAGATTGTTAAGCGTGTTGTTGAGCAATTTGATTATGATGTGGAGGTAGTCAGCGTGCCTACAGAACGAGAGGCTGGAGGTTTGGCAATGAGTAGCAGGAATTTGTTGTTGAGCAAAGAAGCAAAAGAAGCTGCTAATGTTATTTACCAGACTTTAAGTTGGGTTAGAGACCATTATAGTTTTGACCAATTGGATCAACTGTTGGAGGCTGCAAAAGCTAAGATCAATCACTCGGAGCATCTCGAAGTAGAGTACTTAATAGCTGCAGATGCAAGCACATTACAAATCCTAAAAAACGCTGAGCCAACACCTGTCGTGTTATGTATTTCAGTTTGGGCAAATGGTGTCCGACTTATCGATAATATTGTAATTGAAAGGGAATATTCAATTGGGTAAAATTTCTTTATGCTTATTAATGTTTTTAAATCAAAGCTGCACCAAGTGCGGGTAACTGAGGCCAATCTTAATTATATTGGCAGTATAACAATCGATGAAGATCTCATGGATGCTGCAAATTTGATTGCTGGTGAGCGTGTTCAGGTTGTAAATAATAATAATGGCGAGCGATTGGAAACCTATGTTATAAAGGGTGTTCGAAAATCTGGTATAATCTGTCTGAATGGCGCAGCAGCGCGAAAAACGCAGGTGGGGGATGAACTAATCATAATTGCTTATGCTTGGATGACTCCCGAAGAGGCAAAGGATTTTTCTCCAGTTACTGTATTTCCTAAAGCAGGAAATACGCTAGCTTAAAGCGAATAAATTTTGAAGAAAAAACTACTAAATATTTTAAAAGCCACACTCTTTTTTGGGCTAGGGGCATCTATTTTATATTTGATTTTTAGATCACAAAACGAGGCTTATTTAGAGCAGTGTAGCGTTGATGGAGTCCCTCTAGAGGATTGCAGTCTTCTTGATAAGCTTATCACAGATTTTACTTCTGCTAATTTTTTCTGGCTATTTATGGTGTTAATTGCTTACACGATTAGCAATATTAGTAGGACTGCTCGATGGCAAATGCTTCTTAGGCCTTTGGGTTTAAATATTAAGCCTTTAAATGGGTTTTTTACGATCATGCTAGGTTACTTTGCAAATCTGGGATTCCCTAGGATTGGCGAGTTTGTACGAGCAGGTACACTTGCAAGGTATGAGAAGGCTGAATTTGAAAAGGTAATGGGAACGGTAGTGGTCGATCGAGTAATCGATGTGTTTAGTCTGTTGATTGCTATACTATTGGCTTTCTTATTTTCCTTTAATGAATTGAGTGCATTCCTGGATTCGATGCCACTATCTTTTAGTGGTACTAAAATTCTTGGAATTCTGGTCGTATTTGGTTTGACTGGATTCTTTTCGCTCTTCTATTTCATTAAAAAGTTTCCTGAAAACTTCATGGTCAAGAAAATTCTCAGCTTTTTAGAAGGAGTTAAGTCTATTCGAAACATTGACAGACCTTTCTGGTTTCTATTTCACTCTGTGCTAATATGGGTCATGTATTTTGTGATGATATGGGTTGGCTTATATGCCTTTGGGCCTACTGCCCACTTAGGAGCTACAGCAGGGCTTTTACTCTTTGTTGTTGGTAGTTTGGGGATCGTGATACCTACACCAGGAGGTATGGGTACTTATCATGCCTTAGTTGGAGCTTGTTTAACATTTGTTTTTGGACTTACTTCTGCGGATAGTTTCTCCTTTGCAAATATTATTTTCTTTACAATTCAGATTGGTGCGAATGTTCTTTTTGGTGCTTTGGCACTTATCGTTCTTCCTCTGATTAACAATCGGGGGAAATAAAAAAAGGCACTGAATTTCAGTGCCTCTTTTTTTATGCTTCTGCTTCTACCTCTTCAGCATTGCATCTTTTCTCAAGCTCTTTGTTTATGTAATATAAACTTTGCGGACCATTACCGATCAGTCGAACTGTATCAAGAATATCCTTAACAAGTGTTTCTTCTTCTAATTGTTCGTCAACATACCACTGTAAGAAATTCTGTGTTCGGAAATCTTTAATTTCTTGTGAGATACCTACGATCTCGTGAATGCTGGCTGTAACTTTTTTCTCATGCTCATACACTTCTTCTAGTAGGGCTCTTATACCATCCCAACTATTTTTAATTGTCTGTATTTGCGGTATAACAGCTTTACCATCTACGCTATTTATATAGTGAATAAGTTTCAGCATGTGATTTCTTTCTTCCTCTGAATGTATATAAAGAAACTGGGCACAACCGCCGAGTCCTTCCTGTTCACACCAGTTTGCCATTGACAGGTATACGAATGAAGCGTTACACTCCATTGCTATCTGATCATTAAGCGCATTTTCAATTCTTGCCTCAAGCATAATTTTGTTGTTTATTGATTGACATTATGGAACAAAGGTAACACACATTTAGTTTATGCGAACGTAAAATATTAATTGAAAAATGAAATTGCAAAGGCAATTACAGAAACAATTAAACCATACATAAAGACAGAATAACAAATACTAAGATATTTATATTTTTGAGCAAGTACTTTGCCTAGGAAATAGAGATCTCTAGTCATAGAGCTGTATAAGAAGTCACTATCTTTGATCATTTCCATCATTCCCCAGTGAAAATCCTTGATTTCCATATTGTAATAATTACCGAAGAAGAGAAGGTTTGATCGTTTCTTTTCAATATCCTCTCGGGTGAATTTTCCTTCAGTAACCTTAGGTCTAGTTGATAGAGTAGCGAATACCACAGCAATTAGACATACGATCAAGAGGATACAAGTCGGGATAATCAGATTTTCATTTGTGGTGAATTTGGGCACTAAGGATGAAACGACTATAGAAATTATGATCGCATTGATAGAGAGCATGATGTTTGCTTTGTTATCTGCGATAGAACTTAGATTGACGTGGGTTCGATAGGTTGTCCTATACATAGTTTCTACCCCTCTTCCGAGCCTTGCAGAGGTCATGTCTTGATCCTTTGCATTGACTTTCTTTTTTTTCTTTTTAATTAGGTTCAAAGGAATTTCCTCACTAGGATTAATTCTTGACTTTTGCTTGTAGAGCTGAAGCATGTGTTTCTGCTTCTTGCTTTCATAAAGATTTGAGGCATATTTGGTGTGGAAACTGTGTTCTCTTAAGAAGTTAAGTTCAAACTCAATCCACTCATATTCAGACATTATAATGTTCTTATTGAGCGCCATTTCATGCCTTAGTTTCCCTGTTCGTGCCCAGTATGATTTTTTGCCAATGTGAGAAAGGTCTGCATCACAAAGAGTACCTTCTAATGTATTTTGAGGCTGCTGAGGGACTTTAGTTGCAAGAATACATGCTTTGACTTGGTCAACATTTTCAGCTGGATAGTTCTTTTCAGTTAAAAATTCCTCGGCATAAAGCGCTGAACGCTGTTCATGGCCAAGAGGTCCTTGGTCGTAGCCTGTGTCATGGAACCAGGCAGCCAATTGAAGGATTTCAAGTTCGTTTTCGCTCAAATCATGTGCTTGACCGATTTCTATAACTGACTCTACTACATTTCTGGTATGTTCAAAGTCGTGAAAAACAAAAGTATCATCAATGTTTTCCATTATGAATTTTTCAACATATTGCTCTGTTTGAGCAATGATCCCAGTCTGCTGTATTTCTTGTTCCATGATTTAAATTTAGGCACCGAAATATACGAAAAATCGATATGTAATTTATAGGCCTTTAAAGCATTTGTTCTATGATATAAAAGTAATAAAAAAATAGAGAGGCAATAAAAAAGGGCCTTTAGGGGCCCTCTTTTTATTTAAGTAAATAGATCTTGTTGATTTTCATCGACATTTTTATCCTCTATCGTTTCTTTGATGACGGCTTTAACTTTAGAAAGTTTTCGATCACTAAGTTTGTTGCCTAGTGCTTTCCAACCTTTTACTTCTATAAAATCTTCAAGGATCACATTGCCTTCCATTTTCTTCCCTTGAAGTGTGAATTGGTAGCTAACTTCTGTTTGTGGTTCTACCGAACAGAATAATAGTTTAGATTTTGTATTTTCAGTTATGAAATTTTGTTTCTCATTTGTTTTACTCGTCTCGACGTTGAATCGTTTAACCATGGTCCAACCTTTTATGCCATCGAAGTAAACAGCAGATACCACTAGGTTATCGGTCAATTTTCGCACGCAGAACAATTCATTGGGGTTGAATTTGAGATTCTCTAAGTATTCTTTGAGCTCATAGGTCCCATCCGTGTAAATACAAAGTATTGAATCTCCCGTATCGAAACCGCCCACGAAAACTCCACGTTCTTCTGTATTTAAACGCCCAGATACTTCGTCCATATAAACATTTATGGCACCAAGACTTGACTGTCCTTTTTCAAGAAGCGTTACTTTTCGAACAGGATACTTAGTAATAGTATTACCCTGTGATCCACGACCCTTTATTTGTAGTTCTGAGAAATCGTAATCGAACATTTTATTTCGTGCTCTTGAGCCTTGGCTAAGCTGAACTTGAATTTTTTCACTTTCACCATTGGGGTTGGCCGTAAAGTAGAGTAATTTAGAACCTTTAGTTCCTTTTGTTAGGTCATACTCTTTATCTCGGGTAATCGCTTTTACATTGAATCGCTTAGCATACGTTTTTCCTGTAGCTCCGTCTATATAAACAAGGTTGTAAGTCGTTCGCTCATCGCCTTTTCTCCACACATCTACATGGAGAATATTCTTACCCACAAAAGACTTATCACTTATTTTGGTTACTAGGAATTTGCCATCCTTTCTAAACACGATTATATCATCGATATCTGAACAGTCTTTAACAAATTCATCTTTTTTCAAACCTTTACCAATGAAACCCTCTAGTCTATTGACATAAAGTTTTGTATTGTTAGCTACCACTAATGAGGCTTCAACCTTCTCAAAACTTGAAATGATGGTCCTTCTTTTCTTGTCTTTGCCGAACTTTTCAAGTAAATCTTCAAAATAGTTGATTGCAAAGGCTGTTAGAGTGGATAGGTCATACTTGACCTGATCTAGTTCCTCCACAAGTCCTTTTATAAGTTCGTCAGCTTTGAATGTATTGAACTTAGAGATTCTTTTAATCTTGATCTCTGTTAGTTTTACTATATCCTCCTCTGTGAGCGGTCTTATGAGTTGCAATCTGTTATCATTGGCTTTTGCTTTTTCATCCGGTTGAATGAGATATTGCTTTAGCTCAGCATCAATAATTTGGATCACTGCTTCCCAGGTCTCCGCTTCTTCAATTTCTCGGTAGATTCTTTTTTCAATAAATATTTTTTCAAGG
>JAQXAY010000045.1 GCA_029252685.1 Saprospiraceae bacterium | reverse complement strand
ATTGAATGTCAGTTATTTACATATTAAGCATCAAAATTAGACACTAGTTATAGAAAAAAAAATTTGTGTTTAACATTCTTCTTACTTATCTTGCAGATACTTAAAAAGTAGTTTTTGTGTTTATTTGTTTGGGTTAGAAACCCTTGTCACATACAAGGGTTTTCTTTTTTCCCAAAACTAAAAAAGCCAATCAGTTATGATTGGCTTTTTTAATTACAGTAGTTATCAAGTATATTAGAATCCAGAACCACTTGATGGTATAGCCTCTTCTGTTGGCTTAGGCTTCACCTCCCCTTTGATAGTCAATTTTCGAGATGGCTTTTCTTCGTTAGTCGTAAGTGTGATAGACTTCGTAAACTTATTCAAACGATTAGTAGCATACCTAACCTTTATTTGTCCTGTTTCACCAGGAGCTATAGCCTCTTTAGGCCATGTTGGAACTGTACATCCACAAGAACCCTTTGCATTTGTAATAATTAGCGGTGCATCGCCTGTATTTGTAAATTCAAAATATCTATATGGGTCTGAATCTTGTTCGATTACACCGTAATCAACTACAACAGATTCAAATTCCATCACTGGGTAAGATTTTTGCTCTTCTACCTCATCACTCTTTATAGGAGCGTCTGTTTGAGCGTTTAAAAAGTTTACAGATAAAATCAAAACTGCAACTAATGGGAATAGCTTCTTCATAATTATATATATGCTGTTATTTTTTTGCAATTAATACCAAAACTCTAAAATATCAAAATCAATGGATATCTAATAACTTAATCTTTGCAAAAGTTTAACAAAACTTAATAAAAATTACGGCTTGCAATTTAATGTACAGGACAGCCCAATTAGGGATTTACAGAATTTTTTTTTAGTTTTAAGGTACAAAGCAGATGGCTTTGATATTAAATTCTGAAAACTCTACAGGAAACAAAATTTCCTATTGTCATACAACTAAATTCCATTTTCATGTTTGAAATTCAAACCACCAGTTCTCCAAGCTCAAAAACGAAAATGATTGGCAAAGAAGAGGTGATCAATGATTATAAGCTCTGTTGTGTAAGTAGAGAAGCCTCTCTACTTGCTAGAAAAGAAGTGCTTACCGGAAAAGCTAAATTTGGCATTATTGGTGATGGAAAAGAACTACCTCAAGTTATACTTTCAAAATTTTTCAACAAAGGAGATTGGAGATCTGGCTATTACAGAGATCAAACACTAATGTTTGCTCTTGGAATAAGCTCGATAGAAGATTTTTTCGCTCAACTATATGCAGATCACAACAATGATCCATTCTCCGGTGGTAGACAGATGAATTGTCACTTTGCCACTCCCTCTATTGACAAAGATGGAAACTGGACAAATCACAAAGATATTTACAACACTTCTTCTGATATATCTTGTACTGCAGGACAGATGGCAAGAGGTCTAGGGCTAGCAATGGCATCTAATATGTATAGGAATGTTGAGTCTCTGCAAGAAAAAAACAACTTCTCAGAAAACGGGAATGAAATTTGCTTTGCAACCATAGGGGATGCTTCTACTTCTGAAGGTATTTTCTTTGAAACGATTAATGCAGCAATTGTAACAAATGTGCCACTGGCAGTATCTGTTTGGGATGATGGTTACGGAATCTCCGTTCCTATTGATTTTCAAACCACTAAAAAAAGCATTTCAAAAGCACTTGAAGGATTTAAACTAGATGAATCTGGTGATGGAATGCATAGCTTTACAGCAAAAGCTTGGGATTATGAGGGTTTAATCGAAATGTACAGCGAAGGTGTTGAAAAAATCAGAACAGAGCATAGGCCTGGACTGTTTCACGTTACTGAAGTAACCCAGCCTCAAGGCCATTCAACTTCTGGTTCACATGAACGATACAAATCAAAGGAACGCCTACAATGGGAAAAGGACTTCGACTGTATCGTACAGTTCAGAAAATATATCATTGAGAAAGGTTATGCATCGGATGATGAATTGAATGATATTCAAAAACAAGCTAAAGATAATGTGAAATCTTGCAAAGAGAAAGCTTGGAATGCTTTCCAGGATCCAATTCAGGAAGATATTAAAACACTGGATTCTATTATAAAACCTTTGACAAGTTCGAATGAAGCAATAAATAACTTTTACAAAGATATTCATGCTTTGCTCAATCCTACCTTGGCTGAAATTTTACACCTTACCAAACGAATCAAATATACTCTACTTGCTTTAGATCAGCATATACCAGATGCACTAGAAAGCTGGATTTCGTCAAAAACATCAA
>JAQXAY010000043.1 GCA_029252685.1 Saprospiraceae bacterium | reverse complement strand
TGAACAAGATATTTCAGACTTGGTTGCGTTCCTTCATACCCTTACAGATGATACATTTCTTAACAATGAAGCTTATAGAAATCCTTTTTAATTATTGGTAACAATATAATTTATCCCTTCAGAAAAGGTTATGCTAATAGTTATGATAAACGATTTAGAAATCACCGGGGAGTAGCATCCATTTGCTACTCCCTTTTTGATTAAAATTGGCACTTGCGAATAAAATCTGCCCAAAACAAAAACAAAAACTGATTTTTTCCATTAGTTTTAAGTTCATTCATAAATGCCACATAATCATTAGATTCATGAAAACCGTAATATTTAATCTTCTATTTCTGTCATTCTCTATTGCTACTTTTGCTCAAAAGGATTTAAACTTCGCCTTTCAGCATTTAGTGGGCACAGACCCTTTTTCATCTGAAGTTAGTTTTACAAACAACCTTGGAGATGAAATACAAGCATCCGTAATCAAGTATTACCTTTCTGAATTCACGCTTATTCATGATGGAGGACAAGAAACAAAAATTGAAGACCTATTCTTGTTAGTTGATGCAGAAGGAAACTCACAAGTCAATTTATCTGGATTAGATTTCACGGAACTTGAAGCACTTAGGTTCTATATTGGAGTTCCTGAAGATCTAAACCATGCAGATCCTGCCTTGCAGCCTGCTGGTCATCCATTAGCATACCAAACCCCGTCTATGCACTGGGGATGGGCAGGTGGATACAAATTCCTAGTCACAGAAGGAGACTCAGGAACTGGATCAGACAACTTCCAAATCCACGCAACTGGTGATGGTAACTATACAGCAGTAAATATTGACCTTAACCTATCAGCAGCAAATGCTTCAGGTGTAACTTTCTTAATTGAGGCAGATTACATGCAACTATACAAGGATATATCTATGGAAAATGGACTATTCAACCATGGAGAATTTGCAGAATCTCAAGATGCTATAAACAATCTAGCAACGAATGTTTTTACGGTAGACAGTATAATACTTGATACTAAAGCACAAGTATTCAAAGGTTCTTATACCCTTGCACCAAATCCAAGCACCACTGGTTCTATCAATCTTAGCGCTAAGCTCGTTGATTTCGATAGCTATACCATGAGGCTTATAAATATGCTCGGACAGTCTGTAGAAACTTTTTCCTTTGACTCAGATCGTATCGACTACAATTTCAACGCGCTTAAAAAAGGTATTTTCTTTGTAGAGGTATCAAACAGCACAGGAGTTTTATTTACAGAAAAGATCATCATCCAATAAATGAGAATCAGAGGACTTATATATCTAGGTATCTTAGTAATGGGTACAGCATGTAAAAATGACGATATTCAAGTCCTGCCAAGTTCAGAATGGCCAGCACTTATGGAAATCCCAACAGGATTTCCAGAGGTGCCGGAACCATCTGACAATGCCTTCACCAAAGAACGTTGGGAACTTGGAAAACGCTTATTCTTCGACAAAAGATTCTCTTCAGACCAAAGTATTTCTTGTGCATCTTGCCACAAACAATCTATAGCATTCAGCGATGATGTTGCTAAAAGTATAGGTGTAGAAAATCGAACTGGGTTTAGAAATGCTCCAAGCTTAGCAAATGTGGCTTATCACCCCTATTATACGCGAGAGGGAGGTATACAAAGCCTCGAGCAACAAATTGCTGTTCCTATTCAAGAACACGATGAGTTCAATAACAACATAGTAGAGTTGGCAGCATTGCTGCAAGCCGATCCAGATCTAAATCAACGAGCACTCAACGCTTATGGGAGACCTTTTGATCCCTATGTGCTTACACGAGCACTTGCCTGTTTTGAACGAAGTTTGATAAGCGGTTTCAGCCCCTACGACCTTTACATAAACAATATAGATCAAGAAGCCATTAGCGATGTCGCTCTTCGAGGTATGGACCTTTTCTTTTCCGATGACTTGGCATGCAGCTCATGCCATAGTGGATTCAATTTCACGAATTATGCATTTGAGAACAATGGGCTTTACCTTACTTATGCAGATTCTGGAAGATACAGACTCACATTTGACACCTTGGACATAGCAAGATTCAAGGTCCCAAGTTTACGCAATATAGCATTGACAGCACCTTACATGCATGATGGATCAATAGTAAGCTTAGAAGATGTTATTGATCACTATGCCACTGGCGGTTTTAACCATAAACACAAGAGCAATTTAATGCAGGGTTTTGAATTGAACAATTCCGACAGGCAAGCTCTTCAGGCATTTCTCGAATCACTTACCGATGATACCTTCATCACCAATCCAATTTTCGCAGAGCCTTAGATGGACAAAAGCAAACGAAACATAAAAATCCATATAGAAGATAGGTAAACCAAATAAGGGGGATAAACTATTCATGACTCTTCTATACTATTGCTTTCAGAACTACATTCTGACTTATTTACCATATATTGTTTTAAACATTACAACATTCAAAAAACACTATATGGGACTCTCTCAAGTTGACTTGATTATTTTTATCGGGTACCTCTGTATCATGGTAGGAATAGGTTTGTGGATTGCAAACAAAGAAAAAACAAAGACTACAAAAGATTATTTCCTTGCCTCGAAATCACTACCCTGGTGGGCTATCGGTGGCTCCCTTATCGCATCTAATATTTCTTCGGAACAGATCATTGGAATGAATGGATCTGGCTTTGCAATTGGTATTGCCATCTCCTCCTATGAACTTATGGCCGCTCTTACGCTTATTTTGGTTGGTAAATTCTTCCTTCCTGTATTTTTAAAGGAAGGAATTAGTACCATGCCCCAGTTCTTAGAAAAACGCTATGATAGCAGAACTAGAAATCTTATGGCCGTTTTCTGGGTTGCCCTTTTTGTTGGTGTCAATATCACTGCGACCCTCTTGCTAGGAGCTAAAGCAATAGAACAACTTACAGATGTCAGCATGACCGTAGGGATTGTAGGTCTAATACTTTACACTGCATCCTTTTCGATCTTTGGAGGATTAAAGGCGGTAGTTTGGACAGATGTAATCCAAGTTGTTGTCTTAATGGTAGGTGGATTCGCTGCTTCTTATGCAGTAATGACCTATGTTGGAGATGGAAGTTTCTTTGGTGGTATTAGTAGACTGATGGAATTAGCACCAGAAAAATTTGATTTGATCTTCGACAAAGATGTGATGTATACGGACATCAGTAGTGGAGAAGAAAAATCTGCCTACGCCTTACTACCGGGTATTGGAGTACTTATAGGCGGTATGTGGATCGCAAATATTTACTATTGGGGTACAAATCAGTATATCATCCAACGTGCCCTTGGTGCAAAAAGCCTAAAAGAAGCTCAACGTGGTATTTCTTTCGCCGCATTGGTAAAGATTATCATGCCTTTATTCGTTGTACTTCCAGGTATTGCAGCTTTCGCTATTTTAAACAATGCCGGACTATTTGGATTTGAAGGAGAAGGCATTACCGAGGCAGATGCAGCCTTTCCTTGGGTATTAGATAATTTTATAGGATCAGGATTTAAAGGGCTTGTTTTCGCCGGCCTTATCGCTGCTATTGGTTCATCATTGAGTTCAATGGTTAACTCGGCATCTACAATATTCACTTTGGATGTTTACAAACCCTTGATCAAAAAGGATGCAGATGAAACGCATTACGTAAGAGTTGGTAAATTAACTGCTTTTTTCGCACTATTATTCGGAGGTATTATAGCACCTCTCTTAGGCTCCATTGATCAAGTCTTCCAATACATCCAAGAATACACTGGATTGATTAGCCCTGGAGTAGTTGCCTTATTCATCTTTGGAATACTTTGGAAAGGAGCAACAGGAAATGGTGGTTTCTTCGGAATATTAGCAAGTGTATTATTTATGCTAATTATGAAATTTAGTTATCCAGAATTACCATTCTTGGAGCAAATGGCGCTTGGATTCGCATTTACAATACTTGCGATTTATTTGATCTCTAAATACGATAAAAACAGATCAACTTCAGGTGAAAAGAATCATACCTCTTTCAGCTCAAAACTTGGCCTTTCAGGAACATTAGCGGTGATTACTCTACCGATGAGTATCATAGGATTGATAGAAAATCCAAGTGGGATATTCTCTTGGGTAGTACTACTTGCCTTAATGATTCTAGGTGTATTGATCTGGCGAGACAATACAAACAAGGACCCGAATGCGTTCGATATAGATAAAGATGTTTTCAAAACAGACAAGGCTTTCAATATCACAGCAGCTATAGTCATATTCCTATTAACATTGATATATATTTCGCTTTGGTAAGAATAAAAAAAAGCACTCTTCGGGGTGCTTTTTTTATTGCTTAGGAATCCAGTCAAGAATAAGATCAACTACATCGATTTCACCATAGTAGGTCTTTCCCGAAACAGTATAAGCACTGACTCTTCCAGTTTTAGAATTATAAATGATCTGATTACTTGGTTTCCGGTCAGCAGAATAAAACTGGATGCAACTGATAAAATGCTCCAGTCCATCACAAAAGACAACCTTATTATCCCAACTGGCAGCAGCCGCTGTCGAACAATAATATTTTAATAAGTCTTTTATGGAATCTCTGGAATTTGTCATAGATCTAGTTTCTAATTTGTTCAAAATACATTTTAAAATAAAAAATTTATTTTGAAATAGAACTATACTTAAAAATCCAACAGACATTTAAATAAAAAAGGCAGCGTTCTTAACGCTGCCTTTTTTATTAATCTAAAACAGTAGGAACCCCAGTTCCGCCATCATAAGGAGCAAAATTTGAATGCATCAAATACCATTCATCATTTTGAAGTACCCAAACCTCTGAAGCTCTTGTATGGTATTCTGCAGAATCATCAGCCCCTGCTGCCTTGTACTTTCCGCGCATATAAAAAGTTACAACAGCAACATCGCCATAAGGACCTAAATGCACACCGATATCATACGCTTCACGATCAATCCAGTTCATATTTTCTGCAGTACTTGCATATCGACTCAAAGCAGATTCATAACCGCTTATTATCCAATCTTGCATGCTACTCATTCCCTCTGTAATCATAACATCTTTTGCGAGTACATCATCTACTTTACCATCTAGACGATCTGTATTATTATAAAAATCTTGTACACGCTTGGTCACAGCCTCTTTTGTAGCAGCTTCATTGTTTTTTCTCCAGTATAAAACAAGGTTTCTGCGGTATGGACTAATGAAATTCACTTTTTGAAATGCTTTCATTTGAGACTCAAAAGCACCTTCATGATCACCATTTAGAGCCAAAAATTCAGCATAAGAATCATCTGCATTTGGAGAATCTGTCAAAGAAATATATTGCTTCAGCCTTTCCTCTGCAAGTGTTTTGTTGGTCCCATTTGGAGGCGTTATATTTCTTGGCCCGCTACCTTGAGAATCTGCATATGCTAATGAATTCAATGCTGGTCCTGAAATAGCAGGGTTTGCTTTTGTCCAAGCCTCAAGTGCTTCATAGCTTTCATAGGCCGCTATGTAGGTAATCAGTGGCTCAGTACTTCCAGATTTTTTAGCCATCAAGGCATGTTCAGCTCCTGGCTTCTGAAGTATATCATACCAGATCTTCTCAGACTTTGACATTTTCATAGCGGAAACCTCTTCCATAAGTTCATCTGAAACTTCACCCCCACTCGTCCATGACATTACAATCTTTGCAGATGTAGCTTTAGGATCTACAGATAATGCTGCCATTGCAAAACCCTGAGCCCTTCCGTATTCTAGATTAGTCATACAATCAATTGCTTGATTAGAGAGTTCTACTGCTTTTTTATTTCCACTAGCATCATTCAACCACTGGGCTTGCCCTGTTGTACTCAATGTCAATGCTAAGAAAAATAAGGTAAGAAATTTGAAATTTTTCATCGGAATGTTTTAGTAATATTAATAGTACTACCAATATACAAATCCAAGATTAATTTTTTACTTAACCAATTGATATACAGATACTTAAACAGATATCTTTCGGACCATACCCCGGAATACGTATTCATGTAGGATGGATACTGCATACCAATATAGGCGACCATAGGCACCTAGTGGCCTAAACGTAGCTGTTTGGACAAGATATCCGTCTTTGATCTTAAATTCTAGCCAAGCATCACCCGGAACTTTCATCTCTGCATAGAGCAACAATCGTTTTTCACTTTTACTGGCGAATAGGACTCTCCAAAAGTCAATAGCATCGCCGGCGGAGATTTCAGTTGGATGAGACCTTCCTCTGCGCAAGCCAACACCACCTTGAAATTTATCCATAAGACCACGTATTTTCCAAAGAAAGTTAGCATGATACCAACCCGTCTCACCACCAATCTTCCAGATTCGGTCTAAAGTAGCATCTGCGTCTTCAATAGAAATACGCCTAGTATCCTTGAAACACCCGTACTCAGGGACCTTGATATAAGTAGAAATATTTTGCTTGAATCGACCACTAACCAAAGAATCTTTCCAAGAAGAAAGGATCTGGTTTTGCTTAATACGAACGAAAGCCAATTCAATAGCCCTTTGGTACGGAATTGTTTTTATGCCTAACAAATCTGCTAATTCATTATCTCGGCAAACCACTTCAATCTTCATGCTACTAACCAAAGCAGTTGCCAATTTGAATGAAGTAGAAGTCACAAAGTAAAGCCAGTAGGAAGATAACTTTGGCGTCATGACAGGAAAGATCCCGATATATCTTTTGAGCTTACGAACTGCTGCAAATCCAAGCAGCATTTCTTTGTAGGTAATTTTATCCGGACCTCCGATATCAAAATTTCGATTGTATGCTTTTTTGAAATATAGTGTATCTGTTAAAAAACTAAGCACATCTCGCACTGCGATAGGCTGTGATCTAGTGCGCAACCATTGAGGCGCGATCATAATGGGCAGCTTCTCTACCAAATCTCTGATAATCTCGAAAGATGCCGAGCCTGAACCAATGATAATACCAGCCCTAAGTGTAGTCAAGGCATAATGATTAGAAGCGAGCACTTGTTCTACATTTTTTCTAGATGCAAGATGCTTGGATAGGTTTTTATCATTTGAGATTCCAGATAGATAAATAACTTGTTCTGCCTGGGTTTGTTCCAGCGCTTGCTTAAAATTTGCGGCACAGCGTTCTTCTAATTCATCAAACTTGGTAGAGGACGACATGGAATGAATCAAGTAATAAGCAGCAGAGATATCCGCAGGAATCACTTGATCAGGTATTGGTTCAGAAAAATCCACTTGAATAATCTGAATCTTCGGCAAAAATTCTTTGGCTACCTGAAATCTGTTCGGATCTCTAACACAACAAATAACAAAGTAGCCTTTATTGACTAATTCAATAAGAAGTCGTTTTCCTATATAGCCGTTCGCACCAGTTAGAAGAATTTTTTTCATAGAAATGTAGCTTACAAGTAACTGAATTATAGTTACAAACAAAAAAGAGCAAAACCTAGTTTAGATTTTGCTCTTAGAAATTAGCTTTTGATATCGCTATTCATTAAAAACTTCAAGAATAATTCTTAAGAATATTCTAGGGATAATTGTTAAAGCCATTCACTATATATATAGGTACGTAATTAAAATGAAATGTTGCCTGTATTGTAATTAAACGTCTTATTTCTATCAGTATTTAACACTTTTTGAAAAAAATCAGTAATTAGGGCACGATATAATTTGTTAACTTGACAAAGATCAAAAATCATACCCAATGAAAAAGTCTATTTTCCCTATACTGCTTTCACTGTTTCTGAATCCTTTCTTTTGCAGCACCCAAACACCTGTAAGCCAACATGGTAAACTAAAAATAGATGGAAACAAAGTACTTGATAAAAACAATACTGCAGTAAGTCTTGCAGGCATGAGCTTGTTTTGGAGTAATACGAACTGGGGAGGAGAAGCTTTTTATACTGAAGCTGTTGTAGATTGGTTGATTGAAGATTGGAATACTACTATTATCCGAGCTGCAATGGGTGTAGATGATAATGGTGGCTATCTAAATGATCCTAGTAATAAGGAACGAGTTAAATTAATTATTGATAAGGCTATTGAAGCTGGTATTTATGTGATTATAGATTGGCACTCGCATCATGCACACGATTACGAGTCAGAGGCAATAGACTTCTTTGAGGAGATGGCGCAAACCTATGGTGAACATCCAAATATAATTTATGAGATTTACAATGAACCTATGCAGATCTCTTGGTCGAATACCGTCAAACCATATTCCGAATCTGTCATTGCAGCTATTCGTGCTATAGATCCGGATAATTTGATTATTGTGGGCAGTCCGACCTGGTCACAAGATGTGGATGTCGTTGCTCAGGATCCTATTGAAGGATATGCAAACATTGCGTACACCCTTCATTTCTATGCTGCCACACACGGTCAATATCTTCGGGACAAGGCAAAAGTGGCCTTGGATAATGGCCTTGCCCTATTCGTGACAGAATGGGGAACCGTATCTGCAAATGGAGATGGCGCAGTCGATCAAACGGAGGTAGATGCCTGGATGGATTTTTTATGTGAGCATGCAATCAGCCACTGCAACTGGGCCTTAAATGACAAGGTTGAGGGAGCCTCCGCCCTGAAAGAAGGAGCAAGTACAAATGGAGGATGGTCAGCAAATGACTTAACAGCTTCTGGCAGTTTGGTTAAGGGGATAATCAATGACTGGTGTCTTTCTGTTGATACAGAGCAAGTCAAACCTTTAAATTCTATAAAAGTGACACCAAATCCAGTTGAAAGTCATCTAAGAATAAACCTACAGGAAAGTCAGTTGTTTACACGTTTAGAAATCATAGATTTAAAAGGAAATGTTGTTCAAACTATACCTATAAATCCAGAATTTCAGGACTTGAATATAGAGGTAGATCATCTTCAGTCCGGATTATA
>JAQXAY010000028.1 GCA_029252685.1 Saprospiraceae bacterium | reverse complement strand
TAGGATTGAACGAGTGCACGTTGTCCAAAGGATCCTCCATACCACCAGATATCCCAAGCGGATACGATATAGAAATTGACTAGGAAGAATAGGAAAGCCCCCCAGAAATAGGGTCTATGTTTTTTATACAAGAAGATGAAGCCGGTCAATCCAAAGAGCATCATTGGTGTGTAAACAAGCCAGCCTTTTCGGTAGGAGATAAGGACATTTTTTACATGAGGCTTAAACCATGAAAAACCTTGATCTTGATAGGAGTATATAATAAAGTCACCTCCTGCTATTTTCCAATATACTATTTGAATAGAGAGAATTATACCTCCAACAAATGCCGAAAGCATGAGATGTGGCAGTTGATTGCTCAAATCCTTTATCCTTTGCTTGATTCCAGCCTTGCTCAATTGTATTCCCCACAATACAGGTATTAGAACGGATATGATTTCAGTTGGACGGATTAAGGCCATTAGGCCACATAAAAATCCAATGCTGATAGCTTGTTTATTTTTGTGATCACTTTTCCAATATTGAATGCTTTGTTTAATGAGTAAAACGTAAAGCGTGAAAAGTGATATATGGGTCATCATTGGGGTATAACTGGCATATTCTAGGAGATTTGTGCCGGCTCCTAAAAGCAAGATCGTCCAATTTGCAGTAGTTTGTCCAAAACTGCTGCAGAGTATCGAGAATAAAACAATCAACCCGATAAGACCAAGGCATAGGGCAAACCAATACACACTAAATTGGTATGGATATGAATAACCGTCCGAAGGATATTTAGAACTTTGTTTAGCCCATAAATGGCCTATAAAAAAACCAGGAAGGTAGGTGATACTTTGACCGATAGAATATTTGAAAATATAATTTCCACTATCGTATTTGAAAGCCTGGTCCATACTAGGGGAAGGCCTGTACTGCTCTATTATACCTGGCAGGTATTCCAATTTCTTTATGTCCTTATGTATGAATATAGCAGGAAGATAGGCGTAGTAACCACTCACATCCCAAGAAATGGGCGCTTCCGTTTGAGTATTATCCCAACGAGAATGATAAAATGTGTTTGCTAATACGAAAATGAGGGCTATAAATAATCCCCATTTGTTTAGAACCTGCTTCATATCACAAATTACCTAAAATTTCATAAGAGAATGAAATCGAAAGCCTAGGATTTTATAGCTTCAGATTGTAGGTGTGTTCATCTAAGCAAACAATTCGTGATTTTAAAAACCGATTTCGAGAAATGATTTTCAAATTTAGTTGACCTGTTTTTCTTCTTATCGCACTGTATATGTTATCTCCTTGAGATATGATATCGTATGGTGTGATTTTAATATGATATTATTATGTTATATGAATGTGATGGAAAAGAATAAATGGCGACAATAGAACATTTAAGAATGTTTAAATAAACGTTGAAGGTGAGCGATATAGAACTTATCTTTGCAAAAAAAGAAAAGGTCCATGGTTGAAGCATTGGTAGAAAATCCCATTTTGCTTATCGTACTAGTATTTGGTATAGGTTTTGGTTTAGGCAAAATAAGTATCTTCGGCATTCGCCTTGGTCCTGCTGCTGTCCTATTTACTGGACTTTTCTTTGGTAGTATGAGTCCGGATTTAAATGTTCCACAGATCATCATACTGCTTGGTCTTGCTATTTTCTTATACTCTGTGGGTCTAAGCAGTGGACCTTCTTTCTTTGCGAACTTAAAGCAAAGTGGACAAAGAGATATTCTCTTCGTTTTTCTTATCAATGGTCTTTACGCCCTATCTGCTATTTTGGTATTTTATTTTATGGGTTTTGATGCGAGTACAATTGCAGGTATGTTCTCTGGTACGGCTACGAGCACAGCATCCTTGGCAGCCTTTGTAGATATGGTTCGTAGTCGCACAATGGATGCCGCATTGATCAATGAATTGATTCAGAATGGTGTAGTTGGATATTCCTTGACCTATCCAATGGGAGTCTTAGCATCAATGATTGGGATCGTTCTTTTAGCTAAGCTATTTAAAGTTGATTTCAAGAAAGAAGAGGCAGAGTTAAGTTCTCAGTATCCAGTAAAAAAAGAGATCCGTTCCGCATCTATACGCATAGAGAATGAAGCCATTTGTGGCATTGCTATTCGAGATCTAAAGCGAATCCATAAGATAAAGGTAGTTTTTGGTCGTATGAGACGAGGAGGAGGAGCAGGCTTAGTACACTTTGATACTGCATTCAAATTGGATGACGAGGTAATGGTTATTGGAGATGCAAAGGAGGTTGGCTTTACAGCAGAACTATTCGGTTCTCAGACGGAGTATGATATTTCAAATGATAACAGTGAGTATTCAACAAGGCGAATCTTTGTTTCTAATCCTAAGGTTGCTGGAGAGACACTAGCGAGCTTGAACTTGTCTGAAAAATTCTCAGCTATCGTAACACGAGTGATTCGTGGGGATATAGATATTATTGCAGATCAATCTACCGTTGTCGAGCTTGGCGATAGAGTACGCGTTGTTGCAAAACGTGGAGATGTTGCAGCTGTTAAAGAATTCTTTGGCGATTCTTATGAGAAATTGGCAAGTATCAATCTATTTACTTTTGGTATAGGTCTTGCCATAGGCTTACTATTGGGGATGATCACATTTGCCATACCTGGAGGTGTTGAGTTTAGATTAGGATATGCCGGTGGACCGCTTATCGTTGGACTTATTTTAGGGTCTATGCGTAAGACAGGGAATATCGTATGGTCGCTGCCCTATGGTGCAAATATTACCCTTCGACAAATAGGATTGATGTTGTTACTCGCAGGTATTGGAATCAACTCAGGCCATACCTTTATGAATACGATCTTCACGGTGCAAGGTGGGATGATATTTCTCGGTGGAGTTATGATTGCAATGACTACTGTTACAATTGCGATTGTCCTTGGTTACAAGGTTTTTAAGATTCCATTTTCAATTCTGATGGGTTTTATGTCTAATCAACCTGCGATCCTTGAATTTGCACTGAATAAATGTGGTAACAAGTTGCCAATCATCGGATTTTCTTTGATGTTGCCAATTACCGTGGTTTTGAAAATAATAATCGTACAATTACTATTTGCTGTATTTTATTGAGGACCCTCTAGTCTGTGATGCAGGCATTCGACTATTTCTTTTCTATTAAGTTTGAGTAGATTCAACTAAGCATTATCCAACTTGTTTATGGATTAGTTTTACATTTGAAGCTTTTGATTTATATTCATAAAAAAGCAAGTAGATTATGCCCAAAGCGATTGTAGTAGGAGCAGGTATTGCAGGTATTGCTTCTTCCATTCGGTTAGCCAACCAAGGTTATGAAGTGGAGGTTTATGAAGCAAATACCTACTTAGGTGGTAAGTTGACAGAAAAGCGTCTGGGTGCTTATCGATTTGATGCTGGTCCATCCCTCTTTACTATGCCTGACCTGGTTGATGAGCTTTTTAGGCTGTCTGATTTAGATGCAAAAGCCCATTTTGAGTACACCTCTCTAAAGGAGATTTGTCGTTATTTTTATGAAGATGGCACACGATTAACAGCATTTTCTGATAAAGGAAAGTTGTTAAAAGAATTAGAGGAAAAGGTAAATGCGGACCCTGCTAAAGTAGAGCAATACTTAGATAAAAGTGCATATATCCATAAACATACCGGTGAATTGTTTCTTGAAAAATCATTGCACAAGATCTCTTCTTATTTGAATTGGTCTACCTTCGTTTCCATACTGAACCTGCCGTTTTTGAATATCTTCACAAACATGGATAGAGTCAACAAGCGTTCGCTCGGTAATGAGAAGCTTAGGCAGTTGTTCAATCGCTATGCGACCTATAATGGATCTAATCCATATAAAGCTCCGGGGATTTTAAATATCATCCCTCATCTTGAATATAATATGGGTGCTTATTTTCCGAAAGATGGAATGCATTCAATTACGAAATCGTTAGTGAAGCTTGCTGAGCAAAACGGCGTTGTTTTTCATTGCTCTAGTCCGGTAAGTAAAATTTTAGTGGATTCAGGTAAAGCTATTGGAATAGAGTCAAATGGAGCAAAGATCCTTTCAGACAAGGTTGTATGTAATATGGATGTGGTGCCTGCTTACAAAAATCTCATGCCTGAACAAGATCAACCGGAAAAGATACTCAAGCAGGAGCGGTCAAGTTCAGCCTTGATTTTTTACTGGGGAATAAAACAGGAGTTTCCTGAATTGGATTTGCACAATATCTTTTTTAGTAATGATTATGCGGGAGAGTTCAAGACAATTTTTGAAGAAAAAACCTTAATGGATGATCCGACAGTTTACGTAAATATCACCAGCAAATTTTCCAAGTCAGATGCGCCTGCTGGCTGTGAGAATTGGTTCGTTATGATAAATGTGCCTTGCAACGATGGACAGGACTGGGATGATCTAATTGCAAAAGCTAGGGTTCATATCATAAGTAAGTTGAATCGATTATTGGATTGTGATATAGAATCATTGATTGAAGAAGAAGCTATCTTAGAGCCTAGGACAATTGAATCCAAGACTAGCTCCTATAAAGGTGCCTTATATGGTACATCTTCAAATTCTAGGATGGCTGCATTTTTTAGACATCCCAATTTTAGTAGAAAAATTAAAGACCTATATTTTTGTGGCGGTTCAGTCCATCCAGGAGGAGGGATACCGCTTGCACTTTCTTCTGCGAAGATCGTAGGAGATTTAATAGCTGAGGAACATGAATAATTGGAACAGGACACAACGAACAATTTTCTTTTTAACCTGCGTATACATAGTGGGTATATTGGGAATATGTGCGGAGGTATCTAGGGATCAGATTTTATTATTTACACCCATAAATCTCCTGTTTACAACAGGAATGTACCTTTGGTCCAATGAAGGACTTGAGAAGCAACTATTTAAAGCTTCAGCCATCGTTGGGTTGATTGGTTACTTTATAGAGGTGGCGGGCGTGAAAACAGGCGTTTTATTTGGGTCATATTATTATGGTGCAACCTTAGGACCTCAGATTCTTGAGGTGCCTCCAACTATGGGTGTGAATTGGATTTTGCTAAGCCTCTCTAGTTTTGGAATTTTCTTTAATTGGGATATCAATAAGTATTTGAAAATGGCCTTGGCAGCTGGACTAATGGTTGGTCTTGATTATTTTATTGAGCCTGTCGCAATGGGCTTGGACTTTTGGCAATGGGAAGGCGATGTTGTACCTTTTAAGAATTATGTGATGTGGTTTTTTTCAGCTTACATCATTCAGTTTATTTTATATAAGATGCTTCCATCAATAAACCAGAAGACCTCTCTGTTCGTTTTCAGTTTACAATTTGTGTTCTTTTTGATTTTAAACTTTTTTATTTAATTATTAATTAGCGCAGCAGAATGGATTTTTTAGAAACAAAATACTTGTACTTAGGACTTATGGTTTTTACAATCATGTTTCCTTTAGTAAGGAGCTTTGAACATCGATTGGTCTATTATAAGCGCATTAAATATATTCTACCTGCTACCTTGGCCATGATGGCGATTTTTATTCCTTGGGATGTATGGTTTACGGAAATAGGTGTATGGTGGTTCAGGGATGATTACATCACAGGTGCTCGTCTATTTGGTCTTCCTTTGGAAGAATGGGCCTTTTTTGTTTGTGTGCCTTTCGCCTGCCTATTCATTTATGAGGCAATCCGATATTATGTGAGAAAGGATATACTCGGCGGTGTTGCGCATTATATATTCTATGCTTTTGCAGCAATTCTTTTAGTGTTTGCAATTATTTATAATGACAGAATATACCCCTTAGTAACCTTTTCACTGACAGGTATAGCTTGCTTCCTACTTGCTTACTTCAGACCTGTATGGATTGGTCGTTTTTTGCTTATGTATCTGGTCAGTTGGTTGCCCTTCTTGCTCGTAAATGGTGTGTTAACCGGTAATTTTACTGAAACTCCAATAGTGAATTATAACCCTATCCATCACATTGGAACACGTATCACTACTATACCTGTCGAGGATAGTGTGTACAGCATGTTAATGCTCTTGACGGTTGTTGTTATTTACGAGTGGAGTTTAAAACGCTTAAAAGTTAGCTTCTAATTTTGTTCAATCTTTATAGTGCTGACACCGTTGTGTCTTTTGATAACCTGAATTTGTGTGCTGATTCGTTCCTTTAAACCCTGAACGTGTGAAATCACACCAATCGTCTTACCCTGCGCCTGAAGTGTTTCTAGACTGGATAAGACAGTTTCGAGCGTCTTTGTATCTAGTGTTCCAAAACCTTCATCAATAAACAAGGAAGAAATCTGTACGTGCTTGCTGGATAGATCAGATAAACCTAATGCCAGTGCTAGACTAATCAGGAATTTTTCACCACCTGAGGCTGTCGATATCTTCCGTGTTTCACCTGCCTGATATTCATCGATCAGCATAAAGTTTAATGTTGGTCGTCCTTTAGTATCATGTTTCATCTGAAGGGAGTACCTGTGGTTCAGTTTGGACAGGTGTAGATTTGCTAAATGGATCAGATGTTGCAACGTTAAGGATTGTGCATACTGGCTAAACCCTTCCTTGCTTCCTCCAAGGATCTCTTTCAGATAATTCCAGTCAGATACCTTAGTTTCCTGCTGCTGTATGTTTTTGTAAAGTGCTGCATTCTTTTCTTGGATGGCTTTATCCTGCTCAAATCGGCTTCGGATCTCACCGAGTCTTTGGTTGAACTGTTCCAGTTGCTTATTTGATACATTCATTGCTTCTGCTGCTGCTTCGCGACTGCTATCAAAATCCTTGCTTTTGGAATGATTTTCTAAAGCTAAGTCGTTGGCTTTGAGTTGGGCTTTCCAGCTGTTGACCTTTTTTTGCAGGCTTTCTAATTGTGCCTGTATGTCTTGTAGTTCAGTTGTGTTTAACAATGCTTTCTTAGCTTCCTCACTTGTATTGAAGGGGCTGTTTTGTATTTCTGCTTCAAGTGCACTATTTGTAGACAAAAGCATTTCTTCGACTTTTAGGATGTTCACTGCTAGCTCTTTTAAAAGTCCTTTCAGCTGACCGATCTGAGTGATTTGGACTTCTGTTTTTTTAGCAAAACGATCCTGCTTTTCTTTGAGCACGCTTTGCTTGTTTCGCAGGTCTTGTGTTTTTTGTTCAAGGGATTCAAAGCCTCCGAGCAATTTGTTCTTTTCCTGTTTGTTTGAATGCAGTAGAGCTGAATTTTTAGATTTTTGATCAAACACCGATTGAAGCTTTTCCGAAGTTTTTTTGATTTGAATATCCTTTGCTGCGATTTGCTTTTCGACCGCTTCAATATTACTGGAAAGGTGTTTGATTTTTAAACGATATTCTTCGTATTGATTGACTATGTCTTCCAATTCATCCATATATGAATCCTTAGACAAGACATCTGAAAGAAGAATACCAAACGGACTTAATTCTTTCTCAAGCTGCTTATTAAATGCCTCTAATTCTGTTTGGCCCTGTTCGATTTTCTGCTTCAGTTCTTTGAGACTTATCTCGGTTTGTTCCTGCTCTGTTTTGTAGCGTATTTCTAATGCACGCTCGGTTTGCAATTTCTGATTAAGTTTTTCTTCTTCTTGTGTGAATGTTTTTAATTCCTGTTCGGATTGTTCCGCTTTTTTGATTAGCGTGGTTGTATTATTTTGCTCAAATTTAATTTCATCCAGGCGTTTAGCCACAGAAGCTAAGGTATAGTATTCTTCACTATGCGCTTTTTGTTTTAAACTGACTTGAAGCGTAGTTATATCTTTTTCAAGCTTTTGGATTGCTTCATTTAAAGTGTTTAAGCTGTGGTCAAGTTTATAGTGCTCCTGCTGCCTTACTTTCAGTTTTTCCTCACAATCTGATTTATGCAGTGCTCGTTTTTTCAGTTCTACTTTCTCTTTTTCCAGTTCTTCATCGGAAATAGCATGTCCTTTTGCCTCATGGGAAGTGCTTCCACAAACTGGGCAAGGTTTTCCATCTTCAAGATTTGCTCTGGCCTCCTGTATGATATGCTCATTTGACAAGGCCATAAGATCAACGATTTTTTGCTGGTCGTCTAAGGTAAGAGAAGCTTGTTCCAGTGCATTTTTACTCGAGTCCAATTCAAGATTTGCTTGGTTTAGTTGGACTTGTAGATCCTTTGCCTCATTGCTTTTATTGTTGGAATCTAGCCTATTTGATTCAAGGCTTTGAAGGAGTGAATTGATTTCTTTTAAGCTGCTTTCTTCTTTATTTAGTTCGCTTATCTTATTGAAAAGCTCCACTAGGTCTTGCGTATTATTATCCTCAGTTATGCTTTGTTTTTTCTTTTCAAGTACAAGTAGACTACCTGTTGTTTTTTCTATTTCAGCGACTTGCTTAGTCAGGCTTTTTTGTCGTTCGAGAAAAAGGTCTTCCTTGGATGCTGCTGTGTTTTGATCTTGATCAAGACTCGACAGGGCGAATTTATACTTATTGAGTAATTCATTCCATGAGGAGAGTTTTTCTCTAGCTGCATTCAGTCTTGTATACTTTTGTAAAAAGGCATTTGCCTCTTCCAATTGAGCAAATTGAGTGGTCTTATTTAGTTTAAAACCATAGAGTTCTTCTTTTTGCTGCTCTTTATCCTTTGTTAAAGTAAATTCCTCTTTAGCAGATTCCGTATGTTGTTCCTGAAGTAAGCTGATTTGTTTTGAAATTCCTTCAATCTTACCGGATTCGTTCGCCCATTGTTCAATTTCCTCATCCAGCTTTTTTAATTGAACCTTAAACTCCGCCTGCTTTTCCTGAAGCAGATTCAATTGGGATTCATCTCTTACTAGCTCTGCTGCTTTTTGCGTCTTTTTTTGTTTTTGCTCTTTGAGTTCTGGCTCTAATCTTGATAGATCTGCAAGGAGACCTTGGAAGGGTGCAGCCAGCTGATGACGCTCTATGTTTTGCTTGAGACCTTGACTACTTGATTCAATGGATTTTATTTGCTCCTGTTCTAGAAGGAATCTTTGTTTTAGTCCTTCCAGTTCATCTTGCTTTGTGTACCATTGCTGAATCTTCTGCACGCTCTTAAGCTTGTCAGCAAGGCTTGATTTTTCTTCTTCTATACTGGCTTTTTCTGTGAGCAGAGCTTCTTTTTGCTCTTCGGAGAGTATGTCCTCCTCATTCACCTTTAAGCCAAAGGTTCTGAGTTTTTCTTTTTCCTCGGTCAATCGATTATGAACAATATCACCGATTTTTTTATAGATCTCCTTACCTGTGATTTGCTGTAGCAATTGGCCACGTTCACCGGAGTCTGCATCCAAAAATGCGGAGAATTGACCTTGAGCAAGCATAACTGATCTTAGAAATTGTTCGTAATTCAACTTTAAAATTTCAGTTATGGCAGCAAGGTGTGCTCGTTTTTCAGCAGCTATGGGATTTTCAGGTTGACTGATGTCGAGTAGTTCAATATGCTCTTTAGGGTTTTTGAGGACCTTGTTGTTTTGTCCTTTGAGTCTCACCTCCCAGCGTGATTTGTATATAATGCCATTGTTTTCAAAGAGTACTTCTGAGAAGGCAAAATCAGCATCATGGCTTACGATATCTAAGTGTTTTCCGTCATCACTATTGTTGTCGAATCGGGGTGCTTTACGATATAATGCAAGCGTTATAGCATCGAGGATACTTGTTTTACCTGATCCAGTAGGTCCGGTAATTGCGAAGATACCAGCATCCTCCAATGGTGCTTCATTGAAAGGGATCGTTATCGGTTGTTCGCTGCGCAGAGAACTTATGTTTTGCAGTGTAAGGCTTAGTATCTTCATGTCTATTGTTCGTTGGCAAGGTTTAGGGCTTCGTAGAATAGGTCATTGACCTTTTGCCGGTCGCTATTTGAGATTTTAAAATCAGTACACAGTTTATCAAATACTTCTGCTGGTTTTAGATCTGTAATCTGAACAGCTTGCTCTGCAAGGGCTCGGAGACTTTCTGTTGATTCTCTTTTGGGTAAGCTGATTTTAAGAACATCCAGATGCTCTAATTTTGATGCGACTCTTCGGAGTGGGAGTAAGTTAGGTTTTACTTCTTCTAGAACGATTTCTACCCAGGTACTTAACGCATCAACATTTTCAGTGTTCAGTCGCTCCAGTTCCTGAATACAAGTTTCTGTGTTTCCTTGGATACGGATCAGTTTTCTGAATGCGGGACAAATGATATTCTCTCGCTGTATAGATCCAGATTCAGAGACATGAAGCAATTCTATGCTGTTTTTGTGTCCTAGCTCACTGAAACTAAGTTTGTAAGGAGAACCAGAATAACGCACTTTTTCATTGCCTCCAATCGTTTGTGGTCTATGCAGGTGCCCTAAGGCGATATAATCAAAAACTTCCGGAAAATCTTCTGCCCCAATATCTCCAAGATTACCCACGTAGATAGTCTGCTCACTATCAGTCGTCTTTCCGCCTACTGCAAATAGATGACCCATAGCAATTATTGGAGTATTAGGTGTTTTGTGTTTTTCGCATACTTCTGCTACTGCCTTATAATGTCTTATTAGGGCTTGTTTATATCGTCCGCCTATGTCTTCAAATCGTTCACTCAGCGTGTGTCTGCGTATGTCCTTATCTCGTAGGTAGGGCACTGCAGCTACGACGAGTTTTTGTCCATTTATTTCAAAGCTTAAAACTTCCTTTTCAATGTCTTCCGTTGCTTTACCTATAACTTCTACTTTGAATCTCTTTAGGAATTGGGCAGGTGCATTGAGTACTCCTGGAGAGTCGTGGTTGCCACCGGTTATGATTATCTTTTTACATGGAGAATCTCCTTTTGTGATGTCAACCAGGAAATCGTAATAGGCATTTTGTGCTTCGATAGGAGGGTTGGAGGTGTCGAAGATATCACCGGAAACCATTAACACATCCACTGCTTGTTCGTAGATGGTCTTTTTTAGCCAATCTAAGAACAGGGATTGCTCTTCAAGCTGACTGTTGTCATGGAGTTTATGTCCTAAGTGCCAATCTGCTGTGTGGATGATCTTCATTTAAGGTGTTTGTGGTTATACGATGTAGCTCCATAAATATAACAACAAAGTGTACATTCTATGTTCGCATAAACAAAAAAAGGTGCTTTGAAGTGAGCACCTTTTTTTGTTTTTATTCGCTTTCAACAAATTCCTTGAAGTTTTTCATGAATCCATAGGATTGTTTCTTAAAGGCTCCGGGGAATAGCATCCCTATCAATTTCATGCCAAAATTTTCAAATTTGAATTCAGCCTCACAGGTATATTTAGTTTTGTTATCCGAGAGTTCAGTAAAGTGATTGACCTGGATATTTTCCAAGCCTTTCATTTCGTAGACTGCTGAGAATTCATCGGGAAGATTATTGCTCAATATGGTCTCAACCATATCCATTTTTCGATTGCCAGATTTCATTACGAATTTACTTTTAGACCCTGGCCTTCCAGATTCACCAGATATATGCTCATATTCTAGTAGTCCCTTCATCCATTTAAACAGGTTTTCTGTGCTGTCGAATTTCTCCACAACCTCTTTAACTGGCCTATTTATGATGATTTCGTTCGTATATTTCATCCCTGTTGTTTTGCTAATATCAATTCAATTCGAGCTTCAAAAGTTCCTAATAGCCCATTGGACTCAGTTTATTGTTTTCCCAGATCAACAGAGACTTTTGACCGCTTATTTCATAGATGTTTTTTCCGTTGAGTTCTTCGGTGATTTCGGTATAAATAATCATCTCCTGCATGCCGCCTGGATCATTGGGGAATATGGCTGTTTCTTCATAAGAAAAAACACCAGCATCGGAAACGTAAAAGGTGGAAAGCTCTTTTATAACAGCATTGTTTTTAAGTAAAAGATGCATCTCGCCCCCAGTAGCTCCGCAGGATTCTGCATAGAATTCGAGACTAATAATTTGGTCTAATTCTGAAAAGCCTCTATTCCCACTTAGTTTAGCACCTGCATAGTTTCCATTCGGCATCTTATATTTATGCTCGTTGAATCCGTCAGCTGTTGGGATTCTTACTACTACGATATAAGGAGCGAACTCCTCCACGTCCTGAATCAATTCATAATTCACGAAGACTTGATTTTCGTCTGTGCCAAGGTGCTCCGATGCAAGGAATGCGCCTACGATATATCCAGTATTACCAGCAATTTCCACCTTGTACCAATGGGAGTTAACACCATAAAGAAAATAGGTTTCCTCTGTTCGTTCCAGCAATTTAACTGAAGTTCCTATCGGATAAACGCCCAAGCCTTTGCTGTCGGTCGTTGCAGCAGACCTCAAGGTAACCTTGTCACCAAATAATTTGTACGTAGCACCGATTTCATAATCGCTATCTAGAAAAGGCGTGTATGGAAAGTTAGGCTGAGCCTGAAGCACTGTTGATAGAAAACAGAATAGTAGTGCACAAATTAGTGGGTGTCTCATAAGCTAGGTATTGTTTAGAATGAGCAATGAATTTAGAAATCTCTATTTCTTAATAAGGTAGATCTAATCATTTGAATTGGCAAGGGGGGATTTGTTTTTTTGGAGTGTTTGTATGCTTGTAAACCGGGATGGTTTTTGGAGTTGCATAAATATAACGTGCTCGTTTTTATAATATTGTTTGCTGCTGATTTGGGACTTATTATCTATCTATAATTTCTTTTGATAGGATTTAGTGAGTTGCTTTTGGGATTCTGAGAACCGAAGTTTATTTTACTTTTAATTTGTGGATTTTTTAAATATGTCAGCGCTTGGTGGTGTTAAACAAATGAGTAAGAATGATAGAGATTTATAACTACAATAAATTCAACAACAAATGCGACTACTTCTGATTAACTTAATACTTTTATTTGTTCAATTCTCCCTATCAGGTCAGGTGGATTTTGATGAAGTTGCAATACATTTTAATACAGGTTATATATCTCCTGGTTTTGATAGTTGTTCAAGAACTCTATGAGTTGCTTCAGAATTCAATACTGAAATTTGAATTGAATGTATGATTTGTTCTTATTCTGCAGTTCGCAATTCGTTCATCAAGAATATTAATTAAGG
>JAQXAY010000023.1 GCA_029252685.1 Saprospiraceae bacterium | reverse complement strand
GATATAAGGCTTTCCAGATGGGAAGGTTTTCCCAATTATTGCTCTTGCTTTCCATTGTTTAGGATTCCTTGTATATACTTAAGGCATCTCCTATTTCTAATACCCCGGATTCAATTACTTTGCAGGTGATACCACCATGGCCTACTAAAGCTTGATATCCTCCTGGGCCAAAGTTTTCTTCCATGCGATTGCAGGGAACGCAGTCTCCAGTTGCGAGTAATATTGCACTCTGCCCAATTCTGAATTTGTGACCTATGAGTGCCCTAAGGTTAAAGCCTGATACGACTATATTTCTTCTCGTAAGTTTGGGGTCTATTTGATCCGTATCGAGAATTTTTGCAATAACTTCTAGGTGTTCTTTCTGTATGATTGTAACCATTCGGTTACCGAGTTTTCCATAGTGGTCTCCTTCGATTCCAGATTCCTTGAGGATGTTTACTTTGTTGGCGCTTAAAACCTCTCCTTTATGTTCCTTTCGATAGGAAATGAATTCTACCTTTCCCTTTTGTGGAGCATCTAGTATGAATTGTTCTAGTTTGTTTGCCATGATTAATTAATTTGATGGGTTCAAACAAATATATAGATTTAAGAGAAAGGTAGGCCATTATTTTGGCACAAACTTCAATGAAATTGAGTTCACACAGTGTCTAGTATTTTTTGTGGTAAAGCGTTCTCCAGTGAATACATGGCCAAGGTGTCCTTTACAATTTGAGCATACGATTTCTACTCTTCTACCATCGGCATCAGGTATTCGTTCTACAGCACCTTCTATTTCGTCATCGAAACTTGGCCAGCCGCAGCCTGATGAGAATTTGTCTGCAGAATTGTACAATGGCGACTCACATTGTCTGCAGATATATGTTCCTGGTAATTTATGGTTGTCATATGCTCCAGAGAATGGCATTTCTGTTCCTTTATGGAGTATGACTCTAGCTTCCTCTGCGTTTAATTGATTGTACTCTTTTTTCATTAGTTAGACTTTTTTAGATAGGGCTCAAAGCGCTTTCTGAATTTGGCAAGTTTAGGATTTATAATAACTCGACAATAGCCATAGCTCTCGTTGTTTGAATAAAAGTCCTGGTGGTATTTTTCAGCATCATAGAATTTGATGAGCGGAGATACTTCAGTTACGATTGGACCATCCCAGATCGAAGGAGCATAAATCTTCTTTACACTATTTGCAATATCTCTTTGTTGTTTGTTGTGATGAAAAATGACAGAACGATACTGTGGACCTTTATCATTACCTTGTCGGTTAAGTGTAGTTGGATCGTGGGTCGTAAAAAATACTTCACATAGCAATCTGAAGTCTATTACTGCAGGATCGAAAGTTACCTGAACTACCTCTGCATGGCGTGTCCTTCCGGTGCATACCTCTTCATAAGAATAATACTTTGTGTCTCCTGAATATCCGGAAACAACACTCACAACTCCATCTAATTCTTCGAAAACAGCCTCTACACACCAAAAGCATCCACCTCCAAATGTTGCTTTTTCAAGTTCTTGGGCTTGGGAGTAAATGGAGGTCAGTAGTAACAAGGCAATAATTGTATAGCGCATTCTTTTCTTTTTTAAGTAAATAACTAAATAGGGGTCTTGGTTCAATAGTCGCAAAAAAAAGGTAACACCATAGTGGTATTACCTCATTTTATTTAGAACCCAATTGCACTTACTGGCATATTGGGATCGTAATCTCCTTCGATCACCGGTGTTTGCCGTTTTCCAGTATATTCTTTTACATTTTGGTAGACAAAATTGAATAGTTCACTGATGGTGATGATATTATCTTTGACTCCTGAATCTGCAGCTCCTTCCAATCCTTTGATCAGATAATGACTGAAAACTCCTTGTCTTAGTCCTTGAGATTCTAAGGATGTTTCCTGCGATTTCGAGGACATGATTAGCGCAGTGCCCTCTTTAGCTTGTGCAAGACTCTCATAGTAGGACTCTAAGATGGATTTTGAACTTCCACTTTTCATAGCCAGTAGAGAGCCGGAATGACAGGCGTCTGCGATACAAATTTTATATTTAGCTTCACTTTCATCCAAGAGTGATTTGATAGTTTCGTGATCTAGGCGGTTATTATATCCATCAAAGTCTATTGGTAGAAATGCACCGTTTAAGCCGTGTCCTGAAAAGTAAAGAAGAATTAGGTCATCGGGGCCAGCTTTTGCAAAGGTATTGCGCATAGCATCCATGATCTGAAGCTTTGTTGCTGCTTCATCTATTAGGATACTAATTTGGTCATTTTCAAGGGCACCTCCTTTGGGCGATCTGAGGAATGCGTATACTCTGTATGCATCGTCATCTGTATATTTAAGCGTTGGCATATGGTCGTAAGAAGAGACACCTACCACAACTGCATATACTTTGGGTCTTTTAAATGTAGAACTACTGGGAATGTTTTCTTCCTGATTCAGTCCACCAGCAGCAAATTCACCATTGACCCAATTCCCTTGTATTATTGCACCATCGTACTTTTCGAGTGTACCATTGCCGTTGTATTTTCCAGCTTGCCAGTTACCTTCATAAGTAGTTCCATTATCAAAAATCATCTTACCATAACCATCTGTACAATCTCCGGATACACAACCTGTGATGCTGGCAATTTCATCATTCGTAATAAATGATCCTTCGTCCCATCGGCCGCTTTGTTTTTTTCCCGATGCACTTATTAGCATACCAGCTCCATGGTAAAGTCCCTCTTTTACAGAGCCACTGTAAGTGCTTTCATCTTCGTAAATAAATGTTCCCTCTCCATTGGGTTTACCTTGTTGAAACTGACCTTCAAATCGAGCGCCGTTTGCATAGGCAAAAATACCTGATCCATCCGTACAATCTCCACTTATACAACCACTTTGAACATTTGCTTCCAATTCGTTTTTTGCTTCATTTGGAAACAATTCGCTAATAACCTCTCCTTGCTCATTGAGTGGTTGACCTTTTTTCCATTCACCGGTCCATTTACTTCCTTCTGGACTAATCTTGGTACCTCTACCTTCTGGGTATCGGTTTGCCCAATTACCTTGATATTTACTTTTATTTGGGTAATAGCATACTCCAATACCATGAATTTGACCATTCACGAATTCACCAATATATGCAGCTCCTGAGGGGAAGATGTATATTCCTTTCCCATTGTTACAATCACCGCTGATACAGCCAGTTTGCTGAGGGTTTTTGCTCGGGTTTCTCAAACGCTCTTCAAGCGTCATTTTCTTTTCTTCCTCTATGAGCACATTGACGAGTTCATTGGAGGCATCATCTTCCGTTTTAGTTGATACAGCTATAGCTTCGCTTTCTTCCACCGCTGGAGGGGCTGTTGGTTTTCCTTTACTCCACCAACCCTCTGTTTTTGTTCCATCAGGATATATTTTTATACCCTGGCCTTCTGGATAATTATCTGCCCAGTTACCTTGATATTTTGATCCATCTGTATAATAGAATGAGCCTATTCCATTTGCTTTCCCTGCTTTAAATTGTCCGATATATTTACCTCCCGAAGGGAATATCATAATTCCTGTACCATTTTTACAATTACCTGTTTGACATATTGGAGATTGGGCCTTAAGGCCAGTGATATAGAACATACATAGTATGCTGATTGTGAGTAGCTTTATTTTTGAGATGACTGGATGCATTGGCTTTGTGTTAGATTAGTTTAATGATGATGGTTTGATAGAATTTATAGGTCGCAAACTATGTGTTTGTTTAAGATACTTATCTAATAACGAAAAAAAAGTGAATTTGATATGTGTAACAAAAAAAGACAGCTTTGGCTGTCTTTTTTTATAATCCACTAAGTGGCATTTGTCCGTCTATCTTTCCGAATATGATAGGGGTTTGCTTGCCTGCTGTGAATTTTTGGACATTGATCTTAGTGTATTTGAACAGTTCTGAAATATTTATGATATCATCACTATTTGTATTTGCAGATCCTTTGAGTCCATCTATAAGGAAATGGCTGAATACACCAGCCCTGAGGCCATCGTGTTCAAAAGAAAGTTCTCTCGATTTTGAAGACAGAATAAATGCATAGCCTTCGTTGGTTTCATATAGTTTCTGATAAAAACTAGGTGCAAGGTCTTCCTGTGGAGAAGAGATTCCTTTTTCTGTTAAATAGCCAAGTCCTCCTGCATGACAAGCGTCAGCAATGATTACTTTTTGTTTTGCTTTAGAATTATTAAAAATGGTACTTAATTCAGTATGGTAGACTATGGTGTTTTTATTGTTTAAATCATAAGGTATGAACCCATTTCTTAATCCATGACCGGAATAATAAAAGATAACCAAATCGTTGTCATCTGCCTTGGCAAATATTTCTTTAGATGCTTGTAAAATATTTGATTTTGTTGCCTCTTTGTCTACAAGTAATCGGATTTGTGATTTTCGGAGTGCTCCACCTTCTGGACTTCTTAGGTGAAAGTATAATCTTCTTGCATCGTCATCCGAATAAACAAGATCTTGGCTAGTTTGAGGGTAATCACTTATTCCTATGATTACTGCATAGATATCCACCTGTTCTTTTCGAGTTGTTTGTTCTGAGTCTTGAGGTCTAATGTCCTGGATCTTATCTTCTTTGATTAGGTTTCCTCTAAAGAATTCACCAGATATACTTCCCCCTTGGGCATAATTGAGTTCTCCTTTACCGTGCGGAACATTATGCTCAAATCCTCCAATGTACTCATCGCCGTTGTTATAATTGACTTGGCCTATTCCCTTGGGCCTACCATTGAAGAATTGGCCTTTATACATCGAACCATCCTTATAGGTGTAGGTGCCATTCCCTTGAAGGCATTCTTGGCTATTACAGTTTCTGTCGATTTGTGGATCATCGAGAAAAGCGGTCCGATCTTTATTTACCATTGCGCCGAACTCCCAGGTTCCTCTTACAGTGCTACCATTTACTTGTGTGATGGTTCCATTACCATGGATACGACCTTCAACGAAAGATCCTTCGAATTTAGCTCCGTTTGGTTTATAGATTACACCTTGTCCATGCTGTTGATTGTTCTTCCAGTGGCCAATATATAGGTCGCCACTCTTGAAATAGAATGCTCCGATGCCATTAAAATTTCCCATTTTAAATGAGCCTTCATAGTGTCCATTGTCTTTGAATAATTTTCCTTGCCCGCTGAACACACCTTTTTCCCAAGTACCAACGTACTTGTCTCCATTTTTGTATACAAGGCTTCCTTCTCCTGCGGGTAATCCACCCTTGAAATGTCCAGAGTAGATACTACCATTCAGATATTTGAATGTGCTAAAATGATTGTAACAATCTCCTTTTATACACTGAGCTGAAAGGAAGATTGGTAAAAAAAACGTAACTAAAGCAAACACGTTCCTTTTCATTGTAAGTTGGTTTTTGTTATGTATAGTTGTTACATAAGTATAGTATTATTTGTCTTATTAACTATTTATATATACTAATATTTTGTTATCTATCGAATTTTAGATTTTTTTTCGATGAATGACAATTTTATTTAGATACATTTAATGGAATAAGAAATGGCAGAATTATATTAAATTTGTTGTACTCAGATAATTATTTAAAATAGAATGATATGAAAGGTATTTGGATATTAGGAATACTTGCTGTTTTAGTAACAGCTTGTAGTAATGAGAAAAATAATGAGGAAGTTTCAGCAGATTCGACAGAAGTAGAGGCAACACCTTCCTTATTTGGTGCTGAATTCGATGCTGAAGATGCGAAGGATATAAACGTTATAGATCCTTCAATGATTGCGGAATCTGATTCTTTGGATGCTGTTGTTTATGGCACAGTTAAAGATGTATGTCAGGTAAAAGGTTGTTGGATGACTGTAGTTTCTGATTCGGATACTTCTCAGGTTATAAATGTACGATTTAAGGATTACGGTTTCTTTGTTCCAAAAGATCTTATGGGTACAAAAATTGCTATGAATGGGAAAGCATTTTCTGAAATGACTCCTGTTGATGAATTGAGACATTATGCGGAAGACGCTGGTAAAACTGCTGAGGAAATTGAGCAGATTATTGATCCAGAGTATCAGCTAAAGTTTTATGCTTCTGGCGTACAAGTCATGAAATAAATCAAAAGGAGATAATTTTTTTATCTCCTTTTTTGTTTAAAATATACTATGTAGTATCTCATATGTTTAGTCTAGGTTCTTTTTATTTTATTTAAAGCCAGTGTCTTGAGGTCCCAACTTATTTTTCGATTTATTCCAGTCTTACTAATGTTACAGGTCCAGCTTGTTGCTCAGCGTTCAGAGGCTGATAGTATGCAACGATTGATTTTAATTGAAAAAGACACAACAAGAATTGTTGAGTTGCTCAATGAGATTGGTTGGGAATTGAAGGTGACGGTGCCAGACACAGCTAAATCACGCTTACTACTTTCAGCTGAGATTGCGGAGCGAAATAAATTATATTCGGCTCAAGGAGATGCTTATAATTATCTCGGGGTGCTTGAAAGTATTCGAGAAAACTTAGATGAAGCTGCTAAGTATTGGGAAGCTTCTCTCCAGATTCGCATTGAGGCAGAAGATAAAAAAGGCCAAGCGAAGATTTACAATAACCTAGGAATACTCTACAAGAATAAGAATGATTTTACAAAAGCTATCCTATATTACAGGCAGGCTGAGCTTATATATGAAGAGCTCGACAATCCAATAAAGGCGGGCAATCTTGCCTATAATATTGCTAAATTATACGACGAGTTTGGTCATTTTAATCAGGCTATTGAATATATATACAAGTATTTAAATAACCTTGAGGAACAGGCTAGTTTAAATGGTCTTGATGAGGTGGAGTTGTCGGATCTTAAATCTAGTGAGGCAGATGCATACAACCTTATGGGTAATGTGAAATATTCTCTAGCCAGGAATATAGAATCAAAGCAGTCTTATCTTAAATCTATGGCTATTAGTCAGTCTTTGGGTGACACCAGTAAATTGGCAAATGTTTTTAATAACCTTGGTAATCTGTATTCCTCTTTTAGCTGGAAATACCATAGGGATAGCCTATCTGAGAAAGCGATAGCCTATCAGGATTCTTCAATCGCATTTTATAATCAATCCCTTTCTTTTAGACAGGAGATTCAAGATGAAGATCATATCGATAGATTGAAATTCAATATTGCGACTTGCGAACGTGATAAAGGAATTTTTTATAAGGAAATTGGTAAAGTCAGTTTGTTCAAGAAGAAGATGAAACTTGCTGAGGACGAGCTGGAACGTCTGCGCAGTGTCTGGAGTAAAGCTTCAGATGAGCTTCGAATCATACAGGTCAATAATGCCTTATTCGAAGTGTATCTTACACTAGGTAAAAAGCAGCAGGCTTTAGATGCATTGAATACATCAGCCACCTTGGCAAATGCTAATGAAAGTGATTGGTATATTCAACGATCTTTAGAAGATTTTTCAAAGTATTATAAGGCAAGTGGACAATATGAACAAGCGCTTTCTTACTCTGAAAAGTACAATTTATACAGGTATAAAAATATCAATGAAAAGCAGATTCAGGATAATGAAAAACAGGCAGCTCTTTATCTAGACCAAAAGAATATACGGGAAATTGAACGTAAGAAAGAAGATCTAAAATTGAGTAATCTTAAGCTTAGAAACAGTTATATATATATTTCTATTGCGATATTTTCTTGTTTCATTTTTATATTCCTTTTTGTACGATTTAGAAGGTTACACGCCAAAATTCAAGGCTTGTTGTTGAATATACTTCCTCCATCAGTTGTAAAACGCATACAGGCTGATGCTACTGATGATTGTGCCACAAATTTTGAAGCTGCGACCATACTATTCTCGGACTTTGCCGGCTTTACAGAAATATCTGCTCAGATACCACCAAATGAACTTCTGGGGTATTTAAACAAATTTTTTACTGCCTTTGATGAAATTATAAGTGAAGAAGGAGTAGAGCGAATTAAGACAATAGGGGATGCATACATGTGTGTATCGGGAGTTCCAGATGAGTATTCAGACCATGCGCAACGCATGATAAGGTCAGCCTTTAGAATGCGAAAAGCTGTTGATGATCTAAATGCCTTGCATCGAGTAGCAGGTGTGCCTGAGTTTAAGATACGGATTGGTATTAATTCAGGCCCTGTGTCTGGTGGAATTGTCGGAGTTAAGAAGTATGCTTATGATGTATGGGGAGATGCGGTAAATGTAGCTTCCAGGATGGAGAGTAATGCTCGTATAGGTGGCATTAATATTTCAGAGGATACCTATGCACTGGTAAAGGAAGAACTTTTGCTGCTTGAGGAAAAGTTTGTATTTGAAACAGAAGTCCGAAAAGCCGTTCAGGTAAAGGGTAAGGGAGCAATGGATATGTATACCTTCAAATAAAATTCAAAACTTAGGCAGCGAATTGCTGTTCTGTTTCGATTATTAAATGAAGGCTGTGCAGCCCTTTTCAGAACTCTCACTAGTTTAAAATTAATGCCCTGAAAATTATCCAAAATGAAAAGGGTCTGCATATATCCTTTCAAAATTCCAATTCAAATTCCTTTTCGTATTTATAGCTTTGTCTTTCTCTACAATATTTTATGGGTGCACCCATAAATTTCAATTCTTGAATATACCTATATATTGTTGCTTCAGATACGCCAAGCCTGTTCGCTAGTTGGGCAGGAGATCCTGTAGATTTTCTTCTGATAAGGGTATCTAGACGTTTGGTTCTGGAGATAAATTTTAATGCTTGCATAGTTTTTTTATTTTAATTTACCCTCCGTAATTGCTATATTAAACTGCAAGTAACCCTAGAATAGACATTAAAAACCCCGTTGAAATCACTCATCTTTTTTGATAAGTTTTTGCTTGTCAGTTTGTTGTGTTTTTTATAAAACCAGAATGAAGATGAATTTTGCCCTATTAAAAAGCCTTATTACGGTTATTGAATCAGATCAGCCCAGATTTTTTGATCAATTTCAATCCTTTCTATCTACTGAGAAGTATATCAACTTAAAACAGGGGCTGGTCAATTGTCAAGTAGAGGAAGACTTGGTTGTGAATCTCTATGGTTGTTTAAATACAGGAGCCTATTCAAAACTTAAATCAAGGTTTACAGACCAATTGCTAGACATTTTCCTAATGTCTAAAACGACTAAGCTGAGCGCTTATTCAGGAACATTACTATCCAAATATTGGCAGCTTACTTTGTTGTTTAAATCCATGGGACATTTAGAACTCAGTAAGGCTTTTGCAATCAAGGGACTTAAGATAGCCGAGCGAAAAAAAAAATTTAAGCAAGCCTTTAAGTTCGCCGACTATTTAAAGAGTTATCATCTCTTAATGCGATGGGATTTACAGGCTTTTTGTAAGATGGAACTTAAGGCAGCAGATTACCTCTTATTATTCAACGAGGAACAACATTTAAAGAATATCTATTTTTCGCTAACGTTTCAATTGAGTGTGCAAAGGTATCCAGCGTATAAAATTCCTTTGTTTCAATCGGAGGATTTTGAAAATATTCAGATACCGGATCGACGAAGCAAGCATGCTTTGTTTTATTATCATTCCTCCATCGTGCTTCATGCCATTCTTGATAAATCCTTTGATTCTGCTATTCAGTACATTGTATCTGTTGAAGATCAATTTGAAAAAAATGAATCTAAGTCATGGAATAGGCTACTAGACAATCTTAAGATCCTTAAAGCCCAAATTCTTTTGCACAAGGGACAGCTTGATTATGCACTGTCGATACTAGAAGAATTGGCCCCATCAAAAAATGTCATTGAGTCAGGAAGGATTATATTTTTAAAAAGTCGAGTTCTTCTGAGATTGAATAGGTACCAGGAAGCCTTTGATCTTTTCCGGGTTTATTATCCCCGATTGAATAAGATTCGAAATTTAGATCTTCCATTTGTTGAAGGTTTTTATATGATGTATGGCTTGTTTTATGTTTTATATCGCTATGGGAAGGTGCATTGTGAAACATCTTATTTTAAAACATTTAGGTATTATAAATGGCTGAATTCCTTGCCCATTTATTCAAAAGATAAGATGGGAATGAATATTACTATACTGATTATTGATTTTTTGATCGGAAAAACGGAAGGCTGGTCTAGTATGTATGCAAAAGCGGAGCAATTAGATCTTTACCGCTATCGTTACTTTAAAAATAAAGAGCAGTATAATTCTGTTCGTTTATTATTTCGATTTTTCAAAGAATATGCAAAACACCGAATGGATAAAGATATTGTTGATGAGTTGAAAGGACGAATTTCTAAAATGGGGTCTTCTAATTCATATCAATTACCCTTATATTTTAGTGAGATTGAATTACTTCCCTGGAAGGCATTTGGATATTTAGCTTTGGAAGAAAAAATGAATGATGGTAAATAAAGTTAAGGCTATAAATTTATTTATTCTAGTTGGTATACTTTCAACATGTGTACAAGCTCAACTTGCGAAATTGGATTCGTTTAAGGACAATGAATCTTCTTTTGAGTATAAAGGACTTTCAATTGTTGCTCCCAAATCGGATGTGGGTAATCAGCCTTACTGCGATTTGAAAGAGTCGGGCGCAAATGCAGTTGCCATAATACCATTTGGATTTTCTCGGCAAGGCGAAAATACGGTTCGGTACAATTATGCGAATTGGCAATGGTGGGGGGAGACCCTGGAAGGAGCAGAACGATCAGTTGAATATGCCCACAATGAAGGACTAGAGGTCATGCTTAAACCTCAAATTTATATACCGGGATCTTGGCCCGGTGCCTTGGATTTGTCAGTTGCAGACTGGGCTGTTTGGGAGGCAAGTTATCGCACATTTATACTTGACTTTGCGCAGATAGCTGCTCGTCAGAAGGTAGCTATTTTTTGTATTGGTACAGAGTTGGATATCTCCGCAATAAAACGTTCAGCGTTTTGGGTTGAATTGATTAAAGATATCCGGGCGATTTATAGTGGTCAGGTCACCTATGCCGCTAACTGGGATAAATTCAGTCAGATAAGTTTTTGGTCGGACCTAGATCATATTGGTATTGATGCCTATTTCCCTTTGCTGGATAATTTGAATCCCTCTGTGAAAGAGCTTGAAAAAGCTTGGAAGAAATATCTCGATGAAATAGAGCGAACTCAATCGGAATACAACAAGCCAGTATTGTTTACAGAATATGGTTATTTGAGTGTTGATAACTGTGCTTTTGAAAATTGGAACCTGGAAGCCAAGCGACGCACTATGGCTGCAAATGAACAAGCTCAGGCAAGGGCCTTTGATGCTTTATTCAAGATTTTTAGAACGAAAGCGTGGTGGAGTGGGGGATTTATCTGGAAGTGGTATATCGATGAGGGGACTAAAGAAAGAAGGCCTGAGACGGATTATACGCCCCAGGCCAAACAAGCTTTTTATATTATAAAGAAGTGGTATTTGTCTAAGTAGCTGCGGCCTGCATGAGTAATGCACAAGCCCATGCTCCATAGGTCCCTAATGCATATCCAAGTACAGCCATTAATACGCCAACTGGTGCAAGTGAAGAATCAAATGCTGATGCTACAATAGGAGCCGATGCAGCTCCTCCTACATTTGCCTGTGATCCAACAGCAACAAAGAAGAAAGGCGCACGTATTAATTTTGCTACTACCAGTAATATGATTACATGTACTAGCATCCAAATTAATCCAATAGCAAAGAGTCCTGGGTTTTTGAAAATCTCACCAATATTCATTTGCATACCTATAGTTGCTACTAAAATATAGATGAAAACTGATCCAAATTTTGAAGCACCTACTCCTTCTAGGGATCTGAACTTAGTGAAAGAGCCACCCACACCGATCGTGGTTGCAATTACTATTAACCAGAAGAATCCAGACATTAGAGTTGAAAGTCCATTCTCCACAAGCCAATTATTGTTGGCTTCGTTGATGCTTTTAAATACAGGGGAAAGTATATCTGCTCCAAAATGTGCCACGGCAACTCCACCGAAAGCAATTCCAAACATAACAAACAGCTCAGTAGTGGTAGGTATCTTATTAACCTTAGCTCGGAACTCTTTTACTTTATCTTTTAAGGCTGTTATTGCTGAATTATCCGCTTTGAGTATTTTATCAATCTTGTCAGATTGCCCTGCTCCGAAAAGTAGAAATGCCATCCAGATATTTGCTACTATGACATCTACGACAATCATGCTAGAAAATATTTCATTTTTAACCTCAAAAATTTCCTTCATAGCGGTCTGATTGGCTCCTCCGCCTATCCATGATCCGGCTATAGTTGACAATCCTCTCCAAAGTTCATCTGGATTAACGTTTAGAACGGATTCAGGTAATATTGCTGATGCTGCAAATAAGGCTATAGGACCGCCAAGAATAATACCAAATGTAGCCGCAAGGAACATTATGATCGCTTTAAATCCAAGCTGCTTGATGCTCTTAAAATCAATGCTCAGGCAAAGTAGAATTAGTGAGGCAGGAAGTAAATATCTAGAAGCTACAAAGTATAGATTTGAGTCCTCACCTGATATAATCCCTAAGGGCCAATTTAATAGACCTGGGATAAAATAACAAAGCAATAGAGGTGGGACAAAGGTATAGAATTTCTTAAATGCAGCTTGATTCGAAGTATGAAAAATAATCGCTAGGATTACAATCAAAATCCCGAATATTACTGCGTCGTTAGTAATTAAAGGTTCCATATAGTGTAAGTTGTCAATTTTGCCTAAAGATAATAAAAGTCTGTACTTGCTTAATTGGTAATGAATCCAGAAGCTAAGTATGTACCTGCAAAAACCAAGAACCCTAAATAAAATAGAAGGATACCCAGGGTGTTGATAAGTATAACTTTAAGTAAAGTTTTGATAGCACTGTTCTTAAATAAACTTGTAAACACGGCAGTAATGTAGAATAGATACATCGCTAACCAGATGAGTAAATGCTTGGGGCTATTCAGCTCGAATACTATGAATGGGATGAAAAAGACATAGGCTTGTGTGTATACGTATGCGTTTATAGCGATTTGTTCTACTAGGTTAAAACCAGTTTTTCTAAAGAAAAAATAGCTAAAAATGCCCATAGAAATGATGGAGCCAATGACCCAAACATTCCAAAAGCCTAGGTAGTATTTATTTATTGATTCATTGAAGAGTTCTATGCGATCTCCGTCTAAAGCTGTACCTGTATCGGCAAAATTTTCAGCCTGAAAATCAAAGTAGTTGAATTTTAGAATCAGAAAAAGTATAATACCGTTTATGATCAACAGATATTTTAGTGGATTGGCTACTCGGTCCCTGTTGTGTCCGAGAAAGGATCGTATAATATTTGCTGGTTGGGTGAAGAGTCCAACAAAGGTGTAGAAGAATCCTTTGTTGAGGTCAAAAACTTTTGCGATTTCGAGTGGAAGGTTTGCAAAAGTCAAACGTCTGATTTTACGTTCTCTAGTAATTATGGCTTCTTTTTTCTCCCATACATTCCAGACTTTTTTGGGAGAATTATCTGAGCGTATATCGTGAAGCACAGAGGTGTCTTGGCTTTCCTGGTCTTCAAGCAAGTTTGTAGATTCGTAGTTTGTATTGTCCATTTTCATGATTACTTGGTCGTCAAATGATCTATGAAAATAATTAAAATATATTAGTCTGAAGCAATTGTACAAAAAAAGCAGGTGCTCAGCACCTGCTTTTTTTAATTCATATTGTCAAAATCCTCAAAGGTGTATTCATCTAGGAGTTCAAAGCTAACCTGTCTTTTTTCCTTGTCAGCATCGACTACTTTGACTTTTACCTCTTGTCCCATCTTAAAGACTTTTCCGGTAGTGATACCTACAGCTTTTAATCTGGATTCAGGAATTTCGAAAGGTTCAGGTATACGAATGAATTCAACCATTCCTTCGCACTTGTTTTCGTTTAATTCAACAAAAATTCCACGGTCTATTATCCCCGATATTTTGCCCATAAACTCTTCCCCAATATGTTGTTCGAGATACTCTACTTGCTTGTAACGCACAGATTCACGTTCAGAATCCATTGCTTTTCGTTCCATTTCGGAGATGTGTTTACAACGCAATTCAAGCTCTTCTTTATCTGTTCGGTATATATTTCCTTCTAGATTTTTATGCAATAAGCGATGTACAAGAACATCACTATATCTTCGAATCGGAGAAGTGAAATGTGTATAGTGCGTAAATGCTAATCCATAGTGCCCAATATTTTCAGAAGTATAGATGGCCTTTGCCATTGTTCTGATTGCAATTGGTGTTAGCAATTTTAATGCCTCATTCTCTTCTGCTTGTTCACGCATACTATTGAAGGAGTATGCTATAGATTTAGGAGACTCTATATTGATTTCAAAGCCAAGTTCTAGAGCAAAAGATTTTAGGTTTGCTATTTTATCTGGATTTGGTTCATCGTGTACACGATACACAAATGGAATTTCTTTTTCCTTACCTTTTTCACTGACATACCATGCGACCTCTTTATTTGCTAGTAGCATAAAGTCCTCAATAAGCATATGTGCATCTTTTCGAACTTTTAGGTAGACACCAATAGGTTTAGCTTCCTCATCTAATTTGAATCGAACTTCATCCGTTTCAAAGTTGATAGCTCCGTTTTTGAACTTACCTTTCCTGAGTACTTTGGAAATTCGGTCCATCTCTAGGATTTCATTTGAAAAATCACCTGCTCCGGATTCAATAACTTCCTGCGCCTCCTCGTAGGTGAAGCGTCTGTCTGAATGTGTAAGTGTTCTTCCGAACCATCTGCTTACGATCTTGTCTGTTTCGTCAAACTCGAATACAGCAGAAAAGGTGAACTTATCTTCATTGGGTCTAAGTGAGCAAAGACCATTGGATAAGCGCTCAGGAAGCATTGGTAATACTCGATCTACAAGGTATACGGATGTAGAGCGTTCAAAAGCTTCTTTATCTAGGGCCGAACCTTCTTGAATGTAATGTGCTACATCAGCAATGTGAACACCGATTTCTTTATTGCCATTTTCTAAAACTCTGTAAGAAAGTGCATCATCAAAATCTTTGGCATCATGCGGATCTATAGTGAAGGTAGTCACAGCTCGCATGTCTCTTCTTTGGGCAAGGTCTTCCGCCGTTATTTCGTCAGATAGATTATTTGCTTCTTGAAGAACTTGGCCAGGAAATTCTAGGTTGAATCCATTATTTATTAAGATGGTCTTCATTTCAAGATCTGAATCTCCAGTTTGCCCCATTAAAGACATAACTTTTGCTTCGGGACTTTTTGAAGTTCCTTCTTTCCAATCTATAACCTCTACAACAACTATATCATTATCTTTTGCTCCGTTCAAATGTTTTAGGGCAACGAACATATCAGAATTTACCCGCTCATTGCTAGGTATAAAAAATGCAAATTTTTCAGAAATCTTGACAATTCCTATAAACTGACTGTTTGCTCTTTTTACAACTTTTATAACTTGACCTTCAGGCCTTTTCCCTCTTCTTGTTGGCCAGTACTGAATCTCTACGGTATCTCCATTGAATGCTCCATGGAGTTTATGCTCTGTAATAAAGACATCATTTTCTAATTCGTCAATCAATATGAAAGCTGCTCCGCGACGGGTCATGTCTACTTTGCCGACAGCTGTTTTTCGGTCTCCTAGGCCTTCTGTATCTTTGTATTGGTATACAAATCTTCCTTTCTCGATAATCACATTACTTGCTACGAGCTCATCTAGGATAGGCTTGATTTTTTCTGTATTCTTTTTTACAGACAGTTTCTTTGAGATTAGTTTAGCTGGGAGTGCTACACTTGGGTTTCTTTTTAAAATTTTGATGATCTCTCTTCTCAAATCGTTGTTGCCGATTTTTTTGGCAACCCGCTTCGTCGATTTTTTTCTTTTCATTCTGTTTTTTTAATCTTTAATTTCGCCGTCTGGCATGAGTTCTAGTATGACGGCTTTACTGTTTGCGGCATCGTAGGTGAGCGTATTTATGTCTTCTGACTGGCCGGTAAGAACTTGTATGGACCAGTCTTCTTTCATTATTGATACCGATCTGGTTAATAGTTTACCATCGTAAAAAGTTCCGCCGATTACCTTTTTATCAATGATATCGCCTTCGTTTGTATAAGTAGCTAGTACGTATTGGTAATCCATCACTCCACCTCTCCAATAAACAACAGCCTGGAAGTTAGAAGTGTTTGGAATCTTTGCGCAGGGTATGAATTCCGTCAGGTCGTCTATACCTGCTTCAATTGGAAGTATAAAACGCTGGAGCATTGGAATAGAAAGCGGCCTGTTGTTTGTGCTAAAAGCAATAACATTTTCATCCGTAAATGATAAG